>DATMSA010000115.1:0-10243 GCA_035565675.1 Capillimicrobium sp. | reverse complement strand
GACCCCCGACGGGTCGGCGGCCTACGTCGCGTCGGTCCTCAGCGCCAGCCTCACCGGCTTCGCGCGGTCCGCGCAGACCGGGGCGCTCACGCAGGACGACGGGCTCGCCGGCTGCGTCACCTCCCGCCCGACCACCCGCTGCGGGCTCGGGCGCGGGATGCGCGGGCCGGAGGGCGTCGCGATCTCGCCCGACGGGCGCAACGTGTACGTGGCGTCGTTCCTGTCCAGCGGGATCGGCGTGTTCGCGCGCGACCCGGCCACCGGCGCCGTCCGGCAGGCGGGCCGCCGCGCCGGCTGCATCACGATGGCGCCCCGTGACGGCTGCCGGCGCGGGCGCGCCCTGGCCGGCGTCACGTCGGTCGTCGTCAGCCCCGACGGGCGCCACGTCTACGCCGGCGCGTTCGCCTCCAACGCGGTCACGACGTTCCGGCGCGCGACGCGCTAGCCGCTCAGGCCGCGGCGGCCTCGCTCGCGATGCGGGCGACCGCCGCGGGCTGGGCCAGATGCGGGAAGTGGCCGCTGCCGGGCAGCACCGTCACCGCGACGTCCGGCACGGCCGCCTCCAGCCACGCGCGAAAGCGCGGCGGCGGCTCCGCTCCGGTCACGTAGTGGTAGGGCACGCCGCGCTCCCGGATCGCGCGCAGCTCCTCGACGCGCCGGGCGTCGAGCTCGTCGGCGGGGACGGTCAGGACCTCGTCCCAGTAGCCGAGCAGCAGGTCCTGGCGGGGCGTCGTCGCGGTGCGCACCAGCTCCTGCGCGTCGGCGGGGAGCCCGTCGATGCCCATGCCGCCGAGCATCCGCGCCCACACCCGCTCCCAGTCGGGGCCGCGCAGCAGCGGCTCGACCTCGCGCAGGACCTGGGAGAACGGCCCGGCCAGCAGCGGCTGGTCGACGTTGACGACCGCGCGGGCCGGGTAGCGCGCGCCGTACGTCGTCGCCAGCGCGCCGCCGAGCGAGTGGCCGACGACGATCGGGGCGTCGAGCCCGGCCGCGGCCGCGGCGTCGTGGATCGCGGCGGCGACGTCGTCGAGCGTGAAGTCCTGCAGCGGCGGCGAGTCGCCGTGCCCGGGCAGGTCGACGGCGACGGCGCGACGGTCGGGGTCGAGCGCGCGCAGGACCGGGCCCCACTGGCGGCGGTCGAAGGTGAGGCCGTGGACGAGCAGCAGCGGCGGCCCGCCCGCGGCGCCGTGGTCGTCGGCGGCCAGCGCGCCGTACGTTCGCGAGTGCGTGTCGGACATGGAGTGGAGGTCAGGAGGCGCCGGGCGGCTCGCGCCGCTCGAGCGGCGAGACGGCCGGGCCGGCGAGGACCGCGCCGTCGATGTCGAACCGCGACCCGTGACAAGGGCAGTCCCAGGTCCGCTCGGCGTCGTTGAACCGTACCAAGCACCCCAGGTGCGGACAGCGCATCGAGAGGGCGTGGAGGTTCCCTGCCTCGTCGCGGTAGACGCCGGTGCAGTCGAGTCCGGAGCGCACCACGCGCGCCTCCCCGGCGGGCACCTCGTCGGCCGACGACGCCTCCCCCGGGCGCAGCCGGTCGCCGACGAAGTGCGCGGCCACCCACGCCTGCGCCTTGGCGACCTTCGGGGCGGCCTTGACCGAGACCCGGTTCGGGTCGACCACGCGCCCGTAGGGGCGCTCGCGCCCGGCGAGGCGGTCGGCGATCACGAACGCGCCCGCGGTCGCGTTCGTCATCCCCCACTTCTGCCCGCCGGCGTTGACGAACAGGTGCCTGGACACCGGCGTGTAGCGACCCGCGTACGGCAGCTCGTCGGTCGGCATCCCGTCCTGGGTCGCCCACCGGTACGGGACGTCGACGACGTCGAAGTGCTCGCGGGCGAACGCCTCCAGCGCCGCGAAGCGCTCGGGGTCCGCCTCGGCCGCGCCGGTGATGTGCCCCTCGCCGCCGACGAGCACCCAGGTGTCGTCGCCGTCGACGTGCGGCCGCACCGACCGGGTCGGCTCGCCGGCGGTGATGAGCATGCCGCGCGGCGCCTCGCCGCGGACCCGCGCCGCGACGAGGTAGGAGCGCGTCGCCTCCATGCGCGCGAAGAACAGGCCGCGGTCCAGCAGCGGGTAGTTGGTCGCGATCACCACGTCGCGGGCGGTGACGGTCGGGCCGGGCTCGGTCTCCACGCGGCACGGCGTGCCCTCGTGGACGCCGGTGACGGCGGAGCGCTCGAAGATCAGGCCGCCGTCGCGCTCGAGGAGGCCGGCGAGGCCGCGGACGTAGCGGACCGGGTCGAACTGGGCCTGGCCGTCGAGGCGCACGGCCGCGGGCACGGGGAACGGCAGCGGCGTATCGTCGGTGACCTCGACGTCGAGGCCGGCGGCGCGGGCGGCGGCCGCCTCGCGCTCGACGCTGGCGACCTGGTCGCCGTCGGCGGCGTACGTGAAGGCGGGCAGGCGCTCCCAGGCGCAGTCGATGCCCTCGGCGGCGATGAGCGCGTCCATCCACGCGATCGCCTCGAGCTGGGCGGCCGCGTACGCGGCGGCGGTGCGGTCGTCGTGGACGCGGCGGATCTTCGTGTAGCGGGTCTGCTGCAGCGCGCTGACCTTGGCGGTGGTGGCGCCGGTCGCGCCGCCGGCCACCGTGTGCCGGTCGAGCACGGCGACGCGGGCGCCGTCGCGCTGGAGCAGCAGGGCCGTGGTGATGCCGGCGATGCCGGCGCCGACGACGGCCACGTCGACCTCGACGTCGGCGGCGATCGCCGGCCGGGCGGCGCCGGGGCCGCGGCCGGTCGCCAGCCAGAGGGGATCGGTGCTGCGCGGCGGGCTCATGGGCTCCCTCCCCTACCCGCCGGGCGGTCGCGCTATCCGAGCCCGCGGACCAGCTCGGGCGTGATCGCTCGCGGCCCGTCGACGACCGCGGCGGCGAGCGCGAGCGCGTCGTCGGCCGGCGGCAGCTCGGCGTTCGGCGTCGCGATCACGGTCATGCCGGCGGCCGCGGCGGCGCGGATGCCGTTCGTGGAGTCCTCGATCGCGACGCAGGCGGCCGGGTCGACGCCGAGCCGGCGCGCGGCCTCCAGGTAGACGTCGGGGGCGGGCTTGCCGCGACCGACCTCCTCGGAGGAGACGGTCGCGGCGAACCGGTCGGCGATCCCGGCCTCGGCCAGGACGAGGTCGATGATCGGCCGGTTCGATGACGACGCCAGGCCGAGCGGCCACTCGTCCGCGAGCGCGCGGACGGCCTCGACGGCGCCGGGGATCAGCGGCAGCTGCTCGCGGTAGCGGCGCTCCATCTCGGCCACGACGGCCGGGCCGATCTCCTCCACGGGCAGGGGCACGCCGAGCTCGTCGCGCAGGTAGCGCGTCCACTCGGGCGAGCTCATGCCCATCATCGCCCGGGTCGCTTCCGCCTTCCACGTCCCGCCGGTGCGGGCGACGAGCTCGCGCCGGGCCTCGTCCCAGATGCGCTCCGACTCGACGATGACCCCGTCGAGGTCGAAGACGACGGCCTCCACTACGAGCCGACCGTCTCCTGGCGCTTGGGCAGCACCCAGTTCGGGCGGACGAAGTGGCAGGTGTAGCCGTTCGGGTAGCGCTCCAGGTAGTCCTGGTGCTCGGGCTCGGCCTCCCAGAAGTCGCCGGCCGGTTCGACCTCGGTGACGACCTTGCCGGGCCAGATGCCCGAGGCGTCGACGTCGGCGATGGTGTCGAGCGCGACGCGGCGCTGCTCGTCGTCGAGGTAGAAGATCGCCGAGCGGTAGCTCATCCCGATGTCGTTGCCCTGGCGGTTCTTCGTCGTCGGGTCGTGGATCTGGAAGAAGAACTCGAGCAGCTCGCGGTAGGACACCTGCTCGGGGTCGAAGACGATCTCGATCGCCTCCGCGTGCGTGCCGTGGTTGCGGTACGTGGCGTTGGGGACGTCGCCTCCGGTGTAGCCGACACGGGTCGAGATCACGCCCGGGCGCTTGCGGATCAGGTCCTGCATCCCCCAGAAGCACCCGCCTGCCAGGATCGCCGTCTCGGTCATCGCTTGCCTCCGTCTGGTCGCTCCCCTCCACAGTACTCCCGCGGCGCCACGCGCTCGCTTCCACGGGACGTGTGGCACTTCACGTCCGCATAGCGGCTGCCATGTGCCACACGTGGGGCGGGGAGCGGCACCGCCTGCGCGCTGCGCCCGGTTGCGTCACACTGCGACGAGGGAGACCATGATCCAGGTTCAGGTACGACTCGGCACCGGACTGGCGCGGCTCGCCCCCGCGCCGAGGCTCTCCCTCGACCTGCCCGACGGCGCCACGGTCGCCGACGCGATCGCCTCGCTCGGCGCCGAGCAGCCGCGCCTCGCGGGCGCGCTGCGGTCCGCGCTGCCGGTCGTCGCCGGCGAGCACGCGCGGCCCGACCGGCCGCTGGCCGGCGGCGAGGAGGTCGCCCTGCTCACCCCGATCTCCGGAGGCACGTGACATGGCCATCGAACCGCAGGCCCGCCCCACCACCGCGCAGCGGACCGTGTTCGTCGACACCTTCACCGACGGCCTCCTGGGGCCCGACGTGCCGATGACCGGCCCGGTCGCCGACGGCGGCCACATCGTCGTCAACACCGCCCCCGGCTGCTGGGGCCCGATGATCACCCCGGCGATCCGCGGCGGCCACGAGGTCTGCCAGCCGATCGCCGTCGAGGGCGCCGAGGTCGGCGACGCGATCGCGATCCGCATCCGCGACATCGAGGTCACCTCGATCGCGACGTCCTCGGGCAACGACCAGCCGATGGACGGCCGCTTCAACGGCGACCCCTACTGCGCCGCCGTGTGCCCGGGCTGCGGGGCCGAGTGGCCGGAGACCCGCGTCGAGGGCATCGGGCCGGAGTCGGTGCGCTGCGCCGCCTGCGGCGCCGACGCGACCCCGTTCACGTTCACCAACGGCTACACGATCGCCTTCGACGAGGTCCGCCGCGTCGGCCTCACCGTCCCGCAGCAGGCGGCCGAGACGTTCGCCGCCGACGCCGCCCGCTACGCCGCGCTGCCCGACGGCTCGCGCCAGAACCCGATCCTCGGGTTCGCCCCGCACGACATCGTCGGCCTCGCCACGCGCCTGCGGCCGTTCATGGGCCAGCTCGGCACGTCCCCGTCGGCGACGATGCCCGACTCCCACAACGCCGGCGACTTCGGCGCGTTCCTGATCGGCGCGCCGCACCGCTACGCGATGACCGCCGACGAGCTGGCCGCCGCGAAGACCGACGGCCACATGGACATCGACGCGGTGCGCGCGGGCGCGATCCTCGTCTGCCCGGTGAAGGTCGACGGCGGCGGCGTCTACCTCGGCGACATGCACGCGCTCCAGGGCGACGGCGAGATCGCCGGCCACACGTGCGACGTGTCGGGGACCGTCACGCTCCAGGTCGAGGTCGTCAAGGGGCTCGGGATCGACGGCCCGGTGCTGCTGCCGGTCGCCGAGGACCTCCCCTACCTCGCCCGCCCGCTCAGCGCCGAGGAGCGCCTGCGCGCGGAGACCCTCGCGCGCCGCTACGGCGTCGACCGCATCGAGGAGTCGCTGCCGGTCTCGGTGATCGGCACCGGGCCCGACCTGAACAGCGCCACCGACAACGGCCTCGCCCGCGCGGCAGCGCTGCTGGACATGAGCGTGCCCGAGGTGATGAACCGGGCGACGATCAGCGGCGCGATCGAGATCGGACGGGCGCCCGGGGTCGTCCAGGTGACGTTCCGGGCCCCGGTCGAGCGCCTCGAGGCGCGCGGGCTGGCCGACTACGCGCGCGAGCAGTACGGCGCCGCCGTGTGAGCCTGCGCACGAAGCGACGCACGCCCGCCGATCACTGATTACACTGCGTCACTATGCATGGACGCACCGGCGCCCCAACCGCAATCGGCCACCGGCGCCTCGCCGCCATGGGCCTCACCGCACTGACGCTCGGCGCGGCGGCGATCGCCGCCGCGCCGGAGGCCCAGGCCGCCCGCGCGCTCTACGTCTCCGACGGCGGCGCGACCCCCGTCGGCACGATCTCGCAGTTCGCGATGGGCGTCCCCGGCGGCGCGCTGTCGCCGCTCGTCCCGCCGACCGTCGAGACCGGCGCCAAGCCGCAGCACATGACGTTCACGTCCGACGGCCGCTTCGCCTACGGCAGCGCCGCCGAGACGGGCATGGTGTACGCGTACCGCGTCGGCGACGACGGCGGCCTGACCCCGCTCAGCACACCCGCGGTCCCCGCCGGCGTCGGCGCGCACGGCGTCGTGGCGTCGCCCGACGGCCGCTCGCTGTACGTCGCCGCCCAGGAGTCGGGCGCGGTCTTCCAGTACGACATCGGCCCCGACGGCGTCCCCACCCCCAAGAGCCCCGCGTCGGTCCCGTCCGGCGAGGGCGCCTCCGGCGTCGCGGTCTCCCCCGACGGCCGCTCCGTGTACGTCACCAACCTGCACGGCGCCTCGCTCAGCCAGTACGACGCCGACCCGGTCACCGGCGTGCTGACGCCCAAGTCGCCGGCCACCGTCCGCATGCCCCCGGCGCCCAGCGGCCTGGCCGTCAGCCCCGACGGCCGCTCGCTGTACGTCGCTGCGCTCACCGGCCGCCTGGCCCAGCTCACGATCCGCCGCGACGGCACCGTGCGGCCCAAGAACCCGGCGATCGTCCGCGTCGGCGCGGGCGCCGCCGGCGTCGGGATCAGCCCCGACGGGCGCAACCTGTACACGCCCAACGGCCTCGTCAACACGATGTCGCAGTTCCTCGTCGACCGGCGCACGGGCAAGCTCACCGCGCTGCGCCCGCGGGCCGTGCGCACCGCCGGCCGCCCCGGCGGCATCGCGGTCGCGCCCAACGGCCACGCGGTGTACGCGAGCTCGGCGGCCGAGAGCGCGGTGACGTGGTTCTCCGTCGGCCCGCGCGGCCATCTCCTGCGCGGCGGGCGGGCACCGATCTCCGCCGGCCAGGAGCCGCACGGGGTCGCGATCACGCCCGACCAGGGGCCGACCGCCGATCTCGCCGGGCCGCGCAGCGTCCGCCACGGGCAGGCCGTCCGCCTGGACGCGAGCGGCTCGAGCGACCCCGACGGGACCGTGCGTCGCTACCACTGGCGCTTCGGCGACGGCCACCGGGAGGTGACCACCCGCCCGACGGTGCGCCACCGCTACCACCGGCCCGGTCGCTACACCGTCCGGCTGATGGTCGTCGACAACGAGGGCTGCTCGGACCGGCTGATCTACACCGGCCAGATGGCGCTCTGCAACGGCGGCGACCAGGCGATCGCCCGCCACCGCCTCACGGTGCGTCGCTGACCGCGGCGCCGGAGAGCTCCACGCGCACGGTCGTCAGCGCCGTCCCCATCAGGCGCACGACCAGCGCGTTGAGCGCCGTGGCCGGCCGGCGCCGCGCCAGCCAGCGCTGGCGGCGGCGGGCGTCGTCGTCGGGCAGGACGGTGGCGACGCCCTCGTGCCACCCGTCCCGCAGGCGCACCCGCACGCGCGGATCGGCGCGGATGTTGCGCACGTAGCCGGCGCGCTCGCCGTGCTCGGCGACGATCCACAGCACGCCGTCGACGCGCCCGTCGCCCACCGGCGTGCGCCGCGACCGCCCGGTGCGGCGGCCGGTCGTCTCCAGCAGCACGTAGCCCGGCGCCGGCAGGCCGTGGCCGAGCAGGAACCGGATCGGCGGGTTCAGCGCGCGCTGCTGCACGGCGTGGACGATCCGGTACTTGAGCGAGGGCGGCGGCATCGGGCGCCGGTGGAGCCGGCGCGCCCAGCCTACGGACGCGAGCCGGTAGCGTCGAGGGCATGAAGCGCATCGGCTTCCTCACGTTCGGCCACTGGGGCAACGCCCCCGGATCGCGCACGCCGACCGCCCGCGACGCGCACGTGCAGACGATCGAGCTGGCCGAGGCGGCCGAGGCGATCGGCCTGGACGGCGCCTACGTGCGGGTGCACCACTTCGCGCGCCAGCTCGCCACGCCGTTCCCGCTGCTCGCCGCGATCGGCGCGCGCACCCAGCGCATCGAGATCGGCACCGCGGTGATCGACATGCGCTACGAGAACCCGCTGCACATGGCCGAGGAGGCCGGCGCCGCCGACCTGATCAGCGGTGGGCGCCTGCAGCTCGGCGTCAGCCGCGGCTCGCCCGAGCCGGCGCTGCGCGGCTACGAGTCGTTCGGCCACGTCCCCGGCGAGGGCCGGACCGACGCCGACATGGCCCGCGAGCACACGCGGATCTTCCGCCACGCGATCCGCGGGGCCGCGATGGCCCGCTCGGATCCGGGCATGACCGGCACGTCGGCGGCGCTCGCGCTGCAGCCGCAGTCCCCCGGGCTCGACGACCGCGTCTGGTGGGGGTCGGGCACCCGCGAGACCGCCCGCTGGGCGGCCGAGCAGGGGATGAACCTGCAGAGCTCGACGCTGCTGTCGGAGGACACGGGCGTGCCGTTCGGCGAGCTGCAGGCCGAGCAGATCGCGATCTACCGCGCCGCGTGGGCCGACGCCGGCTGGAAGCGCGAGCCGCGCGTGTCGGTGAGCCGCAGCGTCATCCCGATCACGACCGACGAGGACCGCCGCTACTTCGGCGGGCGCGGCGCGGACGGCGAGGACCAGATCGGCTACCTCGAGGGCACGATCGCCCGCTTCGGGCGCAGCTACACGGGCGAGCCCGACGCCATCGCCGAGGAGCTCGCCCGCGACCCCGCCGTGCAGGACGCCGACACGCTGCTGCTGACCGTCCCCAACCAGCTCGGCGTCGAGTACAACGCGCGGATGCTGGAGACGATCGCCGAGCACATCGCGCCGGCGCTCGGCTGGCGGCGGGCGACCGCGCCCACCGCCTGACCGCCGCGCGTCAGCGCGCGACCGTCACCGGCCCCAGGCCGCCGCGGCGGATGATCGCCAGGTCGACGACGTCCTGGTCGATGCCGGCCCACGGCTCGGTGTCGCCGTCGTCGTCGGGCGTGACGTCGACCGGCCGCTTGCGCTGGCGCTCGACGTCGACGAGCTTGCGACGGATCTGCACCAGCCGCACGGCGGACGGCGCGACGCCCGCGCCGGCGCGGCAGGCCCACTCGTCGCCGTCGTCGTCGGCGAGCACGAGCCGCAGGCAGTTGCCCAGCGCGGCCTGGCCGATCGCGTTGGGGTGCAGCGACTCCTGCTTGTCGCCCGGGCCGCTGACGGTGACCACGCGCGCCCACTCGAGCTGGGCGTCGGGAGCGCTCGCGCCCGTCTGCGCGTCCTTGGAGCAGGCCTCGTGGCCCTGCAGCAGGTCGCGCACGTCGAGGAACTCGACCTTCTCGGCGTCGGCGACCGCGCGCAGCTCGTCGGAGACGCGCGGCACGAACGTGTCGCGGGCCCAGTCGAGGTCGGCGTTCCACATGCCGCAGCCGTAGTTGACGCGGTCCCAGCCGCTCTCGCCCAGCCGGTTCTCGCTGCCGCGCGGCACCGGCGAGCTGTAGCTCTGCAGGATGAAGCGGTAGTCGTCGCGGTCGTAGCCGGCCTGGCGCATGATCGCGCGGACGTCGTCGATCACGTGACGCACGTTGCTCATCGTGGCCGGCATGCGGTCCTCGATCTGCTTCTGGGCCGTGTCGCGGCACGGCTTGCCGCCGGTGAAGTAGGAGATCACGCACGACTGGGCGGCGTCGGCGAAGCCGAGGTCGTTGCCGCCGATCGACAGGACGATCACGCGGACGTCGTAGCGCTTGAGGGCGTCGACGAGCTGGTCGCCCTGCGTCTGGTCGTCCTTGTAGGGCTTGCCGCCGGACGCGGCGCGCAGGACGTTGATGGTCTCCGAGCCCGAGCAGGCGAGGTTCAGCGCGGTGAGCCCCGGCCGCGCGACGCCCATGATCTCGGCGACGTCGGAGCGGTGGCAGCCGTTGGCGTCGCTGCCGCCCAGGTACACGCGCGAGGGGTCGGGCTGCGTGCCGTTCCAGGCGCGATCGGTCCCGGCGCTGTCGCCCGTCGTCGTCGTGCTGTTGCCCTTCCAGCGGCCGGCCTCGCCGGAGATGTAGCTGTCGCCGAGCGTGACGATCGCCCGCTGCGGCGACTTCGGGCCGGCCTGGGCGGCGGCGGGCGCCAGGAGCGCTGCCGCCGCCGCGATCGCCATCGTGGCGGCGCGCATCGAGATCCCTCTCATGGTGCGCGCCACCATACCGGGCGCGCTCAGCGCGCCCGGTAGGTCACCGTCATCGGGTCGCGCAGCGCCTGGATCACCGGCTGGGAGATCGCGGGGCTGCCGACCGTGTAGCGCACGCCGGGGGTCGGGTCGTTGCCCGGCCCGCCCGGGTTGTACAGCGGGTCGTAGCGGCCGCTGCCCGGGATGTCGA
>DATMSA010000114.1:0-5720 GCA_035565675.1 Capillimicrobium sp. | reverse complement strand
CCCGCCTCCCCGGGGCGGCGGACGCCTGCCCGCCGCCCGGGTCGCGGTCGCGACCCGTCACACTGAGGGGACCATGACCAGCCTGCCTCGCCCGATCCCCGCGGAGCTCGCCGAGCTCATCGCCGCGCGCCTGCGGGTCATCGGCGACCCGACCCGCATCCGGCTGCTGGACGCGCTGCGCGACGGCGAGAAGTCCGTCCAGCAGCTCACCGAGCTCCTCGGCACGAGCCAGCAGAACGCCTCCAAGCACCTCGGCGTGCTGCTGAACGCCGGGCTGGTGTCGCGCCGCAAGGTGGGCACCAGCTCCTACTACGCGGTCGCCGACCCGACCGTGTACGCGCTGTGCGAGCAGGTCTGCGGCAGCCTGCAGACCCAGCTCGACGAGCTCAGCGCGCTGGTTGCAGGACGTATGGGCTGACCGGCGGCTCCGGCCGGTCCGCCGGCCGGTCCGATTGGCGGGGCGGCGCCGGGCGCGCGGACGCGGCAGGCGGGGCGGACGCGTCCGGCGGGGCGGTCGGGACGGCCGGCTCGGCGCCGGGAGGCGGCGTCTGCGACATGCGGTCCGACCGCGGGCGGCGGCGCCGCGACGACCCGCCGCGCGCGACGTCGACGACCAGCAGCACCAGCGGGACGGCGCAGAGGATGGCGATGACGACGGTTTCGATGCTCATGGTGCGCCCATGGCACCATCGCCCGGGGACCCCGGCAATGACGATGTGTCGGCCGGCGTTTCAGTCCTGGATCGCCGGCTCGGCGCGGGGCTCGAGCACCGCGACGGCCTGGTCGGCGAACGCGCGGGCGGCCGGGCTGAGCTGCCGGTCGCGGGGCCACATGACGGCCAGCTCGTAGTCGGGCCCGGGCAGGTCCAGGTCGATCGTGACGAGCTCGTCGCCGATGAGGTAGGGCACGTCGCGGCGCTGGGCCCCGTAGACGACGGTCGCCACGTCGCCGGTCGAGACGACGTGGGCGAGCGTGAGCGCCTGGTCGCAGCGCTGCACGATCTGCGGCGCGATGCCGGCGATCTCGCAGGCGGCCTCGAAGCTGCGCAGCGCCTCCGACCCGTCGAGGAACGCGAACGCCTCGCCGGCGACGTCGTCGAGCGTCACGCGCCGGCGGCGGGCGAGGCGGTGGCGGGGCGCGACGACGAACCGCGGTCGCAGCCGCGCGAACGGGCGAACCTCCAGGCCGGGCGGGGCGGCGCCGACCTCGACGCCGTTGACGCCCACGTCGACCTCCCCGGTGGCGAGGGCCCGCTGCGTCGCGGCGAAGTCGTGGCTCTCGACCGTGGCGATGCGCACCTCGGGGCGCGCGGCGCGGAAGTCGCGCACGAGCGAGTCGAACCAGTCCGTCAGCGTCGCGAGCGTGCCCACCCCGATCGCCACGTGCGGGGCGTCGCCGCGCGCGACGTCGCGGATCGCGGCCCAGCGGCGCTCGACGTCGGCGAGCAGGTCGCGGCCCGGCCCGAGGACGCGGCGGCCGGCGTCGGTCAGCTCCAGCGCCCGCCCGTCGCGGCGCACGAACAGCTCGGCGCCCAGCTCGCGCTCGAGGCGCTGCACGTGCCGCGACACGCTGGCCTGCGACAGGTGCAGGTCCTGGGCGGCGGCGTGGACGCTGCCGCGCGAGGCGACGGCGGCGAAGCAGCGAAGCGGCGTGAGGTCCATCCGGCCCGGCAGCCTATGCCAGCGTGAGGTGCGGCTCCGGCCGCCCGGCGCCCTGCGCGGCGAAGAACGCCTCGATGCGCTCCATCGCCTCGTGGCGGCGCCCCGGGTCGTCGAGGGCGATCGGGTCGCCGAACGTGACGCGCACCGGGTGGCGCCGCTGCCAGACCCGGCGGCGGGGCCAGACCTGGCCGGGCGGCATCGCCGCGCGGGTGCCGGCCAGGTGGATCGGCACGATCGGCACGCCGTGGCGGGCGGCAAGGACCGCGGCGCCGCTGCGCAGGCGCGCCGGCCCGCCGTCGTGGCGGCGCGTCCCCTCCGGGTACATGAGCACGCTCCAGCCCGACGCCAGCAGCGCGTCGACGTGCGTGAGGTCCGCGCTGCCGCCGCCCTCGCGGCGCATCGGCACCGTGCAGAACAGCAGCGACACGAGCGCGGCCTTGCGGCGGCTCCCGTAGAAGTAGTCGGCGGCCGCCGCGACCACGGTGCGGCCCCGCCACGGCGCCGGCAGCGCGCGCAGCAGGATCGGCGTGTCGATGTGGCTGGAGTGGTTGGCGGCGAACACCACCGGCCCGCGCACGCCGCGCAGGCGCTCGTGCCCGCCGTGGTCGCGCCGCGTGTAGTAGGCGAGGATCGGCTCGAAGACGCCGGCGAGGATCGCGGCGCGGGCCGCGCGCGCAGGCGGCGTGCGCGCCCACCGCTCGTCGAGCTCGGCGCAGCTCCCCTCGTGGACCGGTCGTCGCTCCACCTCGGACGGGTGAACACCGCGCGGCCTCCGCGGTTTCACCGATCGTGGCAGTCTGCGGCCTGCACGCGACACGAGAGGGGACACGAGTTGGGCGCGATGAAGTGGTGGGGGTGGGGCGAGCACGACGTCTCGTTCACCCATGAGGACAAGCCGGAGCTGCGCGGCTTCATCGAGCGGGTGCTCGGGGTCGACGTCGCCCGGCCGACCACCCGCCCGCCGCGCTTCGACGAGCTCGACGTCCCCGAGCCGCGGCTGCCCGGGGCGCTGCGCGCCGCGCTCGAGGCCGCGGTCGGCGCCGAGCACGTGACGACCGACGCGCTCGACCGCGTCGTCCACGCGCGCGGCAAGTCGCTGCGCGACCTCGTGCTGACCCGCCGCGGCGAGCTCGGCCGGGTGCCCGACGTCGTCGTGCGCCCCGGGACCGAGGAGGCCGTCGCCGCCGTCCTGCGCGCCGCGCTCGACGCCGACGCGGTCGTCATCCCGTTCGGCGGCGGCACGAACATCTCCGGCTCGCTCGAGGCGCCCGCCGACGAGGCGCGGCCCGTGCTGTCGGTCGACATGGGGCGCCTGGACCGGGTGCTGGAGATCGACGAGCGGTCGCGCATCGCGCGCGTGCAGGCCGGCGTGCTCGGCCCCGACCTGGAGCGCCAGCTCGAGGCGCGCGGCTGGACGGCCGGGCACTTCCCCGACAGCTTCACCCACTCGACGCTCGGCGGCTGGATCGCCACCCGCTCGTCGGGGATGCAGTCCGACAAGTACGGCGACATCGCCGACCTGACGCGCGCGGTGCGGGTCGTCACGCCCGCCGGGATGCTGGCCACGCGCCCGGTGCCGTCGACGTCGACCGGCCCGAGCGTGCGCGAGATGGTGCTCGGCAGCGAGGGACGCCTCGGCCTGATCACCGAGGCCTGGATCCACGTGCACCCGATCCCCGAGCGCCGCACGATCCTCGGCTACCTGCTGCCGGACTGGCCGCGCGCGCTGGAGGCGATGCGCGCGATCGCCGAGAGCGAGGCGACGCCGTCGGTCACGCGGGTGTCCGACGCGCGCGAGACGCAGTTCTCGTTCGCCACCCGCAAGTCGCCGACGCTGGCGGACCGCGCGAAGTCGAAGGCGCTGCAGGCGTACCTGAAGCGGCGCGGGATCGACCCGTCGGCGATGTGCCTGGCGTTCGTGGGCTACGAGGGCACGCCGGCGCACGTCGACCGCCAGCGCCGCGCGGTCGGCCGGATCGTGAGCCGCTACGGCGGGCTGTGCGTCGGCTCCAGCCCGGGCAGGCTCTACGACCAGAAGAAGTTCGACACCCCCTACATCCGCGACTTCCTGCTCGACCGCGGCGTCCCGGCCGACGTGTCGGAGACGGCGGCGCCGTGGAGCGGGCTGCAGCCGCTGTACGACGCGGTGGTGGCGGCCGGCGAGGGCGCGTTCGCGCGGCTCGGCGTGCGCGGCTACATCATGTGCCACCTGTCGCACAGCTACCACGCCGGCGCGTGCCTGTACTTCACGTTCGCGCTGCGCCCGTCGGGGGAGCGCGACGTGCTCGAGGAGTACGACACGGTCAAGCGCGCGGTCCAGCAGGCGTTCGTGGACAACGGCGCGACGCTGTCGCATCATCACGCCGTGGGGACCGAGCACGCGGCCTGGCTCGAGCAGGACGTGTCCCCCGCCGGGGCGGCGCTCCTGCGGGGCCTGTTCGAGGGGGTCGATCCGGGCCGGAACCTGAATCCTGGGAAGGTCGTCTGATCGCGTCGGGGGTCTGGGCTTGCGTAGTCGGGTAGCGTCCCGGGCGCGGGACCACGGGGGGTCGCCGGCCCCAGTGGCCCGGTAGGGCGGGCTGGAAGCCAGGGACCCCATACGGAGACAACATGGCGCAGCACCGCTCTTCGAAGCTCGACGTCCAGGCCTTCGCCGCCGAGGTGGAGCGCACCCGCAAGGTGCGGGTGGCGCTGGTGGCCGGCGGCTCCGTGCGCGAGGCCGCCCTGCGCACCGCGCTCGTGGGCGACGGCCGCGAGCTGATGCACGAGGACCTGACGCCCGAGGACGTGCTCGACGCGCTCGCCGGCCTCGCCGCCGACGTCGTCGTGATCGACGTGCCGACCGGCCTCGACGACGACATCGCGGTGGTCGCGAGCATCGCCGCCACGAGCGCCTCGACCGGGATGGTCGTCGTGCTGCCCGACGGCCAGGACGAGCTGGCCGTGCAGGCGCTCCTCGCGGGCGCGACCGGCGTCGTGTGGCGCGACGCGTGCGAGCGCACGCTGCGCGACGCGGTCGCCGCGGCCGCGCGCGGCGAGTCGGCCATCCCCGGCGACGTGGCGATGGCGCTCGTCCGGCGGCTGCGCGAGACGGGGTAGCGCGCCGCGGGCGCGGGCGGCCGCGTCGGGGAGGAACCTCACCAGCCGGGCCGGCGCGACGGCCGTAGCGTCAGGCCGTGTCCGCGCGTGCCCGTCGTCTCGTCGCCCTGGCGGCGCACGCCGGGCACGGCTCGTGGGCGGTCCCGGCTGCCGTCGCGGCGGGCATCGTCGTGCTCGCGTTCTCGGCCGGCGGCTTCTTCCCCGACGACACCGCGCTGGCCGCCGTCGCGGCCGCGATCGGGCTCGTGGTGTGGGCGCTGGCGGCGCGGCGTCCGTGGGACGGCCTGAGCGTCTGGCCCGCGATCGCCGTGGGGGCGCTGGTGGCGCTGGCCGCGTGGGCGCTGATCTCGCAGGCCTGGTCGCACGCGCCGCTGCGGGCGCTGCTGGAGTTCGACCGCACGCTCCTCTACGCGCTGGCGGTGGCGCTGTGCGCGGCGGCGTCGGCGTCGCCCGCGGTGCGCGCCTGGATGCCGCGCGCGATCGCCCTGGCGCTCGCCGGCGTGGCGATCTGCGGCCTGGTCGCGCGCCTGCTCCCGCGCGTGTGGCCGACGCCCGCGGGCGGCGAGTTCGAGCGGCTCAGCTTCCCGCTGACCTACTGGAACGCGATGGGGCTGCTGACGGCGCTGGCGGTCGTCGCGTGCCTGCACCTCGCGTCGTCACGGCGCGAGCACGTCGTCGTGCGCGCGCTCGCGGCCTCCGCGCTCGTCCCGGTGGCGGTGGCGCTGCTGCTGACCTTCTCGCGGGCCGGGCTGGCGCTCGCGCCGGTGGCGGTGCTGGCGTACGTCCTCCTCGCGCGCGCGCCGGGGGCGGCGCCGGCGCTGCTGGCGGTCGTGCCGCCGGCCGCGGTGGCGGTGATCGTCGCCTACGGCTCCGAGGCGGTCGTCAACCAGCCCGAGCCGACCGCCGCCGGGATCGCGCAGGGGCGCACGGTCTTCGTCGTGGTGGTGGCGGCGGCGATCG
>DATMSA010000113.1:0-16361 GCA_035565675.1 Capillimicrobium sp. | reverse complement strand
TCCCCGGGCTGCCGCGCGTGGTGACGGTGCCCGCGAGCCAGCTCGGACGCGAGCACATCGGACGTCCCATGCCGGGCCCCGCGCTGCTGGGCGCCTTCGCCGCGGTGACCGACGCGATCGCGCTGCCCGCGCTGGAGGCGGCGCTGCGCGAGCGGTTCCCCGGCGCCCTGGGCGACGCCAACGCGGCCGCCGCGCGCGCGGCCCACGACCGGGAGGTGGCCAGTGCCGCGCCTGCTTGAGGGATCGATCGCCGTGGCCCAGACCGTCGGGCGCTGCCGCCCCGACGTCATCGCCGCGTACCCGATCTCGCCGCAGACGCACATCGTCGAGGCGCTGTCGCGCGCGGTCTGCGCGGGCGACCTCGGCGACTGCCAGCTCCTCAACGTGGAGTCGGAGTTCGCGGCGATGTCGGCGTGCATCGGCGCGGCCGCGGTCGGCGCGCGCCCGTACACGGCGACCGCCAGCCAGGGGCTCCTCTACATGTCGGAGGCGCTGTTCAACGCCTCCGGGCTCGGGCTGCCGCTGGTGATGACGGTCGCCAACCGGGCGATCGGCGCGCCGATCAACATCTGGAACGACCACAGCGATGCGCTCTCCCAGCGCGACAGCGGCTGGATCCAGCTCTTCGCCGAGTCCAACCAGGAGGCCGTCGATCTCCACGTGCAGGCCTACCGGCTGGCCGAGACGCTGTCGCTGCCGGTCATGGTGTGCATGGACGGCTTCGTGCTCACGCACGCGCACGAGCCGGTCGAGGTCCCGGACGCCGCCGCCGTCGACGCCTTCCTGCCCCGCGTCGCGCCGGCCCAGGTGCTCGACCCCGACGCGCCGCAGACGATCGGCGCCATGGTGGGCCCCGAGGCGTTCACCGAGGTCCGCTACCTCATGCACCACAAGCAGATGGCGGCCCTCGACGCGATCCCGCAGATCGCCGAGGAGTTCGCCGCCGCGTTCGGGCGCGACTCCGGCGGGCTCGTGCGCGGCTACCGCCTCGAGGGCGCCGAGACCGTGGTCGTCGCGATGGGCTCCGTGCTCGGCGCGATCGAGGAGGTCGTCGACGAGCTGCGCGACGACGGCGTGCCCGTGGGCGCGCTCGCGCTGCGCTGCTTCCGCCCCACCCCGGCCGCGGAGCTGCGCGCGGCGCTGGCGCCCGCACGCCGCGTGGTCGTCGTGGAGAAGGCGATGTCGCCGGGCACCGGCGGGATCGTCGGCGCCGACGTGCGCCGCGCGCTCGACGGCTGCGACACGCGCGTGCACGACATCATCGCCGGCCTCGGCGGGCGCCCGATCACGAAGGCGTCGCTGCGCACGCTGCTGGCGCGGGCGCGCGAGGACCGGCTCGGCTCGCTCGGCTTCCTCGACCTCGATCGCGACCGCGTCGCCGCCGAGCTGGCGCGCGCCGGCACCCCGACGGCGCCCGGCGGGCACGCCGCGCAGGCGCTCGCCGCCGCCGGCCTGTGGGAGGAGGACGCATGACCGACGAGCCCCGGATCCGCTACGCCCAGGTGGGCACCCGCGCGGTCGGCAACCGGCTGCTGGACCCCGAGCAGCGCGCGCTGCAGTCCGACCCGCGCCGCGCGAACGCGATCACCTCGGGGCACCGCGCCTGCCGCGGCTGCGGCGAGGCGCTGGCCGCGCGCTCGGTCGTCGACGCCGCGATGGCCGCCGCGGGCGGCCGGGTCGTCGCCGCCAACGCGACCGGCTGCCTGGAGGTCTTCTCGACCCCGTACCCGGAGAGCTCGTGGCAGCTCCCGTGGATCCACTCGGTGTTCGCGAACGCGCCGTCCGTCGCCGCCGGCATGGCGGCGGGCCTGCGCGCGCAGGGCCGCGAGGACATCCGCGTGCTCGGCCAGGGCGGCGACGGCGGCACGGTCGACATCGGCTTCGCGTGCCTGTCGGGCATGTTCGAGCGCGGCGACGACGTGCTGTTCGTCTGCTACGACAACGGCGGCTACATGAACACCGGGGTGCAGCGCTCGGGCGCCACCCCGCCGGGCGCGTCGACCACGACCACCCCCGCCGTCCCGGGCCGCCCCGGCGCCGAGCTGAGCCAGGGCAAGAGCGCGCCGCTCATCGCGATGGCGCACGAGATCCCCTACGTCGCGACCGCGACGATCGCCGACCTGCACGACCTCGAGGCGAAGGTGCGCCGGGCGATGGAGATCCGCGGCGCCCGCTACCTGCACGTGCTGAGCACGTGCCCGCTGGGCTGGGGCAGCGACTCGGCCCTGAGCGTCGAGCTGGCCCGCCTGGCGGTCGAGACCGGCCTCTTCCCCGTGTTCGAGGCCCGCGACGGCGAGGTCGTGGACGTCACGCCGATCCGCCGCCGCCGGCCCGTCGAGGACTACCTGCGCCCGCAGCGCCGCTTCGCCCACCTGTTCGAGCCCGAGCCGCAGCGCGACGTGCTGGACGCGCTCCAGCGCCGCGCCGACCGGACCATCGCCCGCTTCGGATTGGACCGTCATGCCTGAGCCGCCCTTCGCCATCACCCTGCAGCCCGGCTCCAGCCGCGCCAACCACACCGGCGGCTGGCGGACCGAGCGCCCCGAGTACGTGCGCCGCGCGGCACCGTGCGGGACCGCCTGCCCCGCCGGCGAGGACCCGCAGGCGTGGCTGTACCACGCCGAGGAGGGCGACTACGAGGCGGCCTGGCGGCGGATCGTGGCCGACAACCCGCTGCCGGCCGTGATGGGCCGCGTCTGCTACCACCCGTGCCAGGGCGCGTGCAACCGGGCGCAGCTCGACGAGGCCGTCGGGATCAACGCCGTCGAGCGCTTCCTCGGCGACGCGGCGATCGCCGCGGGCTGGACGCTCGACCCGCCGCGCGCCGCGACCGGGCGGCGCGTGGTGATCGTGGGCGCGGGGCCGGCGGGCCTGTCGGCCGCGTACCACCTCGCGCGCGCCGGCCACGCGGTCGAGATCCACGACGCCGAGGAGCGGCCCGGCGGCATGATGCGCTACGGCATCCCGCGCTACCGGCTCCCGCGCGACGTCGTCGACGCGGAGATCGAGCGGATCCTGGCGCTCGGCGTGGAGGTGCACCTGGGAAGCCGCGTCGACGACCTCGAGGCGCTGATGGCCGAGGGCCGCTTCGACGCCGCGTTCGTGGGCGTCGGCGCGCAGCTCGCGCGGCGCGCCTACATCCCGGCCGGGTCCGCCGCGCACGTGCTCGACGCCGTCTCGCTCCTGCACTCGGTCGAGGACGGCGAGCCGCCGCTGCTCGGGCGGCGCGTCGCGGTCGTGGGCGGCGGCAACACCGCGTTCGACGTGGCCCGCACCGCGCGCCGCCTGGGCGCGACGGACGCGATCGTCGTCTACCGGCGCACGCGCGAGCGGATGCCGGCGCACGCCGAGGAGGCCGAGCAGGCCGTCGAGGAGGACGTGACCGTCCGCTGGCTGTCGACGATCGACCACGTCGAGGGCGACCGCGTCGCCGTCGAGCGCATGGAGCTCGACGAGGAGGGCCGGGTGCGCCCGACCGGGGAGATCGAGGAGCTGCGCGCCGACGCCGTCGTGCTCGCGACCGGCCAGGCCTGCGACCTCGGCCTGCTGGAGCGGATGCGCGGCGTCGAGGTCGCGGAGGGCCGCGTCCGGGTGGGCGACGGGCTGATGACCGGGCGCCCCGGCGTGTGGTGCGGCGGCGACGTGCTCGGCGGCGAGCAGACGGTGACGGCGGCGATCGGGCACGGCCGGGAGGCGGCCGCCGCGATCGACGGATGGCTGGCGGGGCGCCACCCGAGCGCCGGAGCGCGCGGCGCGACCGCCGAGCCCGCGGCGTTCGATCTGCTGAACACGTGGTACTTCGGCGATGCCCCGCACGCGGTCCGCCCCCGGCTCGACCACGCGCGCCGCGTGTCGACGTTCGAGGAGGTCGTCGGGGGTCTCGACGCCGAGACCGCCCTGTACGAGGCGCGGCGGTGCCTGTCGTGCGGGAGCTGCCTGGCGTGCGACAACTGCTACGGGCTGTGCCCGGACGCCGCGGTCATCAAGCTCGAGCCCGGCGGCGCCTACGCGTACGCGTTCGACCTCGACTACTGCAAGGGCTGCGGCATCTGCGCGCGCGAGTGCCCGGTCGGCGCGATCCGGATGGTGCCCGAGGACATCTAGATCCGGCTAGGCGATCGGCGGCAGGCGCCACGACACGGTGAGCGCCTCGCCGGGGCGCAGGTCGCGCCAGCGCAGGCTCGTGTCGCGCAGCGCCGCGCACGTGGCCGCGAGCCGGTCGGGCGTCGTCTCGCGCCACCAGCGCTCGCCCGCCGCCGCCTTCAGCCGCGCGACGTCGCGGTCGGCCCCGTCGAGCGTGAGGTCGCAGACGAACCGCGTGAGCATCTCGGCCTGCGTCGGCCGCTCCCCCGCGGCCTTCACGATCGCCTGCGCCCGCGCGGCGAAGTGCGGCGGCCGGCGACCGGCGATCACCTTCGCGTGGCCGTACATGCCGCCCGACGACAGGACGCCCCACAGCCCCGCCTCGAGCCCCAGCCCGTCCTCGACGACGAAGTGCGCGAGGTCGTGCGGCAGCTCCCGCGCCGGCCCGCCGACCCGGTTGTAGCCGCCACCGTCCAGCTCGACGAGCAGCCCGTCGCGACGGTGCAGGACCGACCGGTAGCGGCGCCCCTCGGGCTTGAAGAACTCGATCTCGACGGGCGGCATCGGAAGGAGGCTAGGTCGCCGGCGCGGGGCGGTGGCGGAGCCCGTCCATGAGCAGGGCGACCATGCGCCGGCTGGTGTCGGGGCCGCCGCCGGGCACCGGGAGGCAGAGGCTGCCGACGGCGGACAGCAGCTCCCGGGCGTCGACGTCGGAGCGGATCTCACCGGCCTTCGCCGCGGCGTCGAGCAGGGACTCGAGCGCGGGGCCGAGGCGCTGCCAGAAGCGCTCGGCCAGGCCCTCGAACGCCGGCTCGCCCTTCTGGAGCGCGGTCGCGAGACCGTCCTTGGTCTCCAGGAAGGCGGTGTAGCGGTCCAGCCAGGCCGCGAGCGCCGCGGCGGGCGCGCGATCGGCCGCCAGCGCCGGCGCCGCGTCGGCGAGGGCGTCGATCTCGCGCTCGAGCACGGCGACGACGAGGTCGGTGCGGGTCGGGAAGTGGCGGTAGAGCGTCCCCACCCCGACCTGGGCCCGGTCGGCGATCTCCCGGGCCGGGGCGTCCACGCCGGACTCGGCGAACGCCGCCTTGGCGGCCGCCAACAGCGCGTCGACGTTGCGCTGCGCGTCGGCCCGCTTGCGGCGTGGCGTGGTGGCCGGGGTGTCGCTCGAACTCGGACTCATGGATAACCGGAACGCGGTTCCGCTACAGTGACCGTCAATACGGAACGCAATTCCGCTTGTGAGTGTACGCGACCCGCAAGGAGCCCCCATGCACTACCGCCCCCTCGGCCGCACCGGCATCAAGGTGAGCCCGTACGCGCTCGGCACCCTGCTGCTGGGCGCCTCGATCGGCAACCCCGACCACGACGACGCCATCCGCATCGTGCACACGGCGCTCGACGCCGGCATCAACCTCGTCGACACCGCCGACGGCTACTCGCTCGGCGCCTCCGAGGAGGTCGTCGGCAAGGCCCTCAAGGGCCGGCGCGACCGCGTGGTCCTGGCCACGAAGTTCACCCGCCCGATGGGCGAGGACCCCAACCAGCGCGGCGCCTCGCGGCGCTGGATCATGGCCGCCGTCGAGGGCTCGCTGCGGCGGCTGCAGACCGACTACATCGACGTCTACCAGGTCCACCGCCCCGACTTCGACACCGACGTCGAGGAGACGCTGTCGGCGCTCACCGACCTGATCCGCAGCGGCAAGGTCCGCGCGATCGGCTCGTCCACCACGCTCCCGTCGGACATCGTCGACGCGCAGTGGGTGGCCGAGCGCCGCGGCCTGGAGCGCTTCCGCACCGAGCAGCCGCCCTACTCCATCCTCAACCGCGGCATCGAGCGCGAGGTGCTGCCGCTCGCGCAGCGCTTCGGGATCGGCGTCCTCGTCTGGGGCCCGCTCGGACAGGGCATGCTCACCGGCCGCGTCCGCAGGGGCCGCGAGGTCGACCTCGTCCGCGCCCCCTTCATCGACGGCTTCGCCGACGAGCAGCGCCTCGACGCCGTCGAGCAGCTCGCCGCGCTGGCCGACGAGGCCGGCCTGCCGATGACGCACCTGGCGATGGCCTTCGCGATCGCCCACCCGGGCGTCAGCAGCGCGCTGCTCGGCCCCCGCACGATGGACCACCTCGACGACCTCCTCGCCGGCCTCGACGTCGTCCTCTCCGACGACGTCCTCGACCGCATCGACGAGATCGTCCCGCCCGGCACCGACGTCGGCACGATGGACCGCTCCCAGGCCGTCATCCCGCCCGCGCTCGAGCTCCCCCGCCTGCGCCGCCGCCCGCTCGACGACCGAGCGGCGGCGTGACGGTCAGGCGCCGACGTACTCGGCCAGGTGCTCGCCGGTCAGCGTCGAGCGCGAGGCGACGAGGTCGGCGGGCGTGCCCTCGAACACGACGCGGCCGCCGTCGTGGCCGGCGCCGGGACCGAGGTCGACGATCCAGTCGGCGTGGGCCATCACGGCCTGGTGGTGCTCGATGACGATCACCGACTTGCCGTCGTCGACCAGGCGGTCCAGCAGCGCCAGGAGCTGCTCGACGTCGGCCAGGTGCAGGCCGGTCGTCGGCTCGTCCAGCACGTAGATCCCGCCCTTCTCGCCCATGTGGGTGGCGAGCTTCAGGCGCTGGCGCTCGCCGCCCGACAGCGTCGTCAGCGGCTGCCCGATCGTCAGGTAGCCGAGGCCGACCTGGGCCAGGCGCTCGAGGATCCTGTGCGCGGCGGGGAGCCGCGCGTCGCCGTCGGCGAAGAAGGCCTCGGCCTCCTCGACCGACATCTCCAGGACCTCGCTGATGTTCCGCCCGCCGAACGTGTACTCGAGCACGGCCGGCTGGAAGCGCTTGCCCTCGCACTCGTCGCACGGGGTCTCGACCCCGGCCATGATCCCGAGGTCCATGTAGATGACGCCCGCGCCGTTGCACGCCGGACATGCGCCGTCGGAGTTCGCGCTGAACAGGCCGGGCTTCACGCCGTTGGCCTTCGCGAACGCCTTGCGGATCGGGTCCAGCAGGCCGGTGTACGTCGCCGGGTTGCTGCGCCGCGAGCCCTTGATCTGGCCCTGGTCGACCACCACGACGTCCTCGCGGCCGGCGACGTGCCCCTGGATCAGCGAGCTCTTGCCCGAGCCGGCCACCCCGGTCACGACGACGAGCACGCCGAGCGGGATGTCGACGTCGACGTCCTGCAGGTTGTGCGTGTCGGCGCCGCGGATCTCCAGCGCCCCCGACGGCGAGCGCACCGCGTCCTTCAGCGACGCGCGGTCGTCCAGATGGCGGCCGGTCAGCGTGTCGGCGGAGCGCAGCCCCTCGACCGAGCCCTCGTAGACGACCTCGCCGCCGGCGCTGCCGGCCCGCGGGCCCAGGTCGACCACGTGGTCGGCGATCGCGATGACCTCCGGCTTGTGCTCGACGACCAGGACCGTGTTGCCCTTGTCGCGCAGCTGCAGCAGCAGGTCGTTCATCCGCTGGACGTCGTGCGGGTGCAGGCCGATCGTCGGCTCGTCGAAGACGTACGTCACGTCGGTCAGCGACGAGCCGAGGTGGCGGATCATCTTCGTCCGCTGCGCCTCGCCGCCCGACAGCGTCCCCGACGGCCGGTTCAGCGACAGGTAGCCGAGCCCGATGTCGACGAACGAGTCGATCGTGCTCCGCAGCCCCTCGAGCAGCGGCGCCACCGACGGCGCCTCCAGCGAGGCGACCCACTCGGCCAGGTCGGTGATCTGCATCGCCGACACGTCGGCGATGCTCATGCCGTCGATCTTCGACGAGCGCGCCTCCTCGCTCAGCCGCGTGCCGTCGCAGTCCGGGCACGTCGTGAACACGACCGCCCGCTCGACGAACGCGCGGATGTGCGGCTGCATCGCCTCGACGTCCTTGGAGAGCATCGACCGCTCGATCGTCGGGATCAGGCCCGCGTACGTGAGGTTGACGCCCTCGACCTTGATCTTCGTCGGCTCCTTGTAGAGGAGGTCGTGGCGCTCGCGCTTGGTGAACTTCTTGATCGGCTTGTCCGGGTCGAAGAACCCGCAGCCGCGGAAGATCCGCCCGTACCAGCCGTCCATGCTGTAGCCGGGGACCGTGATCGCACCCTCGTTGAGCGACTTGTCCTCGTCGAACAGCGCGGACAGGTCGAAGTCGCTGATCGAGCCGCGGCCCTCGCATCGCGGGCACATGCCGCCGACCCGGCTGAACGACGCCGCCTTCGTGATCGTCTTGTCGCCGCGCTGGACGGTGATGCCGCCGCTCCCGCTGGCCGACGCCACGTTGAACGAGTACGCGCCCGGCCCGCCGATGTGCGGCTCCGCCAGCCGGCTGAACAGGATGCGCAGCATCGCGTCCGCGTCGGTCACCGTGCCGACGGTGGAGCGCGGATTGGCGCCCAGGCGCTCCTGGTCGACGATGATCGCGGTCGTGATCCCGTCGAGCACGTCGACGTCGGGCCGCGCCACCGTCGGCATGAAGCCCTGCACGAACGCGCTGTAGGTCTCGTTGATGAGCCGCTGGGACTCGGCCGCGATCGTGCCGAACACGAGCGAGCTCTTGCCGGACCCCGACACGCCGGTGAACACGGTCAGCCGGCGCTTGGGGATCTCGACGCTGACGTCCTTGAGGTTGTTGACGCGGGCGCCGACGACCCGGATCAGGTCGTGGCTGTCAGCGGCCGCCCGGGCCCGATCGGCACCCGCCGTCGTCGTCGCCCCCACGTCAGCGAACCTCCTGGATGCGGATCATGTTGCCCGCGGGGTCGCGGACTGCGCAGTCGCGCATGCCCCACGGCTGGTCGGTGGGCTCCTGGACGATGTCCGCGCCGGCGGCCTGGATGCGATCGAACGTCGCCGCGAGGTCCGTCGTGGCGAGCATCAGGCTGGCGTAGGTGCCCTTGGCCATCATCTCGGCGATCACCCGGCGCTCCTCGTCGGTGATGCCGGGGTCGGCGCCGGGCGGATGGAGCACGATCGACGTGCCGGGCTGCCCGGGCGGGCCCACGGTGTTCCAGTGCATCCCGCCGTGCTCCACCTGGTTGCGCACCTCGAAGCCGAGGGTGTCGCGGTAGAACGCCAGCGAGGCGTCGGGATCATCATGCGGCAGGAACGTCGCGTGAATGGTGATGTCCATGGCTCCGCACGCTAGCCGCGGCGCGCCGGGGTCGCTTCTCGATTCCTGATCGGTCTGGTGACGCGCTTGGCGACGCACGGCGCCATGCCGGCCCAGGCGCCGCCGGCCTCGCGCGCGTAGACGCTGGGCGGCATGCCGACCAGCTCGGTGAAGCGGGTGCTGAACGTCCCCAGCGACGAGCAGCCGACCGCGAAGCACACCTCGGTGACGGTCATGTCGCCGCGCCGCAGCAGCGCCATGGCCCGCTCGATGCGCCGGGTCATCAGGTAGCTGTAGGGCGACTCGCCGTACGCGGCGCGGAACCTGCGGCTGAAGTGCCCGGGCGACATGTGCGCGTCGCGCGCGAGCGCCTCGACGTCGAGCGGCTGGGCGTACTCGCGGTCCATCCGGTCGCGCACCCGGCGCAGGCGCGCGAGGTCGTCCAGGTACGGGTCCGCGTCGCGCGGCATCACCGCATCATGGCGAAGCGGGCCGGCAGGGCTGCCCCCGCAGGCCCGGGCACGGCGGGAGCGGCGTCGGCACGGACACGCTCGGGACGACGGGCAGCAGCAGTCGCGACGGCCGGGCCGGGCCGTGGGCGACCCGCACCTCGGCGGTGCCGCTCGCGGGCCGCGTCTCCCCGAACTCCCACACCGGCTGGTCGCCGCCCGGCGCGGCCACGATCACCCGCAGCCGCGACCCGGCCCGGTACACGTGGCCCTGGTAGTAGAGCGGCACGGTCACCTTCGTGAAGCGCCCGGCCGGCAGCGGCGCGGCGGTCGCCCGCTTCAGCGACAGGACCGGCTCCAGCTCGGTGCTGCGGGGGTCCAGGGCGCGTAGGCTCGAGCGCAGCCAGCCGTTCTGCACGAACGTCTCGTGGCCGTCGGGGCGCACCTCGGTCACCGTCACCTGCAGGTCGACGTCGCGCGTCGACGCCTGGATCCACAGGTCGACGGCGCCGGCCCCGATCACCGCGGTGTCGGCGGCCAGCGGCGCGCTGAGCCAGCTCGCGGCGGTGCCGGGCGGGTTGGGGTCCCAGTGGTAGGTCGGCGTCGCCGTCCACAGCCCGCCGGGCCCGCCGGCGGTGTTGCCGGTGAAGCTCGTCGCGGGCCGCGCCCTGGGGTTCCAGGTGAAGCGGTCCTCGCCGTCGGCGGCCGGCGGGGCGTCGGTGAGCGTCCCGCCCGGACCGACGTGCCAGGCGCGCGCCTGCGTCCCCGGGATCGGCCACGACGGGAACGACTGCTCGAACGCGGCGACCGGCGCGCCCGGCATCGGCGAGCCGGCGCCGTTGTCGAACAGCACGCGCACCCGCGGCTGCGCCTCGAACGCGGCGAGCGCGGACGCGAAGTCGGGCTGGTCGCGGATCGGGTCGGGCGGGAGCGTCTGGTCGGGCACGCCGAGGACGGCCTGGTAGATCGCTCCGGCCGCCCCGCTCGCCGCGGCCGGCAGCACGGGCCTGCGCTGCGCGACGTACAGCTCGAGGAAGTCGAACCAGCGGTTGAACGTCGCCGGGTCCAGCGAGTCGGTGTGCACGCCGTTGGTGAACGTGAACCAGGCGCGGTCGGTGCCCGTGAAGCGCGACGCGAGCGCCGGGCAGTGGCCGCCGGTCTGCTCGTCGGTCCACTGGCAGGCCAGGAACGTCGGCACCGTGATGCGGTGCACGAAGGTGATCGGCGCGAGCGGGTCGGCGACCTGCGGGCGGTAGTAGCGGTTGGCCCGGGTCTTGGCGATCAGGTCGACGGCCTGGTCGTGCAGCGCCTGGTTGCGCTCGCACACCCGGTCGCCGGCGCGGATGCGCTCCAGCGCCCACGCCTGCCCGCCGCGCGGCGAGGCCGGACGCGCGTCGTGCACGCGGTCCTTGGCCCACGACAGCGCGAAGCCCGTGTTGAGGATCCCGCCCGGGTAGAGCGTCGTCTGGGTGCTGTCGATCACCGACAGCGGCGTGATCGCGGCGAGGCTCGGCGGCCGCGTGGCGGCGACGAAGAGCTGGCTGATGCCGCCGTAGGAGACGCCGGCCATGCCGACCTTCCCGTTCAGCACCCACGGCTGGCGCGCCACGGTCTCGACCACGTCGTAGCCGTCGAGCGCCTGCAGCGGCTCGAAGTAGTCGAACGCGCCGCCCGAGCAGCCGGTGCCGCGCATGTTCACGTCGACGACCGCGTAGCCGAGCAGGCCCAGCACCGCCTGGATCGAGCTCTCGCCGCCGGACGGGTTCGCGTACCCGTAGCCCGAGTACTCCACGAGCGTCGGGTACGGCCCCTGGTCGGCGGGCCCGGGCAGCGTGACGTTGACCGCCAGCTTCGTGCCGTCGCGCGTGGTCAGGTAGCCGTAGCCGCCGGCCGGCAGGCGTTGCGCGTAGCGCTTCGTCGACGGCGGCGCGGCACGCGGGCGCAGGACCCGGACCGCGCGCGACGGCCGTCCCCTGCCGACCCGCACGCGGTAGCCGCCGCGCGGGCGCACGTTGCGGAACACGACGCCGCCCTGGCGCCCCGCGCGCCGGACGGCGACCCGGTCGCCGCGGTGCAGCAGCACGGCCCGCGCGCCGGGCGGGGCGCCCGTGACGTGGACCTGCTCGACGGAGCCCCGCACCACGGGAGCCCCGGAGGCCGCCGGCGCGGCCAGCAGCGCGGCGGCCAGCGCCGCGGCGATGAACGTCGACCCGATCGCGCGCACGGCGCGCACTCTTCCAGGAACGGCGGACGCCGGGCGTCAGTCAGCCGGCGCGGGCGTGATGTCGCGCTCGTAGCAGCACGACCGCTCGTCCTCGGCGTAGTCGCCCCAGCACGGGACGGAGCGGTAGCCGGCGCTCTCGTACAGGCCGATCGACTCGTGCTGGCCGCTGGCGGTGTGCAGGCGGACCGTCACGTAGTGGCGCAGCGCGGCCTCGCGCTCCAGCGCCCGCAGGATCTCGCGGCCGAGGCTGCGCCGGCGCGCCTCGGGCGTCACGTACATGCGCTTGATCTCGACGATCTCCGGCGTGTGCTCGCGCAGCGCTCCGCAGCCCACCGCCTGGCCGGTGGCCGCGTCGCGGGCGACGAGGAACACGGTCAGGTCGCGGTCGAGCCGCAGCGCGGCGCCGGAGAGCTCGCCGTAGCGCTCGGTCAGCTCCGCCTCCTGCGCGTCCAGCAGGGCGTGGCCGTCGGGCGAGTCGGCGGGCTCCTCGCTGATGCGGATCTCGATCTGCGCGGGACGCGGTGTCGTCGCCATCAGCCACAACGGTACCCCGGATCCGGTGCGAGCACCCGCGCGCTCGCGCTACACGCGGTGGGTGCCGCGCAGGTCGCGCGTGAACGTGCCCCGGCCGTCCCCGTTGACGTCGTAGCGGACGGTGCCGTCGCCGGTGAACGCCGGGTCGACGACCGTGAAGGCGTCCGAGACCGGGGTCTCGCAGGTGTGGCGGCCGCTGACGCGCACGTTGAGGACCTCCGCCAGGTCGCAGGTCCGCGTCTCGATGTCGGTGTCGGGGTCGGCGGGGTTGAACGGCGGTCTTGAGCATCGCGCGACCGTACGAACGGGGTTCGGTCGATCCCAGCCCTCATCTGCGGGGTTTCGCGCGGGAGACCGCGCGCGCTTGACGGACGGGCGGCGCGGATGTCAGCGTCTGGGCCGATGAGCGCCGCCGAGCCCCAACCGGTCCTCACGCCCATCACCGAGTCGGCGATCTTCCTCGTGATGACCGTCGAGCCCGGTGGCGAGGACGCCGTCCGCGACGTGCTCGCCGACGTGTCGGGGCTGCGACGCTCGGTCGGGTTCCGCCGGCCCGAGGACGGGCTCACGTGCGTCACCGGCATCGGGGCCGAGCTGTGGGACCGGATGTTCGGCGCCCCGCGCCCCGCCGGCCTGCACCCGTTCCGCGAGGTGGCCGGCACCGTCCACACCGCCCCGGCCACGCCCGGCGACCTGCTGTTCCACATCCGCGCGCACCGCTTCGACCTGTGCTTCGAGCTGGCCCAGCACCTGCGGACGCGGCTGCGCGGCGCCGCGCGGGTCGTCGACGAGGTCCACGGCTTCCGCTCGTTCGACCTGCGCGACCTGCTCGGCTTCGTCGACGGCACCGAGAACCCGGAGGGCGACGCCGCGGCGCAGGCGGTCGTCGTCGGCGACGAGGACCCGCTGTTCGCCGGCGGCAGCTACCTCGTCGTGCAGAAGTACGTCCACGACCTGGACGCGTGGGACGCGCTGCCCGTCGAGGAGCAGGAGCTGGCGATCGGGCGCACCAAGCTCGACGACATCGAGCTCGACGACGACGTCAAGCCCGCCAACTCGCACGTCGCGCTGAACACGATCGTCGACGAGGACGGCGAGGAGCGCCAGATCGTGCGGTTCAACATGCCGTTCGGGCGGGTCGGCACCGACGAGTACGGCACGTACTTCGCCGGCTACGCGCGCGACCCCGGCGTGATCGAGCAGATGCTGGAGAACATGTTCGTCGGCAAGCCGCCCGGCAACCACGACCGGATCCTCGACTTCTCGACGGCGCTGACCGGGAACCTGTTCTTCGTCCCGACCGCCGACTTCCTCGACGACCCGCCGCCGCGCGCGGGCGTGGCCGCGGCCGCCGAGGAGGCCGGCGACGACGCCGGCGCCGCCGACCCCCAGCCGGACCCGGCGGGCGGGTCGCTGGGAATCGGCGGCCTGCGGCTCGTCTGACCGGCGACGGTCAGGCCGACCCGGCCGGCGGCAGGGCGACGCCGACGTCGCCGTCCGGCTCCGGGACCGCGATGCCGGCATCGTCGCCGCCGCCCGCCTCCGCGGCCTCGTCGCGGCACTGGGCCGGCGAGCCGCTGCGGATCGTCAGCGGGACGATGTGCGGACGGGCGTAGAACGTCCCGACCTCCGCGGTGATCGCCTCGCACCGCCCCAGCCGGTTGGCCTTCAGGCTCACCGGGAAGCACCCCGAGCGCCCGCGGAACGGGATCGACATCGTGCCGTCGGCGTAGAAGTTGTCCAGGTTCGTCGTGCCGACCGGCAGCCGCAGCCCGGCGGGGGCCGGGCGGGCCAGCGTCACGCAGGCCACGACCGAGCGCTGGTTGGCCGTGCCGATCCACAGCGGCTCGCTCGTGTCGAGCGCCGGGCCGCCCTCGCGCTCGTGGAACGTGATCCGCTCCACGCCGACCGGGACGACCGCCCCGAGGTCGATCGCGATCCGCTCGTGCGGCTGGTCGGTGTTGGGGATGCGCAGCCCGTCGAAGCGCTCGACCTGGACCATGCTGCAGCGCAGCGGGCACTTGCGCGCGAACGACTCGCTGTTGGGGTGCTTGTCGCGCCCGAGACCGCCCCACCACGTCCACGCCATCGTCACGTCGATCTGCGGCGTGAACTCGACGACCTCCGTCATCAACCCGCTCGTCTGCCACAGCGCGCTGGCGTGGAAGTCCATCGTCGCGCCGGAGAGGTCGTTGACCGCCATCGGCTTCTGGTGGTTGCCCAGCCATCCGGTCCCCTGTCCGGCGAAGCACTTGCGCGGCCCCTCGTTGGCGATGATCGTCGCCACGCCCCCGCTGGCGTCGCACGGGCTCTTGGAGAAGAACGTCCAGGCCGCGTGGTTGCCGGACGTGCGCGAGCGCACGCCCCAGTCGGGGATCTCGCGCGTGACCGTGTCGCTGTAGCTGTAGCTGGCGTTGATCGACCCGCCGATGTTGCCGCCGCCGACCTGCCCGCCGGTGTAGCCGGCGGTCGCGGCGAACCCGATCGAGAACGTCGTCCCCGACGTGTACTGCGTGATCGAGTTGGGCGTCACCGGGGCCGACTTGCGCAGGGTCAGCCCGGCCGGCGGACGGATCCCGGCGTCGACGGAGGCCGTCCACCAGCCGCGGTTGTCCTGCCAGCCGCCGGCCAGCGGATCGCGGATGAACTGGTCCTTGCGCGACGGGTCGAGGATCGGCGACACGGTCCCGTCGAGCTCCCAGTACAGGTACTGCGTCGGGCCCTCCGGTCCGGTGCCGCCGGGGGCGACGGTCGTGTCGTTGCTGAGGTAGGCCGTGAAGGTCTGCGTGCTCGACACCATCGGGGTCTGGCGCCACGAGCGCCAGGCGTCGCCCTTCGGCGTGTCGCTGTTGAGGCTCGGCCACCGCAGCACGGGCGAGCCGACGGTCGTGATCCGCCAGCGGGCCGTCAGCAGCGACGCCGGCACGGGGTTGGACGCCTCGCCGCCGGCGGCGGCGCGGGCGGCCGGGCGATCGGACGCGATCGTGCGGTACAGGCGCTTGGCGTAGCGGCGCTGGACCGCGCGACGCGCCGCGCGGGCGCCGGGACGCGACGATGCCGCCGGCGCCAGGAAGTCGACGACCTCCACGTCGGGCTGGCCGCCGGGACGCTCGCCGCGACGCACCGCGGTCACGACGGTGTGCCCGGGCGTCGCGCTGCCGACGTGGCGGGCGAGCGCGGTCCGCCGCGCGTTCGGGCCGGCGTTGAGGACGATCAGCCAGTTGCCGGCCTGCAGCGCGGCGCGCACCGCGCGGCTGCGGCTCAGCCGCTTCACCCCGACCTCACGCGCGTCGACGACCAGGGCTCGATCGTCGCTGCGGCCCGGCCGCCGCGCATTGGCGCGCCGCAGCAGTCGCCGCGCCTGGGCGTCCGTGCGCGCCCGCCGGAAGGCCACCTGGTCGCCGTACGCGCTGCGCAGCGCCCGCATGGTCCCGTTGCGCCAATCGCCGGCGACGACCACCTCGGCGCGCACCGGCTTGGCGTCGGCCGGCGGCGGCATCGCGGACAACCCGGCCGCTGCGACGATCGCCCCCGCCCCGATCCAGGCGCTGCGGCGCCCGCCCCTCACCTGACTGCTCATGCGTCCCTCCGTGAGACGTCTGTGCTCCGGCGCCTCCGCAACCGAGACGGAGGCGTCCCCGTTTGGCGGACCAACCCCCGGCCGGCGGCGGGGTTACACCGGCATTCCGTCCAGGGCGGGCCGAGCGCCGCCGCACGCCGGGCCCCGCCCCGCCCCCGGCGCGGGCGCCGGGCCCGTAGGATCGCGCGATGAGCCGCGTCGTCGTCATCGGGGCCACCGGCCACATCGGCACGTACCTCGTCCCGCGGCTGGTGCGCGCCGGGCACGACGTGGTCGCCGTCAGCCGCGGCTCGCGCGAGCCGTACGTCCCCGCCGCCGAGTGGCGCCGGGTCGAGCGCGTCGTCGCCGACCGCGACGCCGAGGACGCGGCCGGGACCTTCGGCGCCCGAATCGCCGCGCTGCGGCCCGA
>DATMSA010000112.1:0-24660 GCA_035565675.1 Capillimicrobium sp. | reverse complement strand
AGCAGCTCGCGCAGCAGGCCGGCGAGGTGCGGGCGCAGCCACGGGACGCCCGAGAACTGCACGGCGTGGGTGACCTCGTGGACGCCGACCCAGGTGACGAGCTGCTCGGCGTCGACGTCGAGCTTGCCGGCCGCCTCCAGCAGGTTCGGCGCCAGGAACAGGAGGCGCGTCGGGCTCTCGGCGTCGAGCAGCACCAGCTCGTACTGGCCCAGCACCCGCTGCGACAGCAGGCCGGTCAGGCCGCCGATCTCCACCGCCAGCACCGCGCCCGCGACCGAGCGCAGCGGGCCCCGCAGCGGCCCGGACTTCGGCCCCATGTCCTGGGTGACCGGGTCCATCAGCTTGCGCATGCCGTCGAGGTTGGCGTCCGCCCACTGCGAGCGGTCGACCGCCTCCGGCGGCGGCAGCGGCCCCGACGGGGTCAGGCCCGTGTAGGCGACGACCCGCTGCTCGGCGTCGCGGGCGAGCGCGTCGAGGTCGCCGGGCAGGCGCACGGACGGCGCGATCGGCCCGGAGACCATGCGCGAGACGCGGCGGGCGAGAGACCAGTCGATCATCGCGGCGGCACCATCGGGACGGGGACGACGGAGAGCTGCGCGAGCGCCTCCTCGCTGAGCGCGGCGACCACCGGCGAGTGCGGCTCCAGGTCCAGCGGCGCGCCGAGCGGGTCGTCGAAGGCCGGGAACGCGACCAGGCCGCCGGCCTCGCGCACGATGAGCTGGGCGGCGGCCGCGTCGACGGCCCGGCAGCGCCACAGCGACGCCATCCCGTCGACCCGGCCCGCGGCGACCTGGCACAGCGACACCGCGATCGCGCCCAGCACGCGCAGGCGGCGGGCGACGTCGGCCATGTCGCCGGCGCGGTGCAGGTGGCGGGGGTCGGCGGACTCCACCGCGAGCATCTCCAGGCGCCCGTCGGCGCTGCGCCGCTCGGCCGGCTTCTCGCGCAGCGGCACGCCGTCCAGGCACGCGCCCTCCCCGCGCCACGCCGACCACTCCTCGGCGGGCCCGAAGTCGTACACGTAGCCGAACGCGACGTCGGCCATCGTGGGCCCGTCGGCGACCGCGATCGACAGCGCGTGGTGCGGCAGCCCGCGCTTGGCGTTCAGCGACCCGTCGATCGGATCGATGACGACGCGGACGTGCGGCTCGCCGGGGTCGGCGCCGAACGGGATCTCGCCGCGCTCCTCGGAGACGGCGACGAACGCGAGGCCGTCGGCGTGGAGGCGGTCGAGCTCGGCGAACACGACGTCCTCGGCGGCCGCGTCGAGCACGAGCGTGCGGTCGCCGCCGCCGCCGATCGTGCCGGTCTCGGCAAGGCGCTGGGAGCGCGTCTGGGGCGCGTCGAGCTGCGCCCGGATCGCCTCCGCCGCGCGGCGACAGGCCCCGAGCCAGTCCGCCGTGCGCACGGTTTGGGAGACCGACATCTGCCCCATATCCTTGCAGCGTGCCCGCAGCGCCCGGCCGGCTCACCTCCTCCCAGCAGCGCGCGGTCGACCATCCGGCCGCCCCGCTGCTGATCCTCGGGGGCGCCGGGACCGGCAAGAGCCGCGTGCTCGTCGAGCGCTTCGCGCGGTTCGCCGCCGACGGGCTGGACCCGGCCCGCATCCTCGTGCTCGCCCCCGCGGCCGCCGACGCCGACGCGCTGCGCCGCACGCTGGAGGACCGCCTCGACGGCGGGTACGAGGAGCTGTGCGTCTTCGACCCGTACGCGCTCGCGGCCAAGCTGCTGCGCGACGAGCCGCTGGAGAGCGGCCTGGACCCGTGGACGGTGCCCGCGACCGCCGCCGACCGCGTCGCGATGCTGCTGGACCGCGTCGACGAGCTGACCGTCCGCCAGCACGACTTCCGCGGGCGCCCCGCCGCGCTCGTCGGCGGGTGGGTCGAGCGCATCGACGCGCTGAAGGCGCAGGGCGTCAGCGCCACCGACTTCGCGCGCTGGGCCCAGCGCCTGCCCACCGGCGACGTCGACGCGCAGGCCCGCGCCGCGCGCGAGCGCGAGTTCGCCGAGGTGTACGCGGCCCACGACCGGATGCTCGGCGAGCGCGGCACGCCCGACCTCGGCGACCTGGTGCTCGGCGCGATCGCGCTGCTGCGCCACCGCCCGCACGTGCGCGAGCGCATCCTCGGCCGCTTCCGGCTGGTGCTCGTCGACGACGTGCAGGAGCTCGGCTGGGCGGCGATGGAGCTCGTCCGCCAGCTCGGCGCCCACGGCGCGATCACCGTCGCCGGCGACGACGACCAGGCCGTCGAGCGGCCCCGCGGCGCGTCGACGAAGAACCTGCGCGACTTCGCCGACGAGCATCCCGACGGCGAGCTCGTGCGCCTGGAGGTCTCCCAGCGCTGCCCGCCGCGCGTGCTGGAGGCGGCGCGGGCGGTCGTCGTGCCCAACGCGGACCGCATCGGCAAGGAGCTGCGCGCGGTCCCGGACCCGGCGCGGACCGTGCCCGACGGCTCGGTCCGCTTCTGGCGCTGCGAGAACGAGCGCGCGCAGGCGCAGGGCACGGCCGCCGAGATCGAGCGCCTCATCGCCCGCGACGGCGCGCGCCCCGAGCGGATCGCCGTGCTCGTGCGCTCGGTCGAGACGCAGGGCCAGCCGGTCGCGGTCGCGCTCGAGGAGCGCGCGGTCCCCTACCGGGTGGTCGGCGCGGCCGCGTTCTTCCAGCGCGCCGAGGTGCGCGATGTCCTCGCGTGGCTGCGCCTCCTCGCCGACCCGGCCGACGCCAGCGCGGTCGTCCGCGCGCTCTCGCGCCCGCCGATCGAGCTGCGCCAGGTCGACCTCGCCCGCTGCGTGCAGATCGCCAAGCGCCGCAAGCTCGACATGGTCGGCGGCCTCGTCGCCGCGACCGAGTCGCCGCAGATCGCGCCCGAGGCGCGCGAGCGGCTGCTGTCGTTCCTGCGCCTGCACCGCGAGACCGTCGCCACGTTCGACACCGCCCGGCCCGACCTGTTCGTGCACCGGCTGATCGAGCGCCTCGGCCTGCGCCGCCAGCAGCTCTTCGCCGCCCAGGCCGACGTGGTGGAGCGGCTGGTGAACCTGGCCCGCTTCGGCGAGCTGGCCGCCGCGTTCACGCGCCGCGCCCCGCAGGCCAGCCCGCGCGAGTTCGCCGCCTACATCACCGCGGTGGCCGAGGCCGGCCTGCCGGAGGAGGAGGCGGTCGCCGAGACGCACGCGCCGGCCGTGCAGATCCTCACGATGCGCCAGGCGCGCGGGCGCGAGTTCGACCACGTCTTCGTGCTCGGGCTCGAGTCGACCCGGCTGCCGGGCGCCCGCCGCCGGGCGATGGAGCCGATCCCCGACGAGCTGCTGCGCGAGCGCCTGCCCCCCGACAACCGCGCCCAGCACGTGGCCGAGATGCGGCGCCTGCTGCACCTGGCGATGACGCGGGCGCGCGAGACGCTCGTGCTCGCGCACGCCGCGCCGGAGCCGCCGTCGCCGCTGGTCGAGGAGGCGCGGGCCGCGATCGGCGCCGCCTGGGAGGAGCGCGAGGAGGAGCTGTTCGGCCCCGCCGAGACGCTGCACTCGACGTTCCGGATGATGCGCGACGAGCTGCTGGACCAGGTGCAGATCGTCGGCGGCCGGCTCGGCGAGCTGCGCTTCGACACCGACCTCGACGTCGCCCACGCCGGCGTGCGCCTGCTGGAGCTGCTGAAGCTGTCGGCGCTGCTGCGCCGCCCGCCCGGCCAGTCGGTCGCCGACGCGCTCGCCGACGTCAACCAGCGGCTGCTGTCGGCCGCCACCGCCGAGCAGCGCGAGATCTTCCTCACGAGCGCGCTCGACGACCTACTGCTGGACGCCGAGCGCGACGACCGCCAGCGCGCGGCGTCGGTGGCGCGCCGCTCGGAGCCGTCGCTGGAGGCGTTCCTACCCACCCGCGGCGACGGGCTCGTGCTCAGCGCCTCCGACATCGAGACGTACCGCTCGTGCCCGCTGAAGTACAAGTTCGCGCGCGTGTTCCGCATCCCGGCCGAGCCGACGCTCAACCAGCGCTTCGGCATCCTCGTCCACCAGGTCCTCGAGCGCTGGCACGCCGGCGGCGGGACCGGCGGCGTCGACGAGATGCACCGGCTGCTCGACGCCGGCTGGCGGCGCGGCGGCTTCGGCGACTCCGACGAGGAGCGCCAGCTGCGCGAGAAGGCGGCGTCCGCCCTGGGCCGCTACTTCGAGCGCACCCGCGACGAGCCCGCCGAGCCGGTGTGGTTCGAGCGCTCGTTCGCGTTCAAGCTCGGCCCGCACCTGCTGCGCGGGCGCGTCGACCGCGTCGACCGCCTCGAGGACGGCGGCTACGAGCTGATCGACTACAAGACCGGCCGGCCGCGGTCGCTGCCGGAGCTGCGCGAGGACGTGCAGCTCTCGCTGTACGCGATCGGCGCGCGCGAGGCGTGGGAGATGGAGGCCTCCCAGCAGGCGTACCTGTACGTGCTCGACGACGAGAAGGTGCAGGTGCCCACCGACGAGATCGACCCGGCGTGGATCAGCGAGACCGTGTTCGAGGTCGCCGACGGCATCCTCGGCCAGGGCTTCGAGCCGACCCCGTCGATCACCGCCTGCTCGATGTGCGACTACCGGATCGCCTGCCCGGCGGCGGAGAAGTGACCGCCCCGCGCGTGTTCATCGGGCCGGCGTTCGACGCGGCGGTCGCGGAGGCCGTGCGCCGCGCGGGCGGCGAGGTCGCCGAGACGGCCGCGGACGCGACCGCGATCGCGTGGCTGGACTGGGAGCGCGACCGCAAGGCCGAGCTGCAGCACGTCCTCCACTCCGGGATCGCCTGGGTGCAGCTCCCGTCGGCGGGGATCGACGGGTGGGTCGACGCCGGCGTGATGGACGACCGCCGCATCTGGACCACCGCCTCGCAGGCCTACGCGCCGGCGGTGGCCGAGCACGCGCTGGCGCTGATGCTCGCCGGCTTCCGGCGCCTGGCCGAGGCGGCGCGCGCCCGCTCCTGGGACGCGTCGATGCAGGGCGGGACGCTGCGCGGGACGACGGTCGCCGTGGTCGGCGCCGGGAGCATCGGCCGCGCGCTGATCGGCCTCCTGGGCCCGCTCGGCGCCGAGGCGATCGCCGTGAACCGCGGCGGCCGCCCGGTCGAGGGCGCCCGCGAGACCGTCGCGACCGCGCAGCTCTCCGGCGTGTGGCCGCGCGCCGACGTCGTCGTGCTGTGCGCGCCGGCGACCGCGGAGACGCATCACCTGGTCGACGAGCGCGCGCTGGCGGCGATGCCCGAGCACGCGTGGCTGGTCAACGTGGGGCGCGGCACGCTCGTCGACACCGAGGCGCTCGTGCGGGCGCTGGACGAGGGCGCGATCGCCGGCGCCGCCCTCGACGTCGTCGACCCCGAGCCGCTGCCCGACGGCCATCCGCTGTGGACGCACCCGCGCGCGCTGATCACGCCGCACGTCGCGTCGCCCGACGCGGTCGCCGCGCGGGCGCTGGCCGGGCTGGTCGGCGAGAACGTCGCCCGCCTGGTGGCCGGCGAGGAGCCGCTCGGCGTGGTCGACCTGGCGCGCGGCTACTGACGTCCCCGCCGTCCGCGCGGCGATCGAGGTAGGGTCCGCTCCCGCGAGGCGCCGGCATCGACTGGAGGTCGGAATGTCGGACACGTCGTCCACGAAGTTCTCCGACGCGCTCGGCGCGTTCTTCTACTGGCATGGACCGGCGACGTTCTTCCGCTGCCCCTGGGATCCGGACCCGGCGCACGCCGACGTCGGCGTGGTCGGCGTCCCGTACACCGGCGGCAACATGATCGAGCGCGGCCAGTACCTGGGTCCGCGCGCGATCCGCAACACGACGATGGGCTACCGGCGCCAGCATCGCCAGTTCCGCCTCGATCCGTTCTCGCTGTGCCGCATCGCCGACCTCGGCGACGCGCCGATCATCCGCGGGCTCAACCCGTTCGAGACCATGGACGACCTGCGGGCGTTCTACGAGCCGATCGCCGCCGCCGGGACGCGGCCGCTGTCGGTCGGCGGCGACCACGCCATCACCACGCCGATCCTGCGGGCGATCGCCGGCCCGGGCTCGCCGCGCGGGGAGTCCGTCGCCATCGTGCACCTCGACTCCCACACCGACGCGTACGCGGTCGACCCCGACTCGGGCGGCGTCGAGCACGCCGCCACCTGGGCGCGGCTCGGCGTGGACGAGGGCACCATCGACGGCGCGCACAGCGTCATGGTCGGCATCAACGGCCCGCACCCCGCCCTCGACCTCGACCAGTGGGCGCACGACACCTACCGCGTCATCACGCTCGACGAGATCGACGAGATCGGCGTGGAGGCCACGATCGCCGCGATCCGCGAGCGCGTCGGCGACCGCCCCGTCTACCTGACGATCGACCTCGACGTGCTCGACCTGCCGTGGGCGCCCGCCGTCGCCGACCCGGAGGTCGGCGGGCTCACCGCGCGCCAGGCGCAGAAGCTCATCCAGGGCCTGCGCGGCGTCGACCTCGTCGGCGCCGACGTCGTCTGCTTCGTCGGGCGCAAGGACAGCGAGGGCGAGGTCACGGCGCTCACCGCGGCCGCGCTGATGCACGACGTGGTGACGCTGCTGGCGGAGTCCGCCGCGGGCTAGCCCTCGTCGTCGGGCCCGCGCTGGCGCAGGAAGCGCTGGAACTCGCGCGCGATCGAGTCGCCGGACGGGAGCTGGGTCGGGTCGACCGGCTCCTCGTCCTCCTCGGCGGCCTTCTCGAGGCGCTCGACGAACGCCTGCACGTCGGGGTCGGACTGGACGGCGAGCGACACCTGGCGCTCGTAGTCGGCGGCCGCGGACTCCAGCTCGGACGCGTCGACGGTGACGCCGACGAGCGCCTCGAGCTTGCGCACGAGCGCGAGCGCGGCCTTCGGGTTGGGCGCCGCCGCGACGTAGTGGGGCACGGTCGCCCACAGCGACGCGGACGGCAGCCCGGCCTCGGCGCAGGCGGAGTGCAGCACGCCGGTGATGCCCGTCGGGCCCTCGTACGACGACGGCGTGAGGTCGGTCCGGGCGCGCAGGCGCTCGTCGGTGGCGAAGCCGGTGATGCCGACGGGCCGCGAGTGCGGGACGTCGGCCAGCAGCGCGCCGAGCGTCACCACGAGCTGCACCTCCAGCGCCTCGGCCAGGTCGACGATCAGGCGCGTGAACGTGCGCCAGCGCATCGACGGCTCGGGCCCGCTCAGCAGGACCAGGTCGCGCGGCGCGCGCGGGACGCGCGCCTCCCAGATCTCGACGCTGGGCCACTGGAGCTGGCGGGTCGTGCCCTCGACCAGCTCGATCTTCGGCCGCGTGGCCTGGAAGTCGTAGAACTCCTCCGGATCGATCTCGGCGAACCGGGTGGCGTTGAGCGCAGCGCCGACGAACGTGAGCGCGGCCGACGCGGCGTCGCCGGCGTCGTTCCACCCCTTGAACGCGCAGACCAGGGCGGGAGCCCGAAGCCCGTCGGGACGTCGGTCCCACATGAGCGGCTGCATCCGAGTCACGGTACATCATGGGTCCATGTCCTCCGGCCCCTCGCCCGGCGTCGGCGCGACCCCCGACGCGCCCATCTCCGTCGCCACGCTGCGGCCGGGCCAGGACGTCGTGGCCGTGTTCGCGTGCACGCGCAAGGACCGGCTGATGACGCGGACCGGAAGCCCGTACCTGGCGCTCGAGCTGCGCGACGCCAGCGGCGCGATCGCCGCACGCGTGTTCCGCGACGCCGACGTGCTCGGCGGACGCTTCGAGCGCGGCGACCTCGTGCGGGTCGCGGGCCGCGTCGAGCGCTTCCGCGACGCGCTCCAGATCGAGGTCCGCGCGATCGCCCGGGCCGAGGGCGCCGACGCCGATCCGGCGCGCTTCCTGCCGGTCGCCTACCGCGATCTCGACGAGCTCGACGGGTTCCTGGAGTCGCTGGCGGGCGAGGTCCGCGACCCGCAGCTCGCCGCGCTGCTGAGCGCGCTGCTCGGCGACGGCGAGCTGCGCGCGCAGTGGCGGCGCGCGCCCTGCTCGCGCAACGGCCATCACGCCTACCTCGGCGGACTGCTCGAGCACACGGTCGCGGTCGCCACGCTCGCGCTGGAGACCTGCCAGCTCCATCCGCGCCTGGACCAGAACCTGCTCGTGACCGCGGCGATCGTCCACGACCTCGGCAAGACCCGCGAGTTCACCTACGGCGCCGAGATCGGGCTCACCGACGAGGGGCGCCTGCTGGGCCACGTCGAGCTCGGCCTGCGCCTGCTGCACGAGCGCGGCGCCGGCCTGATCGACGACGCCCGGCGCGTCGCGCTGGCCCACTGCGTCCTCACCCACCACGGGACCGACGCGGCGCCCGGGCGGCGGTTCGGCTCCGCGGAGGCGATCGCGCTGTACCGCCTCAACGCGGTCGACGCGGCCGTGAAGGGCGCGATCGAGCACGGAATCGCCCCGGCCGCGGCCATCAGCCCGTAGGGTTTTCGCGCCCATGCGGATCACCGACGCCAACCGCCGCTGGTGGGTCCTGGTCACGATGACCGGGTCGCTGTCGATGATCCTCATCGACCAGACCGTCGTCAGCGTCGCGCTGCCGACGATGCAGGACGAGCTCGGGCTGTCGACCACGGGCGTGCAGTGGGTGGTCAACGCCTACCTGCTGGCGATCGCGGTGCTCGTGGCGCTCGGCGGGCGCATCGGCGACCTGATCGGCAACGAGCGCGTGTTCCGCATCGGCGCGATCGTGTTCGTGCTCGCGTCGGCCGCCTGCGGCCTGGCCCAGAACGAGGCGTGGATCATCGTCGCGCGCGCGGTCGAGGGCGCCGGCGCCGCGCTCATGACGCCGTCGAGCGGGGCGATCGTCATGAACGCCTTCTCCTCCGACGAGCGCGGCAAGGCGATGGGCATCTACACCGGCGTGTCGATGGTCTTCCTGGCGCTCGGGCCGCTGATCGGCGGCGCGCTCGTCGAGGGGATCGGCTGGGAGGCCGTCTTCTACGTCAACCTGCCGGTCGGCACGGCGATGCTCGTGCTCGCGCACATCACGATGCCGCGGGAGCGCGCGCCCGCGCCCGCCGGCGGCCGGGTCGACTGGCCGGGCGTCCCGCTGCTGATCGTCGGGGTCGGCGCGCTCGTGCTCGGGCTGATGCAGAGCCGCGCCTGGGGCTGGGACTCCCCGGCGGTCATCAGCCTGCTGATCGCCGCGGCGGTCGTGCTGCCGCTGTTCGTCCTGTGGGAGCTGCGCGCCCGCGAGCCGCTCGTGCAGCTCCGCCTGTTCAAGAGCCGCAACTTCAGCGCCGACAACCTCGTGCTCGCCGTCGTCCAGTTCGGGACCATCGGCGTGTCGGTGTTCGGCGCGATCTGGGTCCAGGACGTCCTCGGCTTCGGCCCGATCACCGCCGGCCTGTCGCTGCTGCCGCTGACGATCCCGCTGCTGCTCCTCGCGCCCGCCACGGGCAAGCTGTACGACCGCATCGGCCCCCGCGCGCCGGTCGCCGCCGGCGCGTTCCTGGTCGGCGTCGCGTTCGCGTGGTCGGCCGCCGTGCTGCACGAGCTCAGCTACGGGTGGATCGTGCCCGGCTACGTGCTCATGGGCATCGGCCTGGCGCTCGTGATGACCCCGGCCTCGACCGACGCGATGAACGTCGCCGACCCGGCCCTGCGCGGCCAGGCCTCCGGCGTGATCCAGACGATGCGCCAGGTCGGCGGCACGATCGGGATCGCCGTGCTGGGCACGATCATCTCCAACGTGCAGCACACCCAGGTCAGCGACTGGGTGGCGGCCGACCCGTCGCGCGCGGCCGACATCTCCCAGATCCAGACCGTGCTGGCCAACCCCGACGCCGACCCGAGCTCCGCGGCCGACCCGGCGGTCGTCGAGATGCTGCGCGACGCGGTGACCACGGCGATCTCGTCGGCCTACTGGGTCGCGGCCGGGTTCCTGCTCGCGGCCGCGATCGTCGCCGCGCTCGTGCTGCGCCACGTCCGCGCGGCCGACGCGTCGGCCGACGACGTCGTGCCGGTCGTCTAGGCCGAGAGCGCGCGGACGAGCGCGTCGCGGTCGACGCCGAGACGGTCGAGCAGGCGCTGCACGGGCGCCGACGGCGTGCGCAGGATGCCGACGGCGAGGTGACCGGCGTGGATGCGCCGATCGCCGCCGTCCAGCGCCGTCCGGAGCGCCTGGTGCAGCGAGCGCTTGGCCGCCGGCGCCAGGCGCAGGCGCCGGCCGGTGGGCACGGGCGGCCCGACCGCCTCGACCGCCGACGCCGGGATCCCCAGCGGCGCCAGGGCGTCGGCGAGATCCGCCTCGAGCGCGTCGCGCACCGACGGCGCGTCGAGCCCGGCGTCGGACAGCGCGCAGCCAGGGCCCTCGGTGAGCGCGACGCCGAGCAGCAGGTGCTCGGCGCCGATCGCCGGGGCGCCGAGCGCGTCGGCCTCGCGCTCGGCGTGCCGCAGCACGTCGCGCCGGATGTCCCTGCCGAACCGCTCGAGCGCCACCGCCTACCTCCGCCTCCCGTGCTTCTTGTGGACCGCCTGGCGCGTGACCCCGAGCGCGGCCGCGACGTCGGCGTAGGTCCAGCCGGCGTCGAGGGCGCGGCGGACCTCGCGCGCCTCGAGGCGGTCGGCGAGCGCCCGCAGGGCCACGACCGCGCGCAGCCCGTCGGCCGGGTCCTCGATCGCCTCGAGATCGATCGTCGTCACGCGTCAACCATAGTTGACAACCGAGGTCTTGTCAACCCAGGTTGCGCGGTCCGGTCCCCGTATGCTCCTGCCGGATGCCGGCGCCGTTTCGCCACCAGCTCCGCGTGCGGTTCAACGAGTGCGACCCGCAGGGCGTCGTCTTCAACGCGAACTACCTCGTGTACTTCGACGTGGCGCTGACCGCGCTGTTCCGCGCGGCCATGGGCTCGTACGGGGACCTCGTCGCCTCCGGCACCGACCTCGTGCTCGTCGAGAGCCGCATCGCCTACCGGGCGCCGGCCCGCGGCGACGACCTCATCGACGTGGATCTGAGCGCCGGCCGCTTCGGCACGACGTCGCTGCGCCTCGACGGCCGCATCCGCCGCGACGGCGACCTGCTGGCCGAGGGCGAGCTGCACTACGTCGCCGTCGACCCGGGCACGCACGCCAAGCAGCCGCTGACCGACGCGCTGCGGGCGGCGCTGACCCCGTACGCCGGGGAGCTCGCCGGCGCGTGAGCGGCCGCGCCTTCCGCGCCTGGCTGCTGGCCATCGCCGCCGTCGCGCTGGCCGCGCGCCTCGTCTACGCGCTCGCGATCGCGCCCGACCTGCCCGCGCGCGGCGACACGCTGCTCTACCACTTCCTCGCCAACGGGATCGCCGACGGGAAGGGCTACATCCGGCCGTTCTCCGAGCTGCAGTTCGGCGAGCCGCTGCCGACCGCCGGCTACCCGCCGCTGTACCCCCTGTTCCTGTCGGCGTTCTCCGCGGTCGGCCTGGACTCGCTCACCGCGCACCGGGCCGTGTCGTGCCTGCTGGGCCCGGTGGCCGTCGTCCTGATCGGCCTGCTCGGGCGCCGCGTGCGGGGGCCGCGGACCGGCCTGATCGCCGCCGCGCTCGCCGCCGTGTACCCGCAGCTCGTGATGGTCGACGGGACCGTGATCACCGAGGCGCTCTACGCGCCGCTCGTCGCCGCCGTGCTGCTGGCCGCCTACCGCCTCGTCGACCGGCCCGGGTGGGGGTCGGCAGCCCTGCTCGGCGCGCTGATCGGCCTCGCCACGCTCACGCGCACCGAGGCGATCCTCCTCGTCGCGCTGCTGGCGCTGCCCGCCTGCCTCGCCGGCGTGCGGCGGCGCCCCGACGGCACCCGCGACCGCTGGCGCGACGCGCTGCGCCCGGCCGCGCCGCTGGCGCTCGTCGCGGTCGCCGCGACCGCGCTCGTGCTCACGCCGTGGGTCGTGCGCAACGCGATCAGCGTCGGCGAGCCGATCGTGCTGACGACCAACAGCGGCCACACCGCCGCCGCGACCGTGTGCGACGAGACGTTCGAGGCGGGCAGCCCGTACCTCGGCTTCGTGCGCCACGCGTGCGCGCTGCGCGGGCCGTGCGTCGGCATCCGCGACGAGCTCGAGCAGGCCGCCTGCCAGCGCGACGAGGCGTGGCGCTACCTGCGCGACCACGCCGACCGCGTCCCGGTCGTCGTCGCGGTGCGGATCCTGCGCCTGTGGGAGCTGTACCGCTACCAGGACGGCCTCGGCTACGGCGAGCTGTGGAGCCGCTCGATCCCGGTCGCCAAGGCGGGCCTCGTGATGTACGCGCTGCTCGTGCTCGCCGCGATCGGCGGCATCGTGCGGCTGCGGCGCACCGGCACGACGCTGTGGCCGCTGCTCGTGCCCGCCCTGCTCGTGACGATCTCGGCGGCCACCACGTTCGGGTTCAGCCGGTACCGGCTCGCGGCCGAGATCCCGCTCGTCGTGCTGGCCGCGACCGGCCTCGATTGGGCGCTGGCCGCCCTCAGGTCGTGGAGGGACCGGGCATCCCGGCCCCCGGCGGGGGCTCCCGACCCGGCGGCGGCTCCAGGATCGGCGGGCCCTGCTCGTTGCGCTCCCGCACCTCCTTGCGGTACTGCCACAGCTCCCGCACGGTGATCTGGATCGTCGCCGCGACCGGGATGGCCAGCAGCGCGCCCACGATCCCGAACAGCGTCGACCCGAACAGCACCGCGACGAGCACGATGAACGCGTGCACGTCGACCGCGCGCTTCTGGATCTGCGGCTGGATGACGCTGTTCTCGATCTGCTGGTAGACGATCGCCCAGACCACCCAGATGATCGTGATCGTCGGGAAGTCCTCGAACACGGTCACGAACCCGACGGCGATCGCGGCGATCGTCGCGCCGACGAGCGGGACGAGGTCCAGCAGCGCGGTGAGGACGGCCAGGGGCGCCGCGAACGGCACGCCGAGGATCGTCAGGACGATGAACGTCGTGACCCCGGCGATCGTCGCCTGGACGACCGCGCCGGCGACGTAGGCGGCGACCGCGCGGCCGATGCGGCTGAACGCGCGCTCCAGGCGGGCGCGGTGCTCGGCCGGCTGGAGCTCGACGAGCCGCTGCACCCACACCGGGCCGCTGGCGACGAGGAAGACGCTGAGGATCAGGATCGTGACGAGCGCGAAGATCGAGTTCACGAGCCCGACGCCGAGGTCGCCGAGCGCGCTGGCGGCGTCGCCGATCCGGGCCGGCAGCTTCTGCGCCTCCTCCCGCAGCTTCGTGACGACCCCGTAGTCCTCCTCGAGCTCGCGCAATCGCTCGTTCTCGTTCACCCAGTTCTGGAGGTCCTGCGCGTACTGCGGCGCGTGCTCGGCCAGGTCGGTGGCCTCGGTCACGATCGGCGGGATGACGATCGCCGCGAGCAGGAACGGGATCGCGATCACGCCGAGGTAGGTGGCCGCGATCGCGAGCTTGCGCGGCATCGCGCGGCTGAGGATGTTGACCGGTCCGGTGAGCGCGATCGCCAGGAAGCCGGCGATGATGACCCAGCCGATCGGGCGGCGCAGCAGCCACACGACGTAGAGCGTCAGCGCGACCGCCACGATGATCAGCGTGGCTCGGAGAATGGTCGCGGCAGCGGGCTCCCGGCGGGACATTTCGTGCGAGTATCCGGGCCGCGCCGGACGGCGCCATACTGGGGGACGTGTCGCCCGCGCTGACCATCGAAGACGCGCTGGAGCCGCTGCGCGCCGACCCCCGGCGGTCGGCCGTGCTGCTCGACGTCGACGGGACGCTGGCGCCGATCGTCCGCCACGCCGAGGACGCCCACGTGCCCGAGCCGACCCGGGCCCTGCTGATCCGCGTCGCCCAGCGCTACGGCACCGTCGCGTGCGTGAGCGGGCGACGGGCGACGACCGCCCGGCGGATCGTCGCGATCGGCTCGATCTCCTACATCGGCAACCACGGCGGGGAGCTCCTGCGCAGCGGGCAGACGCAACCGGAGCTGGAGCCGCGCTTCGCGCGCGAGGGCGCGCGCGTGCGCGCCTTCGCCGAGGAGACGTGGCGCAGCGACGGCCAGCTCCACCGGCTGCGCGTGCGCTCCGAGGACAAGGGCGAGATCGCCGCGCTGCACTGGCGCGGCACCCCCGACGAGACCGCCGCCGAGGAGGCGGTGCGCGAGGTGGCGCGGCGGGCCGAGGAGGCCGGGCTGGCCGTGCACTGGGGGCGCAAGGTGCTGGAGGTGCGCCCGCCGACCGCCGTCGACAAGGGGGCGGGGATCGCCTGGCTGCTGGAGGGCGCCGACGTGACCGCCGCGGTGTACGTCGGCGACGACACCACCGACCTGGACGCGTTCCGGGGCCTGCGCGCGCTCGTCGCGGCCGGCCGGCTCGAGACGGCGGTGTGCGTCGGGGTGCGCTCCGAGGAGACGCCCGTCGAGCTCGAGCGCGAGGCCGACCTGCTCGTCGACGGGCCGCCCGGGGTCCGGCGCGTCCTCGAGGCCCTGCTCTGAAGTTCACCGACTTCCTCAAGGCGACCGTGTTCATCAGCGCCGGGGCGGCGACCGCCCTCGGCGCGGTCACGGTCGCCGGCGCGGCCAACCAGACCGAGTCGCTGCTCGTGCCCGTCATCGCCGCGTGGTGGATCGCGGCGGCGCTGTACGGGCTGTGGCTCGGGCGCAAGCACGAGACCTCGCCGCCGATCGCCAAGCTCCTGGCCCAGGCCAAGCAGGCCACGATGCTGCCCGAGCAGCGCCCGGGGCTCATCCTCCTCAACCGCCTGTGGCCGCTGCTGCTGTCGTCGCTGGCCGCCGGCGCGCTCGCGTTCCGGTTCCCGCAGGTGGCCGGGATCGCCTGCGGCTTCGCGATCATCTGGGCGCTCGCCTGGCGCCACCAGGAGAAGGCGGTGACGGCGATCGAGGAGCGCGACGGGGTCGCCTTCTTCGTGGAGCGCACGTCGCCGTTCCATCCGATCAAGCTGGTCCGCACCCAGGGCTTTCGCCGCGACCCGATGCCGGTTTCGTGACGGCCGACCTCTCGGTTGCGCAGGCGCGGCGCATCGCGCTCGCCGCGCAGGGCTTCGGCGGCCCGCGCGGCGCGCAGCCACCCGGGACGCGGCGGATGCTCGCGACGGTCGGGCGGCTCGGCGTCCTGCAGATCGACTCCGTGAACGTCCTGGAGCGGGCGCACTACCTCCCGCTGTTCAGCCGCCTGGGGCCCTACGACCGCGATCGCCTCGACCGGTCCGCGTGGCGGGCGCCGCGGCGGCTGTTCGAGTACTGGGGCCACGAGGCGTCGCTGCTGCCGGTCGAGCTGCAGCCGCTGCTGCGCTGGCGGATGGCGCGCGCGGGCACCGACGCCTGGCGCGGGGTGCGGGCGGTGGCCACCGAGCAGCCGGAGCTCGTCGCGCGCGTGCTCGACGACGTCCGCGAGCGCGGGCCGGTCCCCGCCAGCGGGCTCGCCGACGAGACGCGGCCGAAGCGCAGCGGCCCGTGGTGGGCGTGGTCGGACGTCAAGCGGGCGCTCGAATGGCTGTTCTGGAGCGGCCAGATCACGTCGGCCTGGCGGCGCGGGTTCGAGCGCTGGTACGACGTGCCCGAGCGGGTCCTGCCGCGGGCGATCGTCGAGGCGCCGACGCCGGAGCCCGCGGACGCTCAGCGCGAGCTGGTGCGGATCGCGGCGCGGGCGCTCGGCATCGCCACCGAGAGCGACCTGCGCGACTACTTCCGCCTGCCGCTGGCCGACGCGCGAGCGCGGGTGCACGAGCTGGTCGAGGCGGGCGAGCTGGAGCGGGTCGCCGTCGAAGGCTGGCGCGCCCACGCGCTGCTGCATCGCGAGGCGCGCATCCCCCGCCGGGTGTCCGCCCGGGCGCTGCTGGTGCCGTTCGACCCGCTCGTGTGGGAGCGGGCGCGGACCGAGCGGCTCTTCGGCTTCCGCTACCGAATCGAGATCTACGTCCCCGCGCCCAAGCGCGTGCACGGGTACTACGTGCTGCCGTTCCTGCTCGGCGACCGCCTCGTCGCGCGGGTCGACCTGAAGGCCGCGCGCGCCGAGCGGTCGCTGCTCGTGCAGGCGGCGTGGGCGGAGCCGGACGCGCCGCCCGAGACCGCGGCCGAGCTGGCCGCCGCGCTCGCGCTGATGGCCGGCTGGCTGGGCCTCGAGCGCGTCGAGGTGCGCGACCGCGGCGACCTGGCGCCCGCGCTGCGCGCGGCTACGAGGTCCCGGCCCGATACACCCGCGGCGGCCCCTGCCCCTCCGGCGGCTGAGGTCCCCACGTCCGCCGCCCGTCGCCCGTGATCGGGTGCGGCGGGCCGAGCAGCACGTCACGCCCGGTCACCGCCTCGCCGACCGCCTTCACCCGCGCCAGGATCTCGCGCACCGCCGAGATCCGGCCCTGGCGTCCGTAGCCGCTGCGGTCGGCGACCAGGCCGTGCGCGTCGAGCCCCGCCTCGCGCGCCAGGTACAGCGCGCGCGGCATGTGGAAGCCCTGGGTGACGACGACGGCGGAGCGCACGCCGAACACCTCGCGGGCGCGCCGCATCGACGCCCACGTGTCGAAGCCGGCGTGGTCGGTGAAGATCGCGTGCGCCGGCACGCCCGCGGCCAGCAGCGCGTCGCGCATCGTGCCGGGCTCGTCGTAGCCCCAGCGGCCGTGGTCGCCGGACACGAGCACGCGGTCCACGCGGCCGGCCTCGTAGAGCTCGACCGCGCGGGCGACGCGATCGCGGAGCATCCCGCTCATCCACCCGCTCGGATGCACGCCCGCGCCGAGCACGATCGCCGCCTGCGCGTGCGGGACGCGGGCGACGTCGCCGGTCTGCGCGCCCGCGCGCACGACGACATAGAGGTTCAGCGCGGCGACGGCCGCGGCGCCCAGGACGCCGGCGCCCAGCGCGACGAGGACCACGCGGCGCAGCACGACGTCAGGCTACCCGGCCGCGCACGGGCGCCGGAAGGCGTGACAGCATCGGCCCGTGCCCGCCGACGTGCTGCTCGTCTCGCTCGGATCGACCGCCGGCCTGCGCGCGTCCGACGAGGCGCTCGCGGGCGCGCTGCGGCGCGCCGGCGCCGAGGTGGCCGTCGAGGCGGCGCGCCCGCCGCGCCAGGTGCGCACGCTCGCGCTGACCGACCTCGTGTGGGCGCGCGCCGCGCGGGCGGCCGCCGTGCGGGGGATCGCCGCGCACCGGCCGCGGGCGATCGTCTACGGCGCGATGGGCGCCGCGCTGGCCTGGCCGCGACCGGGCGCCATCCGCTTCGACGCGCCGATGGCGGCCAACCGGCCCGGGCGCCACGGCGTGTGGCAGCGGCCGGTCGAGCGCCGCCGCCTGCGCGAGGCGCCGCTGCTGATCCCGGTGAGCGCGATGACGCTGGACGAGACGCCGTCGCCGCGCGCCGACGCCGTCGTGGTGCCGATCCCGGTGGCCCCCTCCGGCCCGCCCGGCGAGCGCGACGTCGCCGCGCTCACGTACGCGGCCAACCCCCGCAAGAAGGGGCTCGACCGGGTGCTGGATGCCTGGGCGCGCGCCCGCCGCGACGGCGAGGAGCTGTGGGTGGCCGGGGTCGAGCCGGGCGCCGCGATCGAGGGCGTGCGCTGGGCCGGGCGGCTGGCGCCCGACGCCTACCGGGCGCTGCTGCGCCGCGCGCGCGTGTTCGTCACCGCCCCGCGCCGCGAGGACTACGGGATCGCCCAGCTCGAGGCGCTCGCCGACGGCTGCCGCCTCGTGACGACGCCGGCGCCGGGTCCCTACGAGGCGCTGGCGCTGGCGCGGGAGCTCGACCCGCGCCTGGTCGCCGACGACCTCGCCCCGGCGATCCGCCACGCGCTCGACTCCGCCGACCCGGGCTACGCCGAGCGCGCCGCGGCGCTGCTGGAGCCGTTCACGCCGAGCGCCGTCGACGCGCGCGTCGCCCGGGAGCTGCTGCCCCGCCTGCTCCCCTGACCGCTCCCGACCGCCCACGCGCCCTCGATGCCCCGTTGTCGCCTCGCGCTCGCATAGCGAGCTCAAACCGACAACGGACCACTATGTTGGCGCGGGTGACACGCGCCGCGGGAGTCCTGGCCGCCCTCACGATCGCGCTCGCGGCGGCCGCGCCCGCGTCCGGCGCCGCGCTCCCGCGCGCCTGGCCCGACCGCTTCGAGATCGGCGTCGCCGACCAGCCCGGCGGCGCGAGCGAGATCCGCCGCCACGCGCCGTTCGGGTTCCGCTACCAGTACCTCACCGGCGGCGCGAACACGGGCAGCGGGTGGGCGACGTGGAACGAGCGCGGCACGTTCGTCTCGCGCTACATCGCCGAGAGCCGGGCCGCCGGCGTCATCCCCGTCTTCACCTACTACCAGCTCCTGCCGTCGCGGCCGAGCGCGGGCACCGACGAGCGCTCGCGCGACATCTCCAACCTGCGCAACCGCGCCACGATGCGCGCGTACTGGCGCGACTACCGGCTGTTCCTGCGCCGCGCCCGCGGCAAGGGGCTCGTCGTCGCCCACATCGAGCCCGACATGTGGGGCTACCTGCAGCAGTCCGGCCGGGCGGGACTCGCGCGCAAGCTGGCCCGCCGGTTCGTCGCGCTGCGCAACCGCCACGCGCGCAACGTCGTGCTCGCCTGGCACCTGTCCATCTGGGGCACCGGCGAGGACCCCACGTACTCCAACCCGCCGATCGGGCACATGGCGACGCTCGCCCAACGGTCCGCGCGGTTCTGGCGCCGCGCCGGCGCACGCCGCTTCGACCTCACCTTCCTCGACGTCGAGGACCGCGACGCCGGGTTCAACGCGCACGTCAACGGCGACCCGCACAGCAACTGGGACGCCGCCGACTACGACCGCATCGCCGCCTACCTGCGCGACTTCCACCGGCGCACCCGCGAGCCGCTGGCGATCTGGCAGATCCCGCTGGGCAACTCGACGCTGCCCGACGAGTGGGGCCGCTTCCGCGACACCCGCGTGGAGGAGTGGCTCGGCCGCCGCGACCGCCTCCAGCAGCTCCGCGACGCCGGCGTCGTCGCGCTCCTGTACGGCGGCGGCGCCGACGGCACGACGTCGCCGCGCACCGACGGCGGGCTGTTCTTCCGCCTCGCCGTCGACTACTACCGCGCGCCGCTGGGCGTCTGACGCGCCCGCTTGCGCAGCGGCGCGAACTTGGCCCACGGCAGGGTGTTGGCGACGTCCTCGCGCGTCAGCCACGCGCGCCGGGCGGTGGCGATGCCCCAGCGCACGTTGGGCAGCGTGTTGGCGCCGTGCGCGTCGGAGTTGACGAGGATCGGGACCCCGGCGTCGCGGGCGGCGCGCGCGTGCACGTCGTTGAGGTCGCGGCGGTCGGGAGCGCTGTTGATCTCGATCATCGTGCCGGTCCGCGCCGCCGCCTCGACGAGCCGGTCGACGTTCAGCGCGTACGGCTGGCGCTGCTCGATCTTGCGGCCGGTCGGATGGCCGATGCAGTCGATCCACGGGTGCTCGCAGGCGGCGACCATCCGCGCGGTCATCTCCGCCTCGCTCATGCCGAACGAGGTGTGCACGGAGCCCATCACCCAGTCCAGCTCGGCGAGCAGGTCGTCGTCGTAGTCGGGCGACCCGTCGGGCAGGATGTTCGTCTCGGTGCCGATGAGCACCTCGATCCCGTCGATGCGGGCGTTGACCTCGCGCACCGCCTCGATCTGCGCGCGAAGCTGCTCGGGCGTGACGTGGTTGCCGAACCCGTGCGTGGCCGAGTGGTCGGTGATCGCGATGTACTCGTAGCCGCGCGCGAGCGCCGCCTGGGCCATCTGCTCGATCGAGTTGCGCCCGTCGCTGGCGGTCGTGTGCATGTGCAGGTCGCCGCGCAGGTCCTCGACCTCGACGAGGCGCTCGGGCAGCCGGCCCTCGGCCGCGGCCTGCAGCTCGCCGCGGTCCTCGCGCAGCTCGGGCGGGATCCAGGCCATGCCGAGGCGGGCGTACACCTCGGCCTCGTCGGCGCAGCGCAGCGTCTCGCCGGTCTCGTCGTCGAGGATCCCGTACTCGCTGACGTGCAGACCGCGCCGGACGGCCAGCTCGCGCAGCGCGACGTTGTGGCGCGCCGAGCCGGTGAAGTGCTGCCACAGGTTGCCGAACTGGTCGGGCTCGACGACGCGCAGGTCGACCGGCATGCCGTTGTGGGTGCGCCCCTTCGCCGCGTTCGGCCCCGCCGACGACGCGGACTCGATGACGTCGACCTCGGCCAGCGCCGCCGCCAGGGCGCCCGGGTCCTCGGCGGTGGCGACGATGTCGAGGTCCTTGACGCTGTCGGCCAGCCGCCGCACGCCGCCGGCCAGCTCGACGCGGACCGCGGCGGGGTGCGCGCGCAGCGCGTCGCGGATCTGCTCGCCCAGGCCCAGCGCCCGGGGCAGCAGCACGCGCGGCGCGGGCGCCTCGCCGTAGCCGGCGGCCAGCGCGTCGAGGACGTTGCGCTCGAACTTGGGGCCGAGGCCGCGCACGGAGCGCAACCGCTCGGCCTCGGCCGCCTCGCGCAGCGCGTCGAGCGAGTCGATCCCGAGCTCGTCGAACAGCATCCGCGCGCGCTTGGGCCCCAGGCCGGGCAGCCGCGTCATCTCGATCAGGCCGACCGGGAAGCGCGCGCGCAGCTTCTCGGCGGCCGGGATCGCGCCGGTCTCCAGCAGGGCCAGCGTCTTCTCCTCGATCGTCTTGCCGACGCCGGGCAGCTCGGTGATCCGGCCCTGCCGGGCGAGCTCGGCCACGGACACCGGCGCCTCGCGGATCGAGCGCGCCGCGTTGCGGTAGGCGAGGACCCGGTGCACCACCGCGCCGTCCAGCTCGTAGAGGTCCCCGAGCTCGTCGAAGGCGGCGGCGATGGCCATGTTGGAGAAGTCCGGCACGGCGCTCGCCTACAGTACCCCGCCCGTGCCCGCGGTTCCCTGGCTCGTCCTTCCCACCTTCAACGAGGCGCCCAACGTCGACGCGATCGTCCGTGCCGCGCACGGCGTCCTGACCGCGGCCGCGCCCGACGGCTTCCGCATCCTCGTGGTCGACGACGACTCGCCCGACGGGACGGGGCGGATCGCCGACGCGCTGGCGGCCGAGCTGCCCGAGGTCGAGGTCCTGCACCGCACGACCCGCGAGGGCCTGGGCCCGGCGTACCTCGCCGGGTTCGCCCGCGCGCTGGCCGGCGGGGCCGGGTTCGTGATGGAGATGGACGCCGACTTCTCCCACGACCCCGCCGACCTGGCGCGCCTGCTGGAGCCGGTGCGCGCCGGGCGAGCCGACCTGACGCTCGGGTCGCGCTACGTCGCCGGCGGCGGCGTGGCCGACTGGACGCCGCTGCGGCGCGTGATCTCGCGCGGCGGGTCGATCTACGCGGCGATCGTGCTGGGGCTCCCGATCCGCGACCTGACCGGCGGCTTCAAGTGCTTCCGGCGCGAGGTGCTGGAGGCGATCGACCTGCCGTCGGTGCAATCGAAGGGGTACGCGTTCCAGGTCGAGCTGACCTACCGCACGGCGCAGGCGGGCTTCCGGATCCTCGAGGTCCCGATCGTGTTCCGCGACCGCCTCCACGGGCAGTCCAAGATGCACTGGCGCATCGTCCCCGAGGCCGCCGTGATGGCCCTCAAGATGCGGCTGGGACGGCGCTGATCGTGCCGCTTCACTTTGTATAGTGTGTCCGCCAACCCCACCGAGGAGAACCGCATGGCAGCTCTTCAGGACGTCACCGACAGCAACTTCCAAGCGGAGGTCATCGAGGCCTCCGAGCCGGTGCTCGTCGACTTCTGGGCGCCGTGGTGCGGCCCGTGCCGCGTCGTCGGTCCCGTGCTCGAGGAGATCGCCGAGGAGAAGGGGCTGCGCGTCGTCAAGCTCAACGTGGACGACAACCAGCAGACCGCGGCCCGCTACGAGGTCCTGTCGATCCCGACGATGATCCTGTTCAAGAACGGCCAGCCGGCCACGAAGATCATCGGCGCCTACCCGAAGCGCAAGATCGAGAAGGAGCTGGAGCCGGCGCTGGCCTGATCGTCAGGCGGGCGTTCCGCTCGCCTGACGCAGCGCGTCGCCCCACAGCTCGTAGGTCGCGGCCCAGGAGGCGGCCGCGGCCTCCGGATGGAACCGCGGCCCCGGCAGCGCGAAGCCGTGGTCGGCGCCCGGGTGCACGTCGATGCGCACCTCGCCCGGCGAGCGCTGCGCGACCTCCCGCACGGCCTCCCACTGGTCGGGCGGCACGACCCCGTCGATCTCGCCGAAGCCGACGTAGAGCCGGCCGGTGATCCGCTCGATGCCCAGGTGCGGCGAGTCGTCGACGTCCTGGCGCAACCGGGTCGGGTGCAACGCCGAGCCGGCGATCAGCCGGTCCGGGTGGGCGGCCATCGCGCGCACGACGAAGCGCCCGCCCATGCAGAAGCCGACGACGCCGGCGGGCCGGTCGCCCAGCGCCTCGAGCACGGCGCCGACGTCCTCGACGACCATCGCGTCGCTGAGCTTGGCCATCGTCTCGCGCATCTTCGGGTCGGAGCCGTCGAAGACGACGCCCTCGCCGAAGTGGTGGTAGAGGTCGGGGACGACGGCCAGGTACCCGTTCCCGGCGATCTCGCGCGCGACGCCGAGCAGCCCGTCGGTCACGCCGGGCGCGGCCATCAGCACGATCACCGGCGGGTCGGCCTCGTCGCCGATCAGGTGGGTGGTCATGGCGCCGTCGGGCGTGGCGACGGACATCGTGCGCTCGGTCATGCGGGATCCTCCTCGAGCCAGTCGTCGATCAGCCGCCGCGCGATCGCGTGCGGCGGGGGCAGCACCGCGTCGCCGGCCACGAGCTCGGCGCGCGGGAACCAGCGGACGTCCTCGAGCTCGCCGTCGACGACCCGCGGCTCGCCGCCGGCGTAGCGGCAGGTGAAGCCGAGCATCAGCGACGCCGGGAACGGCCACGGCTGCGACGAGCGGTAGCGCACCTCGTCGACGGCGACGTCGGCCTCCTCGGCGACCTCGCGGGCGACCGCCTCCTCCAGCGCCTCGCCGGGCTCGACGAACCCGGCCAGGCAGGAGTAGCGCCCGGGCGGCCACGCGGCCTGCCGGCCGAGCAGGACGCGGTCGGCGGCCGGGTCGGCCACGAGCATGATCACGACGGGGTCGGTGCGCGGGAAGTGGTGGGCGCCGCACGCGGGGCAGACGCGCTGGAAGCCGGCCTCGCGCACCTCGGTGGGCGCGCCGCAGGCGGCGCAGAAGCGATGGGTGCGATGCCAGTTGCCCAGGGCGGTCGCGTAGGCGATCGTCGCGCCCTCGGCCTGCGACAGCGCGGGCGCGACCTCGCGCAGCGACGCCAGGCGGCCGCCGTCGGGGGCCGCCGCGGCCTCGATCGCGAACAGGGCGTGCCCGTCGCGCAGGCCCAGCAGCACCGGCTCGGTGCCGTCGAGCGGCGCGACCGCCGCGACGGGCGCCTCCAGCGGCGCCGCGCCGGCGCCGAGGACGAGCTCGCCGCCGACGGTGACGAGCGCCCGCGCCGCCGGATCGGCGGCGGCCCGGGCGACCCAGTCGGCGTCGCCGCGCCGCGTCGACACGCGGTCGAGCGCGGCGCCGGCAAACGTGTTCGGCACGGCGTTCACGCCCGACACCTTGCCATGCGCGGCGCGATCAGACAGGCGCGACGGCCACGCGCAGCTCGCGGCCCTCGATCGTCGTCGCCTCGCCGGCGCCGTCGAGCCCGGTGTAGTCGACGCTCGTCGCGAGCGTCTCGCCCGCGACGTAGGACTCGAAGGCGCGGGCGGCGTCGAGCAGCTCGACGTCGCCGCCCAGGCGCAGGACGATGCGGTCCTCGACCTCGAGGCCCGCGCGCTTGCGCGTCTCCTGCACCGCGCGCACGACCTCGCGCGCGTAGCCCTCCATGATCAGCTCCTGATCGAGGGCAAGCTCCAGGGCGACCGCGTGGGAGCCCTCGCGCTCGAGCTGGTAGCCCTCCAGCGGCTGCATCGCGAGCTGCAGGTCCTCGGGCCCGAGCTCGTGGTCCTTGCCGTCGATCGCGATCCCGATCGGGCGCCCCTCGCGCAGCGCCGCGGCGACGTGCGCGGGGTCGAGCGCGGCGATCGCGGCGGCGACCTGCGGCATCTGCTTGCCGAAGCGCGGGCCGAGCGTGCGGTAGTTGGCCTTCACCTCGTAGGAGCCGAGCTCATCGGCGGTGTCGACGAAGCGCAGCTCCTTGACGTTGAGCTCCTCGGCGACGACGTCGGCGAGCCGCTCGATCGCCTCGCGCTCCAGGCCCTCGGCCACGACGACGGCGGCGCGCAGCGGCTGGCGGACCTTCATGCGGCTCTGCTTGCGCGCGGCCAGGCCCAGGCGCACGGTCTCGCGGGCGATGCGCATCGCCACCTCAAGCCCCTCGTCGCGCGGGCCGGGCTCCGGCCAGTCGGTGAGGTGCACGGACGGCTCGCTGCCGTCGAGGCCCTCGTACAGCTCGTCGGCGACGAACGGCGTGTACGGCGCCAGGAGCTGGGCGGTCGTGACCAGGCAGGTGCGCAACGTGTCGAACGCGGCCTGCTCGCCGTCCCAGAAGCGGCGCCGGGAGCGGCGCACGTACCAGTTGGAGAGGTCGTCGACGAACGCGGCGATCGCCCGCCCGCCGCTGGTCGCGTCGTAGCTCTCCAGGCGGTCGGTGACCTCGGCGACGGTGGCCGACAGGCGCGACAGGATCCAGCGGTCGAGGTCGTTGGGCTCGCTGGGGCGCTCGGGCGCGTAGCGGTCCAGGAAGGCGTACGTGTTCCAGAGCTGGCGCAGGAAGCCGCGCACGCCCTCGCCGATCGCGTCGCGCGAGAAGCGGTAGCCGTCCCACGGCTGCTTGGACGTGAAGAA
>DATMSA010000111.1:0-38309 GCA_035565675.1 Capillimicrobium sp. | reverse complement strand
CCGCCTGCGCGACTGGCTGCTGTCGCGCCAGCGCTACTGGGGCTGCCCGATCCCGATCATGAAGTGCCCGTCGTGCGGCCTCGTGCCGGTGCCCGAGGACCAGCTCCCGGTCGAGCTCCCGGACATCAGCGACTACGCGCCGCGCGGCCGCTCGCCGCTGGCCGCCGCCGAGGACTGGGTCAACGTCGACTGCCCGTCGTGCGGCGGCCCCGCCCAGCGCGAGACCGACACGATGGACACGTTCGTCGACTCGTCCTGGTACTTCCTGCGCTACTGCGACGCCAACAACGACGAGGCGGCGTGGGACCCGGCGGTCGTCCGCGAGTGGATGCCCGTCGACCAGTACATCGGCGGCGTCGAGCACGCGATCCTGCACCTGCTGTACGCGCGCTTCTTCGTGAAGGCGCTCGCCGACCTCGGCCACCTCGACGTGCAGGAGCCGTTCGCGCGCCTGTTCACGCAGGGGATGATCACGCGCGACGGCGCGAAGATGTCCAAGTCGAAGGGCAACGTCGTGTCGCCGCAGGCGATCGTCGAGCGCTACGGCGCCGACACCGCCCGCTGCTACATCCTGTTCATCGGCCCGCCCGACCACGACGCCGACTGGTCCGACGAGGGCGTCGAGGGCGTGCACCGCTTCCTGGGCCGCCTGTGGCGTCTGAGCGCCGAGGCCGCCGAGGGCGGGCGGATCGAGGGCGACGTGGTCGCGCCCCCGGGGCTGGAGGGCGTCGACCTGCAGCTCGCCCGCAAGGCCAACTGGGCGATCGAGAAGGTCACCTCCGATCTCGGCGGCCGCTTCGCGTTCAACACCGCGATCGCGGCGGTGATGGAGCTGACGAACGAGGTGTCGCGCCTGCGCGACCAGGCGGCGCCCGACGTGCAGCGCTACGCGCTGGCGACGGCCGCGTCGCTGCTGTTCCCGTTCGCGCCGCACATGGCCGCCGACGCCTACGAGCGGCTCACCGGCCGGCGCGTGTGGGAGGAGCCGTGGCCCGACGCGGACCCGGCGCTGCTCGAGCAGGACGTCGTCGAGATCGTCTGCCAGGTCAACGGCAAGGTCCGCGACCGCGTGTCGGCCGCCCCCGACGCCTCCGACGAGGAGCTGCTGGCGCTGTGCCGCAGCGCGCCCAACGTGCAGGCGCACCTCGACGGCAAGCAGGTCGTCAAGGAGATCGTCGTGGCCGGCAAGCTCGTCAACCTCGTCGCGCGGTAGGCCGGGCTCCGTCCGGACGGTCGGTGCGTGAAGCCCGGCGCGTCCGGGAAGAGGGGCCCATGGCCCAGAGCAGCGACAACGTCCGCGAGGACGTCGACCTCAGCGACATCCCGGGGACGGGCCGCTGGGCGATCCTCAAGCGCACCGTCAAGGAGTTCCAGGAGGACAACATCACCGACTGGGCGGCGGCGCTCACCTACTACGCCGTGCTCGCCCTGTTCCCGGCGCTGATCGCGCTCGTCGCCGTCGTCGGGCTCGTCGGCCAGTACCCGGAGACGACGAACGCGATCCTCGACGTGCTGCGCTCGGCGGGCGCGGGGCCCGACATCGTGAACTCGGTGGGCGACACGATCGACGGGATCGTGCGCAACAAGGGCGGCGCCGGCGCGCTGCTGGGCTTCGGCCTGCTCGGCGCGCTGTGGTCGGCGTCCGGCTACGTGGGCGCGTTCATGCGCGCGTCCAACGCGATCTGGGAGATCCCCGAGGGGCGGCCGTTCTGGAAGCTGCGCCCGTTCCAGGTGTTCGTCACGCTCGGCATGGTGCTGGCGATGGCGTTCGTCCTGATCGCCCTCGTCGTCTCCGGCCCGCTCGCGGAGGCGATCGGCGAGGAGGTCGGGCTCGGATCGGAGGCCGTGACGGCGTACTCGATCCTCAAGTGGCCGCTGATGGCGGCCGTGGTCGCCTTCGTGCTCGCCATCCTCTACTACGTGGCGCCGAACGCCCGGCTGCCGAAGTTCCCGTGGATCTCGCCGGGCGCCGTCGTCGCGCTGGCGATCTGGGCGGTCGCGACCGTCGGGTTCTTCTTCTACGTGCGCAACTTCGGCTCCTACAACGCCACCTACGGCGCGCTGGGCGGCGCGATCTCGATGCTCGTGTGGCTGTGGATCACGAACATCGCGATCCTGTTCGGCCAGCAGCTCAACAGCGAGATCGAGCGCGGGCGCGAGCTGGCGGCCGGCATCCCGGCCGAGCGCGACATCCAGCTCCCGCTGCGCGACGAGCCCAAGAAGGATCGCGAGGAGGAGGCCGTGCGGATCTCGCGCGAGGCGCGCGAGGTCGGGCAGACTTCGCGGCGATGATCTACGTCGCGGTGTGCGGGCCGGGCGACCCCGACGCGGGGCCGGACGCGCTCGCCGACGCCGACGCCGCCGGACGGGCGATCGCCGGGGCGGGCGCCGCGCTCGTGTGCGGCGGGCTCGGCGGGGCGATGGCCGCCGCCTGCCGGGGCGCGGCCGAGGCGGGCGGGCTGACGATCGGGCTGCTGCCGGGCTCCGATCGCGCGGCCGCCAACCCATGGGTGCGCGTCGCGCTGCCGACCGGCGTGGGGGAGCTGCGCAACGGGCTGATCGTGCGGGCCGCCGACGCGATCGTGGCGATCCGCGGCGGGTGGGGCACGCTGTCGGAGGTGGCGCTGGCGCGCAAGCTGGGGCGACCGGTCGTGGGGGTCGGGCCGTGGGAGCTCCCGGGGCTGGAGCTGGCGGCCGACGGGGCCGCCGCGGTGGCGCGGGCGCTGGAGCTGGCCGGGCGCTGACGGCCGCGCGGTTTCGCGCGCGTTCCTGCGCGAACGCGTGGCGAACTGGTGCTGAGACGTGACACGGGCGCTCATAGCGTCCCGCGCGTGCGTGAGCTGTCGCGTCCCCAGCTCCTCGGGTACGTCGCGATCGGCGTCGTCGTGGTGGTGCTGGGCGCGTGGTGGGTGCGCGACGGGCAGCGGGGCGCGGCGCCGCCGGCCGGCGGGCCCGCCGGAGGCACGCGAGGCGCCGCGAGCACGGTCGCGGTGTCCGAGGCGGGCGACGGCACGATCGTCGTGCACGTCGCCGGGGCGGTGCGCCGGCCCGGGCTCTACCGGCTGCGCGACGGCGCGCGCGTGGCGGCGGCGATCCGCCGGGCCGGCGGGCCGACGCGGCGGGCGAACCTCGACGCGCTGAACCTCGCCGCGCGGCTGACCGACGCGCGCCAGGTGCTGGTGCCCGCGCGGGCACCGGCGGGCGGGGGCGGTGGCGCGGGCGCGGCCGGCGGAGGGGCCGCGGCGACGAGCGGGCCGGTGAACCTCAACAGCGCGACGGTCGAGGAGCTCGACGAGCTCGACGGCATCGGGCCGGTCACCGCGCAGAAGATCGTCGACCATCGCGAGGCGCACGGCGGCTTCGCCAGCGTCGACGACCTCGACGCGGTGCCGGGCATCGGGCCGGCCACGATCGAGGCGCTGCGCGACCAGGTGACCGTGTGAGGCGAGAGGCCGGCGCGTGGGCGCTGGCCGGCGGCCTGCTGCTCGCGGGCGCCGGCGCCGGCCGGGTGGTGGCGGCGGCGGTCGCCGCGGCGCTGCTGATCGCGGGCGTGGCGATGCGGCGGCCGGGCGCGGGGCTGCTCGCGGCGGCGCTCCTGCTCGCGGGCGCCGCGGGCGGCGAGGCGCGCCTGGCCGCGCTCGACCGCACCGACCTGCGCCCGTTGCTGGGCCGCACCGTGGCCTTCGACGCCGTGGTGGTGGAGCCGGCGCGCGCCCGGCCCCTGCGCGGCTGGTCGGTGGCGGCGCGGATCGGCGCGGGCGGGGTCGCGGGCGCGGCGGGCGCCGGGGCCGGAGAGCGGATCGTCGTGCGCTGGGACGGGCCGCGCCCGCCGGGCGTGGGGGAGGAGGCGGCGCTGCGCGGGCGGCTGGAGCCGCTGGCGCGGTGGGAGGCGTTCGAGGCGCGCCGCGGCGCGCACGCGGCGCTGGAGGCGACCGCGCTGCGCGCGACCGGCCGGCGGCGCGGCGGCGTCGCCGGGCTCGTCGACGCCGTCCGCCGCCGCGCCGAGGCGGGCCTCGCCGCCGGGCTGCCCGCGCCGCAGGCCGCGCTCGCGCGCGGCATGGTGCTCGGGCAGGACGACGCGCTCGACGCCGCCACCCGCGACGCGTTCCGGGCGAGCGGGCTCGGTCACCTGCTCGCCGCGTCGGGTCAGAACGTCGCGCTGCTGGCGCTGTTCGCCGGCGCCGCGGTGATGGCGGCGGGCGGCGGACTCCGCCTGCGGCTCGCGGTCGCGCTGGGTCTCGTCGTCCTGTACGTCCCGCTCGCGGGAGCGGGTCCCTCGATCGTGCGCGCGGGGATCATGGGCGGCGCCGGGCTGGTGGCCGCGCTCGCCGGCCGTGGCGCGACCCGCCGCAACGCGCTCGCCCTGGCCGCGGTGGGCACGCTGGCGCTCAGCCCGCGCGCGGCCGGCGATCCGGGGTGGCAGCTCTCGTTCGCGGCGGTCATCGCGATCGCCGCGCTCGCGCCCGGCCTGCGCGCCGCGCTCGTCGCGCGACGGGTCCCGCGCGCGGCCGCCGACGCCGCGGCCATGACGGTCGCCGCCACGCTCGGCACCGCGCCGCTGGTGGCCGTGCACTTCGAGCAGGTGTCGCTCGTGTCGGTCCCCGCGAACCTGGCCGCGACCGCGGCGGTCGCGCCGATCGTGTGGCTGGGGACGCTCGCCGGCGTCGCGGGACAGCTCGGCGCGGCCGCCGCGCCCGTGGCGCAGGCGGTGAACGCGGTCGCCGCCCTGCCGCTCGGGTTCGTGGCGCTCGTGGCCGACGCGGCCGCCCGCGCGCCCGGGGCGGCCGTGCCCGTGGCGCTCGGGGCGCCGGCGGCGGCCGCCGCGTACGCGGTCCTGACGCTGGTCGCGGCGAGCGCGCAGCTGCGCGGGGCGATCGCGCGGGCGGCCCGCTCGGCGCGGGTGCGCGCGGTGGCCGCGGGCGCGGCCCTGGCGCTGGTCGTCGGGGCGGTCGCGCTGCGCCCGGCGCCCGCGGCGCCGCCCGCGCGGCCGACCGTGTCCTTCCTCGACGTCGGCCAGGGCGACGCCGTCCTGCTGCAGGAGGGGGCGACCGCCGTGCTCGTCGACACCGGGCCGCCGGGCGGGCCGATCGTCGACGCGCTCGAGGACGCCGGAGTGGGCGGGCTCGACCTCCTCGTGCTGACCCACGGCGAGGCCGACCACCTCGGCGCCGCGCCGGAGGTGCTCGGGCGCTTCGCGGTCGGCGCGGTGCTCGACGGGTCGGCGACCGCCCCCGCCGACCCGGCGTTCGCGGCGCGTACGGCGGCCGCGATCGCGGCTCGCGGCGCGCGCCGGATCGTCCCCGCCGCCGGCCAGCGCCTGCGCGCCGGCCGCTTCGAGCTGCGGGTGCTGTGGCCGCCGCCGGGCGGCGCTCCGGCGGCGGGCGCGTCGCCGAACGACCGCGCCGTCGTGCTCCACGTGCGCCGCGGCGCGCTCGACCTGCTCCTCACCGCCGACGCCGAGTCGCACGTCACCGCCGCGCTCCCGCTCGCCCCCGCCGACGTCCTCAAGGTGGCCCACCACGGCTCCGACGATCCCGGGCTCCCGCGCCTGCTCGAGCGGGTCCGCCCGCAGGTCGCGGCGATCCAGGCCGGCGCGGACAACCCGTACGGCCACCCGACCGCCGCCACACTCGACGCGCTGCGCGCCGCCGTGCCCCGCGTGGTCCGCACCGACCGCGACGGCACGATCCGCCTGACCCTCGTCGGCGACCGCATCGAGGTCGACACGGAGCGCTGAAGAACGAATGGCGATTCAGCCCCGCTCAGCGGGGCTGAATCGCCATTCATTTCGTGTCCGGCCGCGCGGCGCCTAGCATCCACGCCGGTGCCCACGTTCAAGCCCGCCTACCTCGTCCACGGCGACGACCACGCCCGCATCGCCCAGCGCCGCGCGAACCTGCGCGCGCTGGCCGAGCGCGAGGGCGGGATCTCCGGCGCGGAGCTGTTCGAGGGGGAGGACGCGACGCCCGAGAACGTGGCGCTCGCGCTCAGCGCGATGACGTTCGCCACCGGCCGGCGCTTCCTCATCGTCGAGGGCGTCGAGCGCTGGAAGGACAAGGAGGTCACCGCGCACCTCGCGCCGATCATGGGCGCGCTGCCGCCCGAGACGACGGTCGCGTTCTTCGGGCGCGAGGAGGGCCGCACGAAGGTGCCCGCCGCGCTGGCCGAGGCCGTCCGGGCCGCCGGCGGCGACGTCGCCACCGAGACTGCGGTCAAGCCGTGGGAGCTGCCCAAGTGGGTGATCGCGCAGGCGCGGACGCTGGACCTCCAGCTCGACCAGTCCGCCGCCCGCGCGCTCGTCGCCCACGTCGGCGAGCGCCAGGCGCGCCTGATGCGCGAGCTGGAGACGCTCGCGCTCGAGCTCGGCCCCGGCGCGACCGTCGACCAGGAGCTGATCGACGAGCGCGCCGCCGACTCGGCCGAGCGGCGCGTGTGGGAGCTCGCCGACCTCCTCGTCGCCGGCGACGCGGCCGGCGCCACGCGCACCTACCTGGAGCTGCGCGCCCAGGGCGAGCGGCTGCCCGGCCTCATGTACTGGATGACCCAGCGGGTCCGCCAGGCCCTCGACGTCGTCACCCGCCTGGAGGCCGGCGAGGCCCCCGCCGAGATCAAGCGCGGCCTGCGCATGCCGCCCAAGGCCGCCGACCGCTTCCTCAACGACGTGCGCCGCGCCGACGTCGCCTCGCTGCGCCGGGCGCTGCGCCGCCTGTCGGACCTCGAGCTCGCCTCCCGCGGCGGCACCCAGGCCGACGAGGACACCAGCGCGGTCCGCGCGATCCTCGCGATCGCGAGCTAGCCGGGCACGGGCACGGCAAGACGGCCGGACAGGCCGGCCGTCGGGCAGGGGCGGCGAAGACCGGCTAGGCGGAAAGCGACTTCCGCACGCGCGCCGCGCGGGACTTCTTGCGAGCCCCGTTGTTGCGATGCAGCGCGCCGACCTTCACGGCCTTGTCGATCGTCTTGACCAGGTGCTTGTGCTCCGCGTCGGCGCGATCGGCGTCGCCCTCGGCGACGGCGGCCTCGAGGCGGCGGAAGTAGGTCTTGATCGTCGACGTGTAGCGGCGGTTCTCCAGGCGCTCGCGCTCCGAGCGCAGGATCCGCTTCTTCTGTGAGTGGATGTTGGCCATGACGTGCGAAGGCCGCGGCGCCGGTGGTGCCGCGGCGGCCCGTACGATAGCGCACCCGTGGCCGCTGATTCTGGAGCGACGCGGCCGGCCGCGGAGGGCTCGGCGGCGGGCCGTCGCATCGCCCGCAACACCGCGATCTTCTCGATCGCCACCGGACTGTCGCGCATCGCGGGCCTGGTGCGCGAGATCGTGGCGTCCAGCTACTTCGGGACCAGCGGCGCCTTCTCGGCCTTCACGATCGCGTTCCAGTTCCCCAACCTGGTGCGCTCGCTCTTCGCCGACGCCGCGCTCAGCGCCGCGTTCGTGCCGGTCTTCACCGAGCTGCTGGAGCAGAACCGCAAGCGCGACGCGGTCCGCCTGGCCAGCACGCTGTTCCTGCTGATCCTGATCGTCCTCGGCGCGATCACGGCGCTGTTCATCCTCGCCGCCGGCACGATCATGCCGCTGTTCACCGGCGACGAGTTCACCGACGAGCTCGACCAGCTCACGGTCGGCCTCAGCCGGGTCCTGTTCCCGATCGTCCTGATCCTCGGCCTCAACGGCCTGGTCGTCGGGATCCTCAACGCCTACGACCACTTCTCGATCCCGGCGATCGCGCCGCTGGTGTGGAACGTCGTGATCATCGTCCTGCTGGTCGTCCTGCGCCCGTTCTTCGACGGCCAGGACGAGATGTACGCCTACGCGATCGGCGTCCTCGTCGCGACCGGCGTCCAGTTCGCGATGTGCCTTCCGGTCCTGCGGCGGCTCGGCTTCCACTTCGCGCTCGCCTTCGACCTGCGCGACCCGCGCGTCAAGCGCGTCCTGCTGCTGATGGCCCCGGTGACGATCGGCCTGGGGATCATCAACTTCGACGTCTTCATCAACTCGGCGCTCGGCTCGCTCGTGTCCGAGCAGGCCCCGCGCGCGATCGACGCCGCGTTCCGCGTCTACATGCTCCCCCAGGGCGTCTTCAGCGTCGCGATCGCGACCGTGCTGTTCCCGACGCTCTCCCGCTTCGCCGCCCGCTCCGACCTCGACGGCCTGCGCGCGACGATGGCGGTCGGCCTGCGCCAGATCTCGCTGCTGCTGATCCCGTCGGCGGCGTTCACGCTGGCGCTCGCCACGCCGATCACGCGGCTCGTCTACCAGCGCGGCGAGTTCGGCGCGGAGTCGACCCAGCTCGTCGCCGAGGCGCTGTTCTGGTTCGCGTTCAGCCTGCCGTTCTCGGGCATGAACCTGCTGCTCACGCGCACGTTCTTCAGCCTCCAGCGCACGTGGCTGCCGACGGCGGTGGCGGTCGGCAGCCTCGTCGTGAACCTCGCGGTCAGCCTCGCGCTGTACAAGCCGCTGGGCATCGCCGGCCTCGTGATCGGCACCGTCGCCTCGAACTTCGCCACCACGATCCTCCTCGCCTGGCTGCTGCGCCCGCTGCTGGGCGGCAGCATCGAGGGCCGCTCCACGGTGATCCACATGGCGGCCATGACGGTCGCGGCCGCGCTGCTGGGGCTCGTCGCCTACCTGGTGTGGGCCCTCGTCGACGACGTCCTCGGACGCTCGCTCGTCGCGCAGGTCATCTCCGTGGGGCTCGCCGCCGCCGCCGGCGTCGCCGTCTACGCCTGGTCGGTGCTGTGGATGGGGATGGCGGAGGCGCGTCAGGTCCGCGACCTGCTGCTGCGGCGCCTGCGCGCCTGAGCCCCGTCCGGCGGGCCCTACGATCAGGGGCCGCCATGTCCGTCGACCGCGAGCACATCCGCAACTTCTCGATCGTCGCCCACATCGACCACGGCAAGTCGACGCTGGCCGACCGCATCCTGCAGATGACGCACACGGTCTCCGACCGTGAGATGCGCGAGCAGCTCCTCGACTCGATGGACCTGGAGCGCGAGCGCGGCATCACGATCAAGGCCCAGGCCGTGCGCGTCTTCTACACCGCCCGCGACGGCGAGACCTACCAGCTCCACCTCATCGACACGCCCGGCCACGTCGACTTCACCTACGAGGTGTCGCGCGCCCTGGCCGCATGCGAGGGGGCCGTGCTCGTCGTCGACGCCTCGCAGGGCGTCGAGGCGCAGACCGTCGCCAACGCCTACCTGGCCGTCGAGGCGGGCCTCGAGCTCGTGCCCTGCCTGAACAAGATCGACCTGCCCGGCGCCGAGCCCGAGCGCGTCGCCGAGGAGGTCGCCGACCTGATCGGCGAGCCGGCCGACGGCATGATCCGCATCTCCGGCAAGACCGGCGAGGGCGTCGACGAGGTGCTCGAGGCGATCGTCCAGCGCATCCCGCCGCCCGAGGGCGATCCCGACGCGCCGCCCCGCGCGCTGATCTTCGACTCCGAGTTCGACCAGTACCGCGGCGTCGTCGCCTACATCCGCGTCGTCGACGGCACGTTCACCAAGGGCGAGGCGATCCGCGCGATGGCCGCCGGCACCCAGGCCGACATCGACGACATCGGGTTCTTCACGCCGAAGATGACGCCCGTCGACCGGCTCACGGTCGGCGAGGTCGGCTACGTGATCACCGGCATCAAGGACGTCACGCAGCTGCGCGTCGGCGACACGCTGACCACCAGGTCCAATCCGGCGTCCGAGCCGCTGCCCGGCTACCGCGACGTCAAGCCGATGGTGTTCTGCGGCCTGTTCCCGATCAACTCCGACGACTACCCGGACCTGCGCGACGCGCTGGAGAAGCTCACCCTCAACGACGCCGCGCTGAGCTGGGAGCCCGAGACGTCGGACGCGCTCGGCTTCGGCTTCCGCTGCGGCTTCCTCGGCCTGCTGCACATGGACATCGTCCGCGAGCGGCTGGAGCGCGAGTACGACCTGGAGCTGATGGCGACGATGCCGTCGGTGGGCTTCGAGGTGACGCTCACCAACGGCGAGGAGCTCGACATCCACGCGCCGAGCGACATGCCCGACCCGGCACGCATCGCCGAGGTCCGCGAGCCGTACATCCGCGCGTCGATCCTCACGCCCAAGGAGTACGTCGGCGCCGTCATGGAGCTGTGCCAGGACCGGCGCGGCGAGCACTCCGGCATGCACTACCTGAGCGCCGACCGCGTCCAGATCAGCTACGACCTGCCGCTGGCCGAGATCGTGCTCGACTTCTTCGACCAGCTCAAGTCGCGCACCCGCGGCTACGCGTCGCTGGACTACGAGCTGATCGGCATGCGCCCCAGCAACCTCGTCAAGCTCGACGTGCTGCTCGCCGGCGACCCCGTCGACGCCCTGTCGATGATCGTCCACCGCGACAAGGCGTACGAGTTCGGCCGCACGCTGACCGAGAAGCTGCGCAAGCTGATCCCCCGCCAGCAGTACGACGTGCCGATCCAGGCCGCGATCGGCTCCCACATCGTCGCTCGCGAGACGGTCAAGGCCTACCGCAAGGACGTCACGGCCAAGTGCTACGGCGGCGACATCTCCCGCAAGCGCAAGCTGCTCGAGCGCCAGAAGGAGGGCAAGAAGCGGATGAAGCAGGTCGGTCGCGTCGAGGTGCCGCAGGAGGCGTTCCTGGCGGTTCTCGAAGTCGGCGACTGACGCCTGCGCGCCCACCTGCGCGTCGAGCGCTCAAGGCTCGGAGCGCGGCCGTCGATGATCTTCCCGTGCGCGCGGTGGAGACGCTGGGTCGAGCGTTTGCGGGGAGCCTGCTCGGCATGGCGGTCGTCGATCTCGAGGGCCGCTGGGTCGAGGTCAACGACGCGCTCTGCCGCATGCTCGGCCGCCCGGCCTCCGAGCTCGTCGGGCATTCGGTCCTGGACATCACGCACCCCGACGACCGGCCCGCCAGCGGCGACCGCCTGCGCGTGCTCGGCGAGGGCGGCGACCGGATGGTCTTCGAGAAGCGCTACCTGCGCCCGGACGGCACCGTCGTCCACACCCGCGTGCTGAGCTCGATCGCCTACGGCCCCGACGGCCGGCCCGAGGCGATCTTCAGCCAGCTCGAGGACGTGACCGACCGGCGCGAGGCCGAGGCGCTGCTGCGCACGGTCGACGAGCCGTTCGCGCGCCTCTTCGACGACGCGCCCCTGGGCATGACGATCAACAGCGTGGTGCCCGGCGACGACGGCCGCGTGCTGCGCGTCAACGCCGCCTTCTGCCGCATGCTGCGCGCGCCCGCCGAGGCGATCGTCGGGGTCTCGCCGGTGACCTACCTGCACCCCGACGAGCTCGCGGCGGGCGCTGAGGACTGGGAGGGCCTCCTCTCCGGCCGCTTCGCCACGGTCGCGCGCGACCGACGGTACGTGCGCGTCGACGGGACGACGTTCGTGGGCCGCAACATCGCCTCGGTCGTGCGCGACGTGAACGGCGAGCCGCTGTACGTCGTCGCCCAGATCCAGGACGTCACCGAGAGCTGGGAGGCCGAGCGCCGCTTCCGCACCGCCTTCGAGGAGGCGCCGATCGGGATGGCGCTCACCGGCGTGCAGGAGGCCGACGCGGGCCGCCCGCTGCGCGTGAACGCGGCCCTGTGCCGCATCCTGCACGTCGCGCCCAGCGAGCTCGTCACCCGCAACGCGACCGACTTCGTCGCGCCCGACCGGCGCGAGGAGGTGCGCGCCGCCTGGGTCGCCCTGCTGCGCGGCCGCCGCCCCGCCTACCAGGACGAGCTGGAGCTGCACCGCGACGACGGGACGACCGTGTGGGTGGAGCTGAGCGCGTCGCTCGTCCGCGACAGCGACGGCACGCCGCTCTACGTGCTCACGCACGTCGCCGACGTCGACGCCCGCAAGCGCGGCGAGCGGCTCCTGCGCGAGGCCGAGCGGCGCTTCCGCTCCGTGTTCGAGGACTCGGCCGTCGCGATGGCGCTCTACGACGCCGACCTGACGATCGGGCAGGTCAACGCGGCGCTGTGCCGCCTCACCGGCCTCGACGAGGCGCAGCTCGTCGGCCGCCCGATGCGCGAGCTCGTCGACCCCGACGACGCGCTCTCGCGCGAGGAGCTGTCCGCGCTCCTGCGCGGCGACGCCAGCGGGCGCCGCGAGCTGCGCTGCCGCCGCGCCGACGGGGCGCCCCTGTGGACGCACCTGACCGCCTCGCCCGTGCGCGACGACGACGGCCGGCCCAGCCACTACGTCGCCCAGCTCGAGGACGTCACCGCCGAGCGGGCGGCGCGTCGCGCGGCGGAGCTGCGGCTCGCCCAGCAGACCGCCGCCGCGTGGCTGGGCCAGCGCGCGCTGACCGAGGACGACCTCGGCGCGGTGCTCGACGCCGCCGTCAGCGTGGTGGCCGCCACCTGCGAGGTGGAGCACGCCGCGATCTGCGCCGGCGAGCCCGACGGCGGCCTGCGGATGGTCGCCACGGTCGGCTGGCCGTGGCGGGGCGTGCTCGTCGACGACGACCCGACCAGCTCCCACATCGCCTTCACCGTCGCCGCCGACACGCCGGTGATCCTCGAGGACGTGGCGACCGAGACGCGCTTCACGACCGAGGTGCTGCGGTCCCACGGGGTCGCCAGCGGCATGAGCGTCCCGATCGCGGGCGAGGGCGACGACGGGGCGTACGGGGCGCTCACCGTCCACGCCACCCACCGGCGCGCGTTCACCACCGACGACATCGCGTTCCTCACCTCGATCGCCACGATCCTCACCGGCTGCATCCGCCGCTTCGCCGCCGCGCGCAACCTCCGCCACCAGTCGCTGCACGACCCGCTCACGCACCTGCCCAACCGGGCGCTCGTGCTCGACCGCCTGCGCCACGCGATGGCGCGCTCGCGTCGCGACGGCTCCACCCTGGCGGTCCTGTTCTGCGACCTCGACGACTTCAAGCACGTCAACGACACGCTCGGCCACCAGGCCGGCGACCGGCTGCTGCGCACGCTCGCGCCGCGGCTGCGCGGCGCGCTGCGGGCGATCGACACGCTCGCGCGCTTCGGCGGCGACGAGTTCGTCGTGCTGTGCGAGGGCCTCGGCGACCCGTCCGAGGTGCTGGCGGTCGCCGACCGGCTGCTGGAGGCGTTCGCCGAGCCCGTCGACCTGGGGCCCAGCCAGTTCGTCCCGACCGCCTCGATCGGGATCGCGCTCGCCGGCCCCGAGACGTGCTCGGACCCCGAGGCGCTGCTGCGCGACGCCGACGTGGCGATGTACCGGGCCAAGTCGCGCGGCAAGGGCCGCTACGAGCTGTTCGACGCGACCATGCGCACGCAGACGCTCGAGCACGTCGGGCTGCTGGCCGACCTGCGCCACGCGGTCGAGCGCGGGCAGCTCGTGCTCGCCTACCAGCCGATCGTGTCGCTGCGGCGCCAGGAGGTCGCCGGCGTCGAGGCGCTCGTGCGCTGGCGCCACCCCGAGCGCGGCCTGCTGGGGCCCGACCAGTTCATCGGCCTGGCGACCGACAGCGGGATCATCCACGAGCTCGGCCGCTGGGTGATCGACGAGGCGGCCCGCCAGGGGGCCGACTGGCGCCGCCGCGGCGTGGCGGTGCTCGACCGGGTGATGGTCGGCGTCAACGTCTCCTGGCGCCAGGTGGCCCACGGCACGCTCGTCGAGGACGTCCGCGACGCGCTCGCCCGTCACCGGTTCGACCCGCGCCGCTTCTGCGTCGAGGTGACCGAGACCGCGCTGCTGGAGGACCCCGGCCGCGCCGCCGAGGTCCTCATGGGCCTGCGCGAGCTCGGCGTCCACCTCGTGCTCGACGACTTCGGGACCGGCCAGTCGTCGCTGTCGGTGCTGCGCGACTTCCCGTTCCACACGCTGAAGCTCGACCGCGCGTTCCTCAGCGCGGGGGACTGGGCGATCGTCCGCGCGGTCACCCAGATGGCCCGCAGCTTCGACCTGCTCGTCGTCGCCGAGGGGATCGAGCGCCCCGACCAGGAGCTGGCCGCCGCCGAGTTCGACTGCGACTTCGGCCAGGGCTGGCACTACGGCCGCGCCGCGTTCGCCGACGAGCTCGAGCGCACCGCGCCGGACCTGGCCGCGCGGCTGATCGCGTAGCGGCTCTCGTACCCTGCGCGGCGTGCGAATCCTGTTCGTGTGCATGGGCAACATCTGCCGCTCGCCGACCGCCGAGGGCGTGATGGCGCGGATGCTGCGCGACGCCGGCCTCGACGGCGAGGTCGTCATCGACAGCGCCGGGACCGGCGGCTGGCACGCCGGCGAGCCGCCCGACCCGCGCGCCACCGAGGCCGCCCGCCGGCGCGGGACGGAGCTGACCGGCACGGCGCGCCAGGTGCGCGCCGAGGACTTCGAGGCGTTCGACCTGCTGCTGGCGATGGACCGCGACAACCTGCGCGAGCTGCACGCGATCGCGCCGCACGCCGAGGCGCGCGAGAAGGTGCGGCTGCTGCGCGAGTTCGACCCGTCGTCGGCCGGCGCGCCCGACCTCGACGTGCCCGACCCCTACTACGGCGGCCCGCGCGGGTTCGACCACGTGCTCGACCTGGTCGAGGCGGCCTGCCGGGGCCTGCTGGACGAGATCCGCGCCGCCCGCGCATGAGCCTGCCGCCCGGGCTCGAGGACGCGCTCGGGCCGGTCGCCGCCGCGCGGCCCGTGGCGGGCGGCGACCTCAACGACGCGTGGGCGGTCGAGCTGGCCGGCGGCGGGCGCGCGTTCGTGAAGACGCGCGCGGGCGCGGCGCCCGGCGAGTTCGCGACCGAGGCGCGCGGCCTGGCCTGGCTGGCCGAGGCGGGCGCGCTGCGCGTGCCGCGCGTGCTGGCCTGCGACGACCGCTTCCTGGCGCTCGAGTGGATCGACGCCGGCCGCCTGGACGCGGCCGGGGAGGAGGAGCTGGGCCGCGGGCTGGCCGCCCTGCACGGCGCGGGGGCCGACGCGTTCGGCGCGCCGTGGCCGCTGCGCCTGGGCGCCGTCGTGCTGTCCAACGAGCCGGCGGCCGACTGGCCGGCGTTCTACGCGCAGCGGCGCCTGGCGCCGCTGGCGGCGGCGGCCCGCGACCGCGGTGCGCTGTCGGCTTCCGGGGCGGACGCGGTCGCGCGCGTGTGCGAGCGCATCGACGAGCTCGCCGGCCCGCCCGAGCCGCCCGCGCGCCTGCACGGCGACCTGTGGAGCGGCAACGTGCTCGCCGGCGCCGACGGGCGCCCGTGGCTGATCGACCCGGCCGCCCACGGCGGCCACCGCGAGGTCGACCTGGCGATGCTCGCGCTGTTCGGCGCGCCCGGCCCGCGGGTGCTCGACGCGTACGCGGAGGCGCATCCGCTCGCCGACGGCCACGCCGAGCGCGTCGCGCTGTACCAGCTCTTCCCGCTGCTCGTGCACGCCGTCCTGTTCGGCGGCGGGTACGGGGCCTCCGCGGAGCGCGCCGCGCGGCGATACGTGTGACACCCTGACGCGCATGGACCTCGGACTGCAGGGACGCGCCTGCATCGTCACCGGCGCGTCGAAGGGGATCGGCCTGGCGATCGGGCGGCTGCTCGCGCAGGAGGGCGCCCGGGTGCTGCTCGTCGCCCGCGGCGAGGCGGCGCTGGCGGCGGCCGCGCGGGAGATCGGCGCCGCCTGGCACGCCGCCGACGTCACCGACCCGGCCGCCGCGGAGGCGATCGTCGCGGCCTGCGAGCGCGAGCTCGGCTCGGTCGACGTGCTCGTCAACAACGCCGGCTACGCCGAGATCCGCGACCTCGACGAGCTGACCGACGCCGAGTGGCAGCGCGACTGGGACCTGCACGTGATGGCGTCGATGCGGCTGATGCGGGCCGCGTGCCCGAAGATGGCCGCGGCCGGCTGGGGCCGGGTCGTGAACGTCTCGTCGTCGTCGGGCAAGCGCCCGTCGGGGACGCTGGCGATGTCCTACTCGGTGACGAAGGCGGCGCAGCTCTCGCTGTCGCGCGCGTTCGCCGACCGCTACGCGGCCCAGGGCGTGCGCGTGAACGCGCTCGCGCCGGGGATGGCGCTGAGCGAGGGCTGGACCGGCGAGGGGGGCCTGGCCGACCAGCTCGCGCAGCGGCGCGGCGTCTCGCGCGAGGAGGTGCTGCGCGCCCAGGGCGAGCGGCTGCCGATCGGCCGCGCGCTGGAGGTCGACGAGGTCGCCCGCGTGGCGGTCGTGCTGTGCTCGGAGCTCGCCTCCGGCGTCGCCGGCGCTCCGTGGTCCGTGGACGGCGGCATCTATCCCGCCATCGTCTGAGCGAGCCGGCGGACGCCCTCGACGAGGTCCGCGGCGGGCGCGCCGCCGTAGCTGAGGCGCACGAACGTCCCGGGCGGGTCGGCCGGGAACCACATCCGGCCCGGGTGGATGACGACGCCGGCGGCGGCCGCGCGGCGCACGAGCGCGAGGTCGTCGACGCCGTCGGGGAGCTGCGCCCACAGGTGCTGGCCGCCGCGCGGGATCGGGGCCAGGCGGGCCTGGGGGAGGTGCTCGCGCACCGCGGCCGCCAGCGCGTCGCGGCGCTCGCGCAGCGCGGCCCGCAGCGCCCGCAGGTGCCGCGGCCAGGCCGGCGCGGAGACGAGCTCGAGCGCCGTCTCCTGGAGCACGCCGGAGACGAAGAAGTCGTCGACGACGCGGGCGGCGCGCAGCCGCGCCGCGGCCGGGCCGCGGGCGCCGAGCGCGGCGACGCGCAGTCCGGGCGCCGCCGACTTCGTCAGCGACCGCACGTACACGACGTGCCCGTGCTCGTCGGCGGCGGCCAGCGGCGGCGGGGCGTCGCCGTCGAGGGCGAGGTCGCGGGCCCAGTCGTCCTCGACCAGGAACGCGCCCGCCGCCTCGGCCACCGCGAGGACCTCGGCGCGCCGCGCCGGGCTGAGCGTCGCGCCGTGCGGGTTGGCGAACGTCGGCTGCAGGAACGCCAGCCGCGCGCCGGACCGGCGCAGCGCCTCCTCCAGCAGCTCGGGCCGCACGCCGTCGGCGTCGCTGGGCACCGGCACGATCCGCAGGCCCGCCGTGCGCGCGGCCGCCAGCGCCCCGTTGTAGGTCGGCGACTCGACGACGAGCGCGTCGCCGGGGCGGGCGAGCGCCCGCAGCACGGTCCCCAGCGCGGCCTGGCCGCCGGAGCAGATGACGAGGTCGTGGGCGCGCAGGCGCCCGCCCGCCTCGCGCGCGAACCAGGTCCGCAGGGTCTCGGAGCCCTCGAGCGGGATGCGGCCCCACGCGCCCGGGCGGCGGGCCGCGCGCGCGGCCGCGGCCGCGAGCGCGCCGCGCGGCTGCAGCGCCTCGTCGGGGAACCCGCTGGACAGCGCGATCGCGCCCGGGCCGGGGAGGGAGAGGAGCGCGTCGAGGCCGCCGGCGTCGACGGCGGCGTCGCCGAGCGCGAGCGCCTGCCAGTCGAGGTCGGGCTCGGCGGCGGGGGCCGGGCGGGGCGGCGCGACGAACGTGCCGCGGCCCGGTCGGGGCTCGACGAGGCCCTCGGCGGCGAGCGTCGCCAGCGCCCGCTGGACGGTGACCGGGCTGGCGCGGTGGCGGCGGGCCAGCTCGCGCACCGACGGCAGGCGCGCCCCGGCGGGGCCCGCCTCGGCGGCGGACCGCAGCTCCGCGAGGACGGCGGAAGCGTTATCCTCGGGCATGAGCGCTGAGAGTAACGCTTCTGCGGGGTCGCGGGTAACGGCCGGCACCCGCGCCGCCGCCTCCGGGGCCGCGCTCGGCGCCCTCGGCGTGCTCGGCTTCTCGTTCTCCCTGCCGGCCACCAAGGTCGCGGTCGAGGCGCTCGACCCGTGGTTCGTCGCGTTCGGCCGCGCGGTCGTCGCCGCGCTGCTGGCGGTCGCCGTGCTGGCGATCACGCGCGCGCCGTGGCCGACGCGCGTCCAGTGGCGGCGCCTGGCGATCGTCGCCGCCGGGGTCGTCGCCGGCTTCCCGCTGTTCTCCTCGCTGGCGATGCAGAGCGTCGACGCCTCGCACGGCGCGGTCGTGATCGCGCTGCTGCCCGCCGCGACCGCGGTCGCCGCCGTCCTGCGCGGCGGCGAGCGCCCCAGCCGCGCGTTCTGGGCCGCCGCGCTCGCGGGCATGGCCGTCGTGCTCGCGTTCACGCTCGCCCAGGGCGCCGGCAGCCTCGGCCTGGCCGACGCCTGGCTGCTGGCCGCCGTCGTGCTGTGCGCGCTCGGGTATGCCGAGGGCGGCGCCCTCGCGCGCGAGCTGGGCGGCGCGCGCACGATCTGCTGGGCGCTCGTGCTGTCCGCGCCCGTCTCGATCGCGATCGCCGCCGCGACCACGACCGGGGCCGGCGACGCGCCGCTCGACGCCTGGCTCGGGTTCGCCTACGTCAGCGCCGTGTCGATGTTCCTGGGCTTCTTCGCCTGGTACGCGGGCCTGGCCCGTGGGGGCGTCGCGCGCATCAGCCAGGTGCAGCTCGCCCAGCCGCTTTTGACCCTGCTGTGGTCGGCGCTGATCCTCGGCGAGCACGTCGGGCCCGGCACGCTCGTCGCCGCCGCGGCCGTCCTCGCCTGCGTCGCGGCGACCCAGCGCGCCCGGGTCACCGTCGCCGCGCCGACGTGGCAGGATGCGGGCCCATGCCCGTCAACACCGGCGCCGTCGGCAAGCGCTTCCCGACCGTGACCTACGCGGTCGGGCGCGAGAAGATCCGCGAGTTCGCGCGGGCCGTCGGGGAGACCGACCCGCTGCACCACCGCGTCGAGGCCGCCCGCGCGGCCGGCCACCCCGACCTCGTCGCCCCGCCGATGTTCGCCGTCGTCTACGCGATGCCGTCGCTGGCGCCCGCGATGTTCGACCCCGAGGTCGGGATCGACTTCTCCCGGCTCGTGCACGGCGGCCAGGAGTTCACGTGGAACGGGCTCGTGGTGGCGGGCGACGAGATCACCACCACCGCGACGCTCGTCGAGGTCTCCGAGCGCGCCGGCAACGGCTTCTTCACGTTCGAGACGCGGTCGGTGAACCAGGACGGCGCGGAGGTGTGCGTGGGACGCTGGATGAACGTCGTGAGGGCCGCCTGATGGAGATCCCGACGCTCACGGTCACCCCGGACCGCTACCTGACCTACCGCTACGCGGGCGCCTCGGGCGACTTCAACCCGATCCACCTCGACGACGAGTTCGCCGCGTCGGTCGGCCTGCCCGGGAAGATCCTCCACGGCCTGTGGATGATGGCCCAGTGCGCCCGCGCCCAGACCGAGGCGGCCGGCGGCCCGGCCGCCCTGCGCCGCCTGGAGGTGACGTTCCGGGGCATGGGCGTGCCGGAGGCCGAGCTGACCGTCACCTCGACCGTGCGCGACGAGGTCGACGGCGTCGCCACCGTCGACATCGTCGTCGAGCAGAACGGCCGCGCGATCATCCGCAAGGCCGAGGCCGAGGTCGCCGTCCCGGACGCCTGACGCCCGGGGCTACTCGCCCTCGGCCTGCAGCTCCTTCACGCGCTCCTCGAGCTGCGCCATCACGTCCGGGTCGCGCAGCGTCGTGACGTCGCCCAGCGCGCGGCCCTCGGCGATGTCGCGCAGCAGCCGGCGCATGATCTTGCCCGACCGCGTCTTGGGCAGGTCGTCGGACCAGATGATGCGCTTGGGCCGCGCGAGCTTGCCGATGCGCATCGCCACGTGCTCGCGGATCTCGGCGACGAGCTCGTCGCTGCCGTCCAGGTCGCCCTCGAGCGTGACGAACGCGGTCACCGACTGGCCGGTGTCCTCGTCGGTCTGGCCGATCACGGCGGCCTCGGCGACCTTCGCGTGTGACACGATCGCGCTCTCGATCTCGGCCGTGCTCATGCGGTGGCCGGAGACGTTGAGCACGTCGTCGACGCGCCCGATCACCCAGAAGTAGCCGTCGGCGTCCTGGCGCGCCGCGTCGCCGACGAAGTACGTGCGCGGCCCGAACTTCTCCCAGTACGTCGCCACGAACCGGTCGTCGTCCTTGTAAAGCGTGCGCAGCATCCCCGGCCACGGCTGGGTCAGCGTCAGGTAGCCCTGGGTGTCGCGCGCGACCTCCTCGCCGCCGTCGTCGACGACCCGCGCGGCGATGCCGGGCAGCGGGGTGCCGGCCGAGCCGGGCTTGGTGGCCTGGGCGCCCGGCAGCGTCGTGATCATGATCCCGCCGGTCTCGGTCTGCCACCAGGTGTCGACGATCGGGCAGCGCTCGCCGCCGATGACCTTGTGGTACCAGAGCCAGGCCTTCGGGTTGATCGGCTCGCCGACCGACCCCAGCAGCCGCAGCTTGGAGAGGTCGTGGCGCTGCGGGTACTGCTCACCCCACTTGATGCACGCGCGGATCGCGGTCGGGGCGGTGTAGAAGATCGTGACGCCGAGCTCGTCGCACAGCTTCCACCAGATGTCCTTGTCGGGGTAGTCGGGCGCGCCCTCGTACATCACCGACGTCGCCCCGTTGGCCAGCGGCCCGTAGACGATGTAGCTGTGGCCGGTGACCCAGCCGACGTCGGCCGAGCACCAGAACACGTCCTCCTCGGGCTTGAGGTCGAACACGTACCGGTGCGTCCACGCGACCTGGGTCAGGTAGCCGCCGGTGGTGTGCAGGATGCCCTTCGGCTTGGCCGTCGAGCCGCTCGAGTACAGGATGTAGAGCGGGTGCTCGGCCTCGAGCTCCTCGGGCGGGCACACCGGGTCGGCCGCCGCCAGCGCCTCGTCGAACCACACGTCGCCGTCGCCCATCGGGCAGTCGATCCCGGTGTGGCGCACGACGAACGTCGTCCCCACCGGCATGCCGACGTCGTCGACCTGCTGCTTGATCGGCGCGGTGCGGCCCTTGCGCCGCGCGCCGTCGACGGTGATCAGCGCCTTGGCCTGCGAGAACTCCATCCGCTCGCGCACCGACTCGGCGCTGAAGCCGCCGAACACGACGTTGTGCGGGGCGCCGATCCGCGCGCACGCCAGCATCGCCACGACGACCTCGGGGATCATCGGCAGGAAGATCCCGACGACATCGCCCTTGCCGATGCCGTGCGCCTTGAGCGCGTTGGCGCAGCGCTGGACGTCGGCCAGCAGCTCCGCGTACGTCACGTCGCGCGACTCGCCCTCCTCGCCGCGCCAGTGGAACGCGACGCGGTCGCCCAGCCCCGCCTCGACGTGGCGGTCCAGGCAGTTCACCGACGCGTTCAGCGTCCCGTCGGTGAACCACCTGTAGAACGGCGGGTCGCTGTCGTCGAGCGCGACGGTCGGCTCGCGGAACCACGACAGCGCCCGGGCCTGCTCGAGCCACCAGGCGGGCGGGTCCTGCGCCGCCCGCCGGTGCTCGGCGTCGTCGGTGATGAGCGCACGGCCACGGAACGCCTCTCCCGGCGGGAACGTCTCGACGTCGAGCAGCTCCGCCAGCTCGTGCTCCAGATCGGTCGCCATGGCCGTGTTCTCCTCCTCCTCCTCGTGTGCGTTCTACGTGCCCGACATCATGCCGAGGTCGGGATCCTCGTGCCCTCCTGCGACGGCACCGGCGAGGCCGCCGGCGCGACCTCCGCGCCGAGGCCGGTCTCGGAGCGCACGTACAGCTCGTGGAACGACCGCTCGTTGCCGCGCTCCTTGCTCAGCATCGTGCCGGCCCAGCAGGCCAGGAAGCCGAGCGGGATCGAGATGATCCCCGGGTTGGCGAGGTCGTAGAACGAGAACAGGCCGCCCTCCGAGTCCGGTCCGGGCCACACCTTCGGCGAGATCAGGACGAGGAAGATCGACGAGAACGTGCCGACCATCACGCCCGTCACCGCGCCGACGGTGTTGAAGCGCTGCCAGCCCAGGGCGAGCACGAGCGCCGGGAAGTTGGCGCTGGCCGCCACCGCGAACGCGAGCCCGACCATGAACGAGACGTTCAGGTCCTTGCCGCCGCCGACGGCGATCGCGATCGCGATCAGGCCGATCGCCACGGCCGCGATCCGCGCCACGAGGACCTCCTCGTGCTCGGAGTCCTTGCCCTTGCGCACGACGTTGGACCACAGGTCGTGGGCCACCGCGCCGGACGCGCTGATCACCAGGCCGGCGACCACGGCGAGGATCGTGGCGAACGCGATCGCCGCGATGATCGCCAGCAGCGCGTCGCCGCCGAGCGTGCCGGCGCCGCCGCCCAGGAACTGGGCCAGGTTCGGGGCCGCCAGGTTGGCGCCCGCGCCGGCCGCCTCGACGCCGCCCTCGCCCAGGAACGCCCGCGCGCCGAAGCCCAGAGCGGTGGTCATGATGTAGAAGGCGCCGATCAGCACGACCGCCCACAGCACGGAGCTGCGCGCCGCCTTCGCGGTCGGGACCGTGAAGAAGCGCATCAGGATGTGCGGCAGGCCCGCGGTGCCGAGCACGAGCGCCAGGCCCAGCGAGACCGTGTCGATCGGGCTCGTGTAGAGCGCGCCCGGCGCCAGCGAGAACGACCCGCCGCCGGCCTGCTCCTCGGCCCGGTTGAACAGCTCGATCGGGTTCCAGCCGACCCGGTTCATCACGAGGATCGACAGGCCGATCGCGCCGGCCATCAGCATGACGGCCTTGATGATCTGCACCCACGTCGTGGCGATCATGCCGCCGAACACGACGTAGGTCAGCATGAACAGGCCCGTGAGCAGGATCGCGAGGTTGTAGTCGATGCCGACGAGCGCCTGGATGAGCGCGCCCGCGCCGACCATCTGCGCGATCAGGTAGAAGGCGGCCACGGCCAGCGTGCCGGTCGCCGCCGCCACGCGCGCCGGCCGCTCGCGCAGCCGGAACGACAGCACGTCGGCGATCGTGAACTTGCCGGCGTTGCGCATGCGCTCGGCCAGCAGGAACAGCACGGTCAGGAACGCGACGAGGAAGCCGACCGAGTACAGGAACCCGTCGAACCCGTACAGGAAGATCAGGCCGGCGATGCCCAGGAACGAGGCCGCCGACATGTAGTCGCCGGCGATCGCGAAGCCGTTCTGCGGGCCGCTGATGCCGCGCCCGGCCGCCCAGAAGTCGGTGGCGCTGCGCACCCGCTTGGACGCCCAGTAGGTGATGCCGAGCGTGATCGCGACGACGAGGCCGAAGATGAGGACGGCCTCGACGTTGACCTCGGCGAAGATCGGCCTCATCGGACGTCCCCCTCACCGGGCTGGAAGCGCGCCGCGTGGTCGGCGCGCTGCTGGTCGACGTCGCGCTGGGCCTGCGCCGCGGCCGCGGCGCGCAGCGGGTCGAACTCGCGGTCGGACTTGCGGATGTACCAGGTCGCCAGCCACCAGACCATGACGAACTGGGTGAGGGCGATCAGATACCCGACGGTGAAGCCCTGGTAGATCGACTCGCCCATGAAGCCGGGGGCGTAGCCGGCCAGGACGATGAAGCCCAGGTACCAGACGAGGAAGAAGATCGTCGCCGGGACCACGAAGCGCTTGCGCCGCCTCACCAGCTCCTGGAACTCGGGCGCGCGCTCGACGGCCTCCCAGTCGATGCGCATCTGCCCGCCTGCGGGCACGGACATGAGACCACTCCTCCCCTCAAAGGTGATCGGACGGGCGGCTTGTACCCACCGCCGGAGGGGCGGCCCAGGGGCGGTTCGACGGGCGGGCGGCGCTGGACGACGAACGGCGCCGGATCGCCGACGAGCGGTGTGGCTGATCTGCGCCGATGGCGGGTACGCTCGCGTTCAGAGGGGAAGGAGGCCATGGACGTCGCACTCGGTGTCGTGCTCGGGATCGTCATCGCCGTCTCCGTGGGGGCGGCGGCGCGGCTCCTGCTGGCCCCACGACGGGTGCTCAACCCGCAGGGCCAGGCGATGCAGGCGGCCGTGCACGCGGCCACCGCGACGCTGCCGCACCTGCGCGGCGGGCTGACGGCCGAGAACGCCGAGCGCGCCGTCGGGCATCTGCGCGCGCTCGTGCAGGCCGACGCGGTCGCGCTCGCCGACCGCGAGACGCTCCTGGCGATGAGCGGGGCGGGCGCCGACCACCACGCCGGGCGCCCGCTGTCCTCGCTCGTCGGCGAGGGCCGCGACGACCGCGTCCACGTCGAGCCGCGCCTGCGCTGCCGCGACGAGGCGTGCCCGCTGCGGGCCGCGGTCGTCGCGCCGCTGCAGGTGGGCGACGCCCGCATCGGCAGCCTCGTGGCCGCGTGGGCCGACGGGCACCGGCTCGGCGTCGAGGACGCGCGGGTCGTGGGGGAGGCGGCCAGCCTCGTCTCCGCGCAGCTCGAGCTGGCCGTGCTCGACGCGCAGGAGGAGCGCCTGGCGCGCGCCGAGCTGCGCGCGCTGCGGGCGCAGATCTCCCCGCACTTCGTCTACAACGCGCTCGCCGCGGTCGCCAGCCACATCCACAGCGATCCCGAGGAGGCGCGCGAGCTGCTGACCGAGTTCGCCGAGTTCACCCGCTACGCGTTCCGCGGCGAGCGGCCGTACGTGACGATCGCCGACGAGCTCGGGTACGTCGAGAAGTACCTGCGGCTGGAGCGCGCCCGCTTCGGCGACCGCCTGCGCGTGCGGCTGCAGGTCGCCCCGGAGGTGCTGCCGGCGGTCGTGCCGGTCCTGTCGGTGCAGCCGCTGGTCGAGAACGCGGTGCGCCACGGCGTCGAGGGGCGCCCGGACGGCGGCACGATCGAGATCCTCGGCCGCGACCTCGGCGGCGACGTCGAGCTGCGCGTCCTCGACGACGGGTGCGGGATGAGCGAGGAGCGCGCCCGCGCGGCGCTGGCCGGCACCGGCCGCGGCATCGGGCTCAGCAACGTCGACGGCCGGCTGCGGTCGAGCTTCGGCGACGAGTACGGGCTGCGGATCTCCGGCCGCGAGGGCGGCGGGACGGCGGTGACCATGACCCTTCCGAAGTTCCGGGCTGGCGTGCGGGCCGCGTGATCGTCCTCGCCGTCGACGACGAGCGCCCGGCGCTCGACGACCTCGCCCGGCTGCTGCGCGACGCGCCGGCGGTCCAGGACGCCGACGTCGCCGCCGACGGGCGCGAGGCGCTGGCCCGCCTCGGCGAGCGCCGCTACGACGCGCTGTTCCTGGACGTGCGCATGCCCGGCCTGGACGGGGTGGAGCTGGCGCGCATCCTGCGCTCGTTCGCCGACCCGCCCGCGGTCGTGTTCGTGAGCGCCTACGAGACGGCGGCGGTCGAGGCGTTCGAGCTGCGCGCGCTGGACTACCTGCTCAAGCCGGTCAGCCGCGGCCGCCTGGCCGAGGCGCTCGCGCGCGTGCAGGAGGCGCGCGCCGGCGCGGCCGAGGGCGCCCAGGACGAGGTCGTGCCCGTCGACGTGGTCCGCGGCGGTGGCACGCGCCTGCTGCGGCGCTCGTCGATCCGCTACCTGCAGGCCTACGGCGACTACGTGCGGGTGGTGTCCGACGACGGCCGCTTCCTGATGCGCGGCCCGATCGGCGAGCTGGAGCGGCGCTGGCCGGACTTCGTGCGCTCGCACCGCACCTACCTCGTCAGCCCGGGGCGGGTCGTCGAGGTGCGAGCGTCGACGCTCGTGCTCGACGACGGCAGCGAGGTCCCGCTGGCCCGCCGCCACGCGGCCGAGGTCCGCCGGAGGCTCGGGGTGTGAGCCGCCCGCGCCCGCCGCGCACCCCGCGCGACGAGCTGGCCGAGGCGACCCCGCACGGCGTCCTGTACCTGCGCCGGCTGCGCCACGCGCAGCTCACGCTGTCGGTGCTGGCGGTCGTCGCGTTCGGCGGCATGCTGGGGGCGCTGCCGCTGGGCCTGTACCTGCTGCCCGGGCTGGCCGACGTGCGCCCGCTCGGCGTCCCGCTCCCGCTGTGGCTGGTGGCCGTGCCGCCCTTCCCGATCTTCGTCTGCTTCGGCATCGCCTACGAGCGCCGCGCCCGCGGCCTCGAGCGGAGCTTCCGCGAGATCGTCGGCGGCGACGACGACGCGTGATCGCGGTCGTCGCCATCACGGCCGTCACGCTCGGCGCGCTCGGCCTGGGCGCCTACGGCGTGCGGTTCGCGCGCACCACCTCGGACCTGTTCGTCGCCTCCCGGGCCGTGTCGCCGTGGTTCAACGCGGCCGCGATCTCCGGCGAGTACCTGTCGGCGGCCTCGTTCCTGGGCATCGCCGGCCTGGAGATGAAGCTCGGCGCCAGCGCGCTGTGGCTGCCGGTCGGGTTCACCGCCGGCTACCTGGCGCTGCTGCTGTTCGTGGCCGCGCCGCTGCGGCGGCTGGGCAGCTACACGATCCCCGACTTCGCCGAGGCGCGGCTGGGCGGGCGGCCCGTCCGCCTGGCCGCCGCCATGCTGGTGCTGGCGATCGGCGGCCTGTACCTCGTGCCGCAGCTCAAGGGCGCCGGCCTGACCGTGCGCGAGGTGACGGGGGCGCCGTACTGGGTCGGGATCGTCGTCGTCGGCCTCGTCGTGGCGCTGAACGTCGCCTCGGGCGGCATGCGCGGCATCACGTACGTGCAGGCCTACCAGTACTGGGTCAAGACGTTCGCGATCGTGCTGCCCGCCTGCATCCTGCTGATCGTGCTCGGCGGGCTGCCCGAGCGCGCCGCGCTGTTCGGCCGCGAGCTGCCGGCCGCGCCCGATGGCGGCGCCCGCATCGAGCTCTCCCAGCCGGCGCAGGTCACGTTCCCGCGCGCGGCGACCGTGTACGTCGACGGCGAGGCCATCCGCGGCCGGGCCGGCGAGGAGCGCACGCTGCCCGCCGGCGACCTCGTCGTGCCGGAGGGGACGACGATGCCGGTGGCCCAGGGGGTGCGCGCCCAGGAGGGGCGCGAGTGGAGCCGGCCGGTGGCGCCGGGCGGGGGCACCGCGTCGCCGCTGTTCGTCTACTCGCTGCTGGTGGCGACGTTCCTGGGCACGATGGGCCTGCCGCACATCCTCGCCCGCTTCTACACCAACCCCGACGGCGTCGCCGCGCGCCAGACGACCGTCCGCGTGCTGGGCCTGCTGGGGATCTTCTACCTGTTCCCGGCCGTGTACGGGCTGCTCGGCCGCGTGCTCGTGCCCGAGCTGTACCTCACCGGCGAGACCGACTCCGTCGTGCTGCGATTGCCCGAGGCCGCCTGGCCGGGGCTGGGCGGCGAGCTGCTGGGGGCGCTGGTCGCGGCCGGCGCCGTCGCCGCGTTCATGTCCACGGCGTCGGGCCTGCTCGTCTCGATCGCCGGCACCAGCGCCTACGACGTGTGGCCGGGGCGCAGCGTGCGCGGGCGCGTCAACCGCTTCCGGGTGGCCGCGGTCGCCGGCATGGCCGCACCCGCCGTGCTCGCGTTCGTGGCCCGCGGCCTGGACATCAGCGTGCTCGTCGGGTGGGCGTTCGCGCTGGCCGCCTCGACGTTCTGCCCGCTGCTGCTGCTGGGCATCTGGTGGACGCGCCTGACGCTCGCCGGCGCCGCGGCCGGGATGGTCGCCGGCGCGGCCTCCGCGACGGGGGCGATCGTCGTCGGCCTGGCCTCCGATCCGGACGGCACGTCGTTCGCCGAGGGGCCCGTCGACGCCCTCCTGGCCCAGCCCGCCGCGGTCAGCGTGCCGCTCGCCTTCGCGGTGATGGTGCTGGTCTCCCTGCGGACCCGCAGACCCCGCGAGATGCAGGCCGCGATGCTCGCCCTGCACCTGCCCGACGGGCTCGGCCCGTCGGCGCTGCGATGATGTGGCCTTCTATGGACGTGCCTGAAGACGCCTTCGTCGCGATCGTCGAGATCCCCAAGGGGAGCCGCAACAAGTACGAGTACGACCACGAGCTGCACGCGATCAAGCTCGATCGCTTCCTGTTCAGCTCGATGGTCTATCCGACCGACTACGGCTTCATCCCCGACACGCTCAGCAAGGACGGCGACCCGCTCGACGTGATGGTGTGCGTCAGCGAGCCGACCTTCCCGGGCTGCCGCATCCTGGTCAAGCCCATCGCCCTGTTCCGCATGGAGGACGACAAGGGCGTCGACGACAAGGTGCTGGCCGTGCCGATCGAGGACCCCGGCTGGAACCACCTCGAGCGCCTCGACGACCTCGCCCAGCAGCTCCAGGACGAGATCTCCCACTTCTTCTCGGTCTACAAGGACCTCGAGCAGAAGGACGTCACCGTCGACGGCTGGTACTCGAAGGAGGAGGCGATCGCGGAGATCGCCGCCTCCCGCGAGCGGTTCCGTCAGGGCGCGCCGAGCGAGAACGTCATCCGGTAGCCGTGCCCGCGGCGCACGGTGCGGACCGTGCCGTGCGCCCCGGCGAAGTCGCCGGTGCCGCCCAGCACGGCGCGGTCGAACGACCGGCGGAACCGGGCGGCGTCGGTGAGCGGGAGGGCCGTGACCCCGCCGAACACGATCTGGCCGCGGCCGCGCAGCTCGACGGTGACCGAGCCGGCGAGCGTCTCGGCGCCGTCCTCGACGCGCACCGCCACCAGGGCGCCGCGGATGAAGCCGCGGCCGTCGCCGCGCACCGGGACCGAGTAGATCCACAGGTCGCCGGGGGTGCGGCCGCCCTCGCCGATGTCCACGGGCCGCGCGACGCCGCGGGCGCGCACGGTCACGCGCCGGACGGTGCTCGAGCCGGTGCCCGGGCGCAGCGCGAACGTCGTGCGGTAGCGGTCGCCGTCGCGGACGGTCGTGGCGGTGCCGCTCACGCCCGCGTAGGCGCCGGTGCCGCCGAGCACGGCGCGGTCGAACGCCGCCTGGGGCACGAGGCCGCCGACCTCGAGCGGGCGCCGGCTGGTGCCGCCCACGACGATGCTCCCGTCGGCCAGCTCGTAGGTGATCTGGCCGATCGCGACGTGCAGCCCGTCGGCGGTCGTGATCTGCGCCTGCGCGCCGCGCAGGCGGCCGATCGGCCTGCCGCCGGCGTCGCTGAGCGGCGCCGCGAGCACCGACAGGTCGCCCGGGCTGATGCCGGGCGTGTCCACGTCGACCTGGGTCACGCCCCCGGGGCTGTAGACCTCGAGCGTCCGCTGGCCGGTCGTGGCCGGATCCGAGAGGTCGAACCGCTGCTCGTAGCCGCCCTGCGGGCGGCGCACCGTGGTGAGCGTGCCGCGCGTCCCGGCGTAGCGGCCCGTGCCGCCGAGGATCGGGCGCACGAACCGGGCCCCGACGACGAGGTCGTTGGCGTCCAGCGGGTAGCGGCTGAGGCCGCCCGCCACGATCGACCCGTCGGGCAGCTCGAACGTCAGCGAGCCCTGGACGGTCTCGGCGCGCCGGCCGAGCGCGACCGAGATCTGCTCGCCGAGCACGCGCCCGACCTGAGCGCCGGTGGCGGCGTCGAGCACGTTGCCGCTGAAGACGTACAGGTCGCCCTGCGACTTCCCGGCACGGCCGAGGTCGACGGCCATGATGCCCCCGCCGTCGGTCACGTAGCTGAAGGACTCGGCGCGGGCCGAGTCGGCGAGCGCCGCCGCGCCGGCCGTGGCGCCGAAGACGGCGACGAGGATCGCCGTCTTCGATCGGATCCGATGAATGGTCATGGCGTGCCGTGTATTCGAGACGGACGGGTGCGGACCTGCGTCAGCGCAGCAGCGAGAACCGCTGCGCGTAGCGGCCGTCCGCGCGGCGCACGATGCGCACGGTGCCGCGCGCGCCGAGGAACTCGCCGGTCCCGCCGATCACCGGGCGCACGATCGGCACGTTGCGCACGGTGCCCGAGGTCCCGCCGCGCGGATAGAGCCCGAGGCCGCCGACGACGATCGAGCCGCGGCCGCGGATCTGGAAGGTCATCTGGCCGCTGACCGTCTCCCCGGTGGCACCGCGGGCGACCGTGGTCTGCACGCCCCGCACGCGGCCGACGACGCGCCGGCCCCGCCGGAACGGGGCGTCGAACACGTTCACGTCGCCGAGGCTCGCGCCCGGCGGCGGGACGTCGGCCTGCGACGCCGGGCCCTGCGCCGCGACGAACCGCAGCGTGCGCGTCGTCTGCTGCGAGATGCCGGTCAGCGAGAAGCGCTGCTCGTAGCGGCCGTCGTCGTGGCGGATCGTGGTGACCGTGCCGGTGGCCCCGCGGTAGGCGCCGGTGCCGCCGACGACCGGGCGCACGTGCTGGACGCCGATCGTGTTCCCGCGACCGTCGGCGGTGTGGCCGCTGAGGCCGCCGATCGCGATGTCGCCGTCGCGCAGGCGGAACGTCGCCTCGGCGAGCACGAGGCGCTCGTCGCCCTCGACGGCCATCACCGTCTGCGTGCCGAGCAGGACGCCGACCTCCGCGCCGGACGCGTCGAGGATCCTCGAGTCGACGAGCGTGCGGTCGCCGGGCGAGGCGCCGGGCTCGCCGTGGTCCAGGACGGTCGTGGTCGGGGGCGCCGCGAACAGCGTCAGCTCGAGCGCGCCGCCCGCCGGCGGGGACGACAGGCGCACGTCCTGGTCGTAGGAGCCGTCGGGGAGGCGGGTGGAGGTGACCTCGCCGCGCATGCCCGCGTAGCGGCCGGTGCCGCCGACGACGGCGCGCGTGTAGCCGCGTCCCGGCACGAGGCCGGTCGGCCCGGGCGCCAGGCGGCTGACGCCCTCGAGGACGATCTGGCCGTCGGGCAGCTCGAACGCGAGCCCGCCCTGCACGACCGGGCCGCGTCCGTCGCGCAGCGCCGTCTGCACGCCGACCAGGCGGCCGGCGGGCGTGACCGGGGCGGAGAAGACGTTCAGGTCGCCGCCGGTCGCGCCCGGCCGGCCGAGGTCGGCGACGGTGAAGATCGGGACGCCGGACACGAGGTCCAGCGTCTCGTCGGCGCGGGCGGGGCCGGCGACGGCGGCGAGGGCCAGCATCGAGGAGGCGGCGGCAACGGCGGCGCGGCGGGCGGAGCGGGGCAGGCGATGGGACATCCGTGTCGGGCGGGGTCGGGGGCGGGGCGTGCGCAGCATCTCCGGACCGCCGGGCCCGCGTCAAGGGGACCGGCGGGCGGCCCCTCCTAGAATCGGGAGGGTGCTGAGCCCGCGTCAAGAGCTGATCTTGAGCAAGGTCGTCGAGGGCTACCTCGAGGGCGGCCAGCCGGTCGGGTCCAAGGCGATCGCCGCCTCGCCGGAGATCGAGTTCGGGGCGTCGACGATCCGCTACGAGCTGGCGCAGCTCGAGGAGCAGGGCCTCCTCGCCCACCCGCACACGTCGGCCGGGCGCGTCCCGACCGACGCCGGCTACCGGTACTTCGTCGACCGGCTCGTCAAGCGGCCCGAGGTGTCGCTGGAGCTGAGCCTCATCCGCCGCGAGGTCGACGAGGCGATGCGCGTGACGAGCGAGACGCTGTCGCAGGTCACCAACCTGCTGGCGATCGTCAGCTCGCCGCCGATCGAGACCGCGACGATCCGCCACGTCGAGGTGCTGCTGCTGCAGCCGCAGGTGCTGATGGTCGTGATCATCACCTCGACCGGCGGCGTCACCAAGCGCGTGTTCACCTACGACGCGCCCGTCGACCCGGGCCTGGTCAACTGGGCGGGCGAGTACCTCAACGAGCGGCTCACCGGCATGGGCCTGGGCGCGCGCATGCTCGTCAGCCGCCTGGACGACGAGTCGCTGGGCGCCACCGAGCGCCGGTTCCTGTCCGGCCTGCTGCCCGCGTTCACCGACCTGGCCGAGACCGCCGAGCAGACCCTGTACGTCGAGGGGGCCGCGCGCCTGCTGGCCGAGCACCGCGTCCAGGACGTCGCGCAGATCAACTCGCTCATGGGGATGCTGGAGCAGCGCGTGGTGCTCCTGCAGGCGCTCGCGGCCGCCCTGTCGGAGCCCGACGTCGTCGTGCGCATCGGCGCCGAGAACGAGCTGCCGGAGCTCCGCTCGCTGGCGCTCGTGGCCGCCGGCTACGGGCTGCCGTCGCGCCGGCTGGGCGCCGTGTCGCTCGTCGGGCCGCTGCGCATGGACTACGGCACGGCCATCTCGACCGTCCGCGAGGCGGCCCGCCAGCTCTCGCGCTTCGTCTCCGACGTGTACGACGAGGGCTAGCGTCACCTCATGCCGCGCGACCCCTACGAGGTGCTCGGCGTCCCGCGCGACGCCGACGACGCCCAGATCAAGAAGGCCTTCCGGCGCCTCGCGCGCGAGCTGCACCCCGACGTCAACTCCAGCGAGACCGCGGAGGAGGACTTCAAGGAGGCGGCCGAGGCCTACGAGGTCCTGTCGGACCCCGAGCGCCGCGCCACCTACGACCGCTACGGCTGGGACGGCCTGCGCAGCGGCGGCTACGCGCCCCAGGACTTCAGCGGGTTCGGCTCCCTCTCGGACATCTTCGACGCGTTCTTCGGCGGCGGCGCGTTCGGCGGCGGCACGCCCGGCGGCCCGACGCAGGGCGGCGACGTGGCGGTGTCGGTCGACATCGACCTCGAGCAGGCCGCGACCGGCGCCCAGGCCGACGTCTCCTACGACGCGATCGCCCGCTGCGAGCACTGCCACGGCAACGGCGCCGAGCCCGGCACCCCGATCGAGACGTGCGCGCGGTGCGGTGGCGCCGGCCGCCTGCAGGCGGTCACGCGCACGCCGTTCGGCCAGGTCGTGCGCACCGTCGAGTGCGACGTGTGCGGCGGCGACGGGCGCGTGGCGGCGACGCCGTGCGGCGTCTGCCGCGGCCGCGGCCGCCAGGTCCGCCGGCGCACGCTCACCGTCGACATCCCCGCCGGCATCGCCGACGGCCAGCGCATCCGGCTCGCCGGCCGCGGTCACGAGGGCGAGCGCGGCGGCCCCGCCGGCGACCTGTACGTGCAGGTGCGGGTGCGCGAGCACGACCGCTTCGTCCGCGACGGCGACGACCTCGTCACGATCCTCGACCTGTCCGCGCCGCTGGCCGCGCTCGGCGCGAAGGTGCGCGTGCCGCTGCTCGACGGCACCGAGGAGGAGGTCGAGATCCCCGAGGGGACCCAGCCGGGCGCGACGATCGTCCTGCGCGGCCGCGGGATGCCGCCGCTGCGCCGGGGCCGCCCCGGCGACCTGCGGATCGTCGTCAACGTCGTCGTCCCGCGCCGCCTGGACCGCCGCCAGCGCGAGCTGATGCAGGAGCTCGCCGACTCCATCGGCGACGAGAACATGAGCTCCGACGAGTCGGTGTTCACGAAGCTGCGCCGCACGCTGTTCGCCTCGTGATCCGCCTCGCCGTCCGCGTCGACCGCGAGCACGCCGAGCTCGCCCTCGCCGAGCTGCTGACGCTCGCGCCCGGCGGCGTGGAGGAGGTCGACGTCTCCGACGCGGTGGTCGAGTACGCCGTCTACGGCGCCGAGGGCGAGCTGCCCGACCTCGGCGACGTGCGCGCGGCGGCCGGCGACGCGCTCGTCGAGGTGCGCAGCGCGGTCGTCGAGGACGACTGGGCCGACCGCTGGCGCGAGTTCCACCGGCCGCTGCGCATCGACGCCGACCCGCCCCTGCACCTCCGCGCGCCGTGGCACCCGCCCGCGGACGGCCTCGAGGTCGTCATCGACCCCGGCCAGGCGTTCGGCACCGGCATGCACCCGACCACCCGGCTGTGCCTGGAGCTGCTGCTGACGCTGCCGCGCGAGCGCGAGGCGGTCGCCGACCTGGGCTGCGGGTCGGGCGTCCTGGGCATCGCCGCCGCCAAGCTCGGCTGGCGGCCGGTCGACGGCTACGACCACGAGGCCGAGTCGGTCGCCGCGACGCGCGACAACGCGCGCGCCAACGGCGTGGCGATGGGCGCCCACCGCTGGGACCTGCGCCGCGACCCGGTGCCGCAGGCGCCGCTCGTGCTCGCCAACCTCCTGCGGCCGCTGCTGCTGGAGCTGGCCGCTCGCATGGCCGAGCCGCCGCGGACGCTGATCGCCAGCGGGCTGCTGGCCGAGGAGGCCGACGAGGTGGCGGCCGCGTTCGCCGGCCTGCGCGAAGATGACCGCCGCGAGCGCGACGGCTGGGCCGCCGTGCTCCTGCGCCGCCCCTGACACCGATGACCGAGACCCGCCGCGAGTCGCCCGCCAGAGTCGCCGTCGCGCACGAGCCGCGGCTGCAGCCGCTGCGCATCCTGCGCGACTCGCTGACGATCTACCGCCGGCACTGGTGGGGCCTCATGCTCGGCGCGCTCGCCGTGTTCACGCCGCTGGCGCTGCTGGACGGCTTCCTCGACTACCTGCACGGCAGCACGACCGTCGTGGTCGTGCTCCTCCAGCTCGCCGAGACCGTCGTGCACGTGTTCGGCGACGTGTTCTACGCGGGCCTGGTCGCGGCGGCGGTGATCGCGTGGCGCCGCAACTCGGGCCGCATCAACCCGGTGGAGATGCTGCGCACGATGCCGTGGGGCACGATCATCGCGCTCGACCTCCTGCTGCCGCTGGCCACGGCGATCGGGCTCGTCCTGCTGGTCGTCCCGGGCGTGATGGTCTTCGTCTACTTCGGCCTGGCCCCGGCGTTCGCCAAGATCGAGCACCTGAAGATGCGCGCGTCGCTGCGGCGCAGCTTCCGCGCGGTGCGCGGCAGCTTCTGGCGGGTCGTGGCCGTCTACCTGGTCGTCGTGGTGTCGGCCGGGATCCTGCAGGAGCTCCTGGAGACCCTCGCCGACGCGTACGTCGGCAGCGTCCTGGCCAGCCTCGCGGTGCGCCTCGTGTTCTCGCCGTTCGGCGGCCTGGCGCTCGTCCTCACCGCGTTCGCGCTCGGCGCACGGGAGCATCCTCACCACGACGAGTAGGCTCCGGGCGTGGCCTGGAACGTCGTGATCGCGGGAGGCGGGTTCGGCGGTCTGTACGCGGCGCGCACGCTGGAGAAGGTCCTGCCGGCCCAGAGCGCGCGCGTGACGCTCGTCAACGACGTCAACTTCATGCTCTACACGCCGCTGCTGCCCGGGGCCGCCGCGGGCACGCTCGAGCCGCGCCACGTCGTCGTCCCGCTGCGCGAGCAGCTCCACCGCACCGACCTGCGCCTGGGCTGCGTCGTCGGCGCGCGGCCCGACGAGCGCACGCTGCAGGTGCGCAACCCCGAGGGCAAGGTGGAGGACCTGCGCTACGACCACCTGATCGTCGCGCTCGGCTCGATCACGCGCGTGTTCCCGATCCCCGGCCTGGCCGAGCACGGGATGGGCTTCAAGACGCTGCCCGAGGCGATCGCGCTGCGCAACCGGCTGCTGCTCAGCTTCGAGATCGCCGAGGCGATGGAGGACGCGCGCGAGCGGGAGGCGTACCTCACGTTCGTGTTCGTCGGCGCCGGCTACGCGGGCGTCGAGGGCCTGGCCGAGCTGCAGGACTTCGCCACCGACGCGATCGAGCTGTACCCGCGCTGCCGCGTCACCGGCACCCGGTTCGTCCTCGTCGAGGCGCGCGACCGGATCATGGGGGAGATCCCCGAGCCGCTGGCCCAGTTCGCGACGCGCGAGCTGCGCGGGCGCGGGATCGAGGTGCGCACCCAGACGACGCTGAAGGAGGTGCGCGAGGACTCCGTGCTGCTGTCCACCGGCGAGCGCATCCCGACGCGCACGGTCGCCTGGACCGCGGGCGTGCGGGCGCACCCGGTCGTCGCCGAGCTGGGCCTGCCGCTCTCGGACTCCGGGCGCATCCGCGTCGACTCCTACCTGCAGGTCGAGGGCTACGAGAACGTGTGGGCGATCGGCGACGCCGCCGCGGTGCCGGACGCCGCCAAGCGCTACCAGGCGCCCACGCCGCCGACCGCCCAGCACGCGATGCGCCAGGGCCGGCGGGTGGCGCGCAACGTGGCGGCGACGATCGGCTCGGGCGGCCGGCCGCGCAAGTTCACCTACAAGACGCTCGGCGTGTTCGTCGACATGGGGCGCGGGCAGGCGGTGGCGCAGACCGTCGGGATCCGCTGGCGCGGACCGGCCGCCTGGTGGCTGGCGCGCACCTACCACCTGCTGCTGATGCCGTCGATGCGCCGCCGCGCGCGCCTGCTCGCCGACTGGACGATCGGCCTGTTCTTCGGCCGCGACGCCTCCGAGCTGGGCATGCTCGGCCATCCGCCGAGCCTGCAGGCGCAGAGCTCCGGCGGGACCGCCGCGGGCCTCGACGGCGGCGAGCCCGGCGGCGAGGGCTGACGCGGGCGCCCGGCCGCCGCCGGAGCCGACCTCGGGGGGCCGTACCATGTGGTGCAGCAGATGGCCACCGTCACCGATCGCGTGAAGGACGATCTCGCCGCCGCCCGCAAGGCCGGCGAGCGCGAGCGCGTCGGGACCCTGAGCCTGGTGCTCAGCGAGCTGCAGAAGGACGCCAAGGAGGGCGCCGGCGACGAGGTCGCCGTGCTGCGCCGTGAGCGCAAGCGCCGTCAGGAGTCCGCGCGCGCGTTCCGCGAGGGCGGTCGGCCCGAGCTCGCCGAGGCCGAGGAGGCCGAGGCGGCGCTCATCGAGACCTACCTCCCGGCCGAGCTGTCCGACGACGAGCTGCGCGCGATCGTCGCCGCGGCGGTCGAGCGCAGCGGCGCGAGCTCGCCCAGGGACATGGGCAAGGTCATGCCCGTGGCGATGGGCGAGGTCGCCGGGCGCGCCGACGGGCGCCGCGTGTCGGAGCTGGTCAAGGAGGCGCTGAGCGGCGCATGAGGACGCAGATCGAGCTGCCCAACCGCGTCGCCGCCGAGCTGGCCGGCAGCGAGGACGCGATCCTCAAGGCGCTCGAGGGCCATCTGGACTGCGAGCTGTTCCTGCGCGGCAACGTGATCACGCTCGACGGCGAGCCCGAGGCGGTCCACCAGGCCTCCCAGGTCGTGCGCGAGATGGCCGAGCTCGTCGAGCAGGGCCACGAGATCGGCCCCGGAACGATCCAGGCGGTCACCGGCGCGCTCGACGCGCACGAGTCGCCCGCCCGGATCCTCGAGGACGTCGTGTGGCGCCACCGCTCCACGAAGGTCGCGCCCAAGTCGGTCAACCAGAAGCGCTACGTCGACTCGATCCGCCGCAACACGATCACGTTCGGCGTCGGGCCGGCGGGCACCGGCAAGACGTGGCTGGCCGTCGCGATGGCCGCCGCGGCGCTGCAGCGCCGCGAGGTCAACCGCGTGATCCTCACCCGCCCGGCGGTCGAGGCCGGCGAGCGGCTCGGCTTCCTGCCCGGCGACCTGATGGCGAAGATCGACCCGTACCTGCGGCCGCTGTTCGACGCGCTGCAGGACATGCTCGACGCCGAGAAGGTCGCCCAGGCGCTGGAGCGCGGCCAGATCGAGGTCGCGCCGCTGGCCTTCATGCGGGGCCGGACGCTGAACGACAGCTTCATCATCCTCGACGAGGCGCAGAACACCACGCCCGAGCAGATGAAGATGTTCCTGACGCGGCTCGGGTTCGGGTCCAAGATGGTCGTCACCGGCGACATCACCCAGGTCGACCTGCCGCGGGAGCACCAGTCGGGCCTGATCGTGGTCTCCGAGATCCTCGACGGGATCGAGGGGGTCGAGTTCGTGCGCTTCGGCGGGGCCGACGTCGTGCGCCACAAGCTCGTGCAGCGGATCGTCGAGGCCTACGACGAGCACGCCGCCGGGCAGACGAGCCAGCTCCGCCGTGCTGGAGGTTGAGGTTCTCGGCACGGCGGCGATCGCCCAGGCCGAGGTCGAGCGCCTCGTGGCGATCGCGCTGGCGTCGGCCGGCATCGAGGACGGCCACGTGGCCGTGGACTTCGTCGACGCCGACCGCATCCGCGACCTCAACCGCGACCACCGCGGCAAGGACGCGCCCACCGACGTGCTGTCGTTCCCGATCGACGAGGCCGGCGACCCCGCCGGCCCGCGCGAGCTCGGCGACGTCGTGATCTGCCCCGAGCACACCGCCGACCTGCGCGAGGCCGTCATCCACGGCACGCTGCACCTCGTGGGCATGGACCACGAGACCGACGACGGCGAGATGCTGGCGCTCCAGCGCGAGCTGCTGAGCTGGTAGGGCCGATGTCCGAGCCCGCCACCCGATCCGGCTTCGTCGCGCTCGCCGGCCGGCCCAACGTCGGCAAGTCCACGCTCGTCAACGCGATGGTCGGGCGCAAGGTCGCGATCGTCTCCGACAAGCCGCAGACCACGCGCCGGGCGATCCGCGGGGTCGCCACCGGCGACGACTGGCAGCTCGTCCTCGTCGACCTGCCGGGCGTCCAGCGCCCGCGCGACGCGCTCACCGAGCGCATGCAGCGCCGCGTCGAGCGCGAGCTGGACGACTGCGACGCCGCGCTTATGGTCGTCAACGGCGAGGAGGGCATCGGCCCCGGCGACCGCTTCATCGCCGCGGCCCTGCGCAACGCCAAGGTGCCGGTCGTCATCGCCGTCAACAAGCTCGACCGCCTCGACCGCCCGCGCACGGTCCTCGCGCTGCAGGCGGCGGCCGAGCTGGAGGTCGGCGACGAGGTGTTCCCGGTGTCCGCGCGCACCGGGACCGGCGTCAAGCCGCTGCTCGACCACCTCGTCGCGCTGCTGCCCGAGGGGCCGTTCTTCTACGAGCCGGGGGAGGGGACCGACCAGCCGCGCGACGTGCTGCTCGCCGAGCTCATCCGCGAGCAGGTGCTCCGCCGCACGTTCCAGGAGGTGCCGCACGCGGTCGAGGTCGTCATCGAGGACCTCGAGTGGCCGCGCGACGACCTCGCGCTCGTGCGCGCGCTCATCTGGGTCGAGGCCGAGTCGCAGAAGGGGATCGTCATCGGCGCCGGCGGGCGGATGATCAAGGCGATCGGCAGCGC
>DATMSA010000110.1:0-21366 GCA_035565675.1 Capillimicrobium sp. | reverse complement strand
GGCGCCGGCGCCGGCGCCGCTCTCGATCTCGGCCGGGGTCGGGGCGACCGCGTCGATCTGCCACTCGGGCCCGGCGGTCATCAGGCTGGGATCGATCGGAGGAATGGTCACTTCAGCAGCTCCAGGGTCCGGCCGAACATCTGCTTGGCCGTCTGCATCGCGGAGACGTTGGCCTCGTACGAGCGCGACGCGCTGATCAGGTCGACCATCTCGGTGACCGTGTCGACGTTGGGCATCGTCACGTAGCCCTGCTGGTCGGCGTCCGGATGGCCCGGGTCGTACACGCGGCGGCCGGGCTGGTCGTCCTCGACGATCGCCACGACCTCCACGCCGGCGGCGGTGCGGCCGGAGCCGCCCTGGCCCTGCGCGCGGGCGAGCGCGCCGGCGAAGCCGTCCTGGCCGGCCGCGCCGAGCACGACCGACTTGCGGCGGTACGGCTGGCCGTCGGCGCCCTGCGTGGACTGCGCGTTGGCGAGGTTCTCGGCGGTGACGTCCATCCGCAGGCGCTCGGCCGAGAGGCCCGAGGCGGAGATGGACAGGGAGTCGAAGAGGCCCATCAGCGCACCCCGATCGCGGACTGGATGATGCTGCGGCGGCCGTTGAGGACCGCGACGAGCGCCTGGTACTCGAGGCCGTTGGCCGCGAGCTCGGCGGCCTCGACGTCGATGTCGACGCCGTTGCCGTCGACCTGCATGACGCCCGGCTCGACCTGGGCGGCGAACTCGAGCTCCTCGGCCGCCTCCGGGTCCTCGCCGGCGGCGCCGCGCAGCGCGGAGTGGAAGTCCACGTCGACGCGCTGGTAGCCGGCCGTGTTGGCGTTGGCGATGTTGGTGGAGAGGGCGGTGTGGCGCGCGGAGGCGCCGCGGAGCGCGGCCTCGAGAAGATGGTGAGTCGAGTCGAAGAGATCCATGGGCACGGGTCGATGGGGTGGCCCGTCCCTGGACCGTCACGCGCCCCCTCCATGGAGGCATCCCGGTCATCGGACCGGGGAGGGCCTTCTTTAGGCCGATCGATCGAGGACTGGACGTGCGTCCAGACCGGCTGGCGCGTAGCCCGCGATTGCGGTACGGCCCTGCCCGAGGCGGCTCTGCTCGGAGCGGTTGACGGCCATCGCGACGCGCAGCGACTCGCCGATGCGCATCTGCAGCTCGAGCGCCTCGCGCAGGGCCGTGCGGGCCGGCTCCGACAGCCGCGTCGGCGGCGGCAGCTCCTCCATCGCCTGGCGGCGGCGGGCGTGCAGCGCGTCGAGCTCCTCGACGCGGCCGGCGTCGATCAGCTCCTGCTCCTGCCGCGCGATCTCCACGACCCGCCGCGCGGCGGCGGCGCCGCCGTCGCTCACTGCGGGCTCTCCGCGGGGGCCTCGGCGCTCTGGGCGATCTGCGCCCACGCCTCGCGCATGGAGCCGACCATGGCGATGACGCGCGCGAGCTTCTCGCGGTCGGCCTCCAGGCGGATCTCCCACAGGCAGCGGTTCCAGAACACGTAGATCCCCTCGAGGTTCTCGGAGATCCGGCCCTGGCTCATGTCCAGCGTGGCCTGCAGCTCGTTGATGATCGCCTCCGCGCGGCCGATGCGGTCCAGCGCGTGGACCTTGGCGCCCTCGCCGTAGGCGACCTCCGCCTGGCGCAGGAAGCGGATGATGCCGTCGTACAGGAGCACGACGAGCTGGCCGCGCGAGGCGGTCATCACCTGCTGCTCCAGGTACGAGGCCTGGGATTGCGCGTAGGGGTTCACGTCCCGGTAGTCGGCCGCGACGGCGTCACGTTGAGCGTCTACTTCGACGAGCGCGACTGGCCGAGCGAGCTCAGCAGGTCGGAGTACTGCGAGTTGCTGCGCGACAGCGCCAGCTCCATCGCGGTGAACTGCTTGCGCAGCATCTCCTCGCGGCGCTGGAGGCGGTCGTCCATGCGGGCGATCGCGTCCTTGATGCGCTGCAGCTCGTCGTTGGCCATCGACACGCGCTGGTCGAGCACGCCGTTGGCGCTCGTCTGGCGGTCGAGGCTCTCGACCCACGTCTGGCTCAGGCCGGTGGTCCCGGGCACGCCGCCGAGGAGCTTCTTGACCGCGAGCGGATCCTTGGCGTAAGCGGCGTCGAAGGTGGCCTCGTCGAAGACGAGCTTGCCCTTCTTCTGGTCCGCCGTGGAGGCGGCGCCGGTGCTCGCGCCCGTGCTGATGCCGAGCGCGGCGAAGCTGTTGAGGTCGCCGGGCAGCCCGCTGAGCTGATCGGTCACCTGCACGCGCATCTGGCTGAGCAGGTTGCGCAGGCCGGAGTCGCCGAACAGGACGCCCTTGGACGCCTCGCTCGAGCTCAGCGACGAGCCGTCCTCCTTGACGACCTTCTTCTCGGTCAGCTTGCCGTCGATGAGGTCCAGGGCGTCGTTGTAGGCGCTGACGAACGCCTTCAGCTTCGCCTTGATCGCGTCGCCGTCGACGCCGGGCGGCGTGACCTCGATCGTCGTGTCGGTGGTCAGCGCCTTGATCGTCAGCGTGACGCCCGGGATCACGTTGGACAGCGTGTTGCTCTGGCTGTCGGGCTGGGCCTCGCCGTTGATCGAGTACTTCAGGTCGCGGCCGGCCTTCTCGGACTCGAAGGCGACCGCGGCGCCCGTCGCGGAGATCGTCGTGGCGCTGCCGGTCGTGCGGCTGGTCAGGACGAGCTTGCCGTCGACGTTGACCGCGTACACGCCGGTCTCCGGCGTGCCGTTGATCTTCCCGACGACGTTGTCGAGGGTGTCGCCGTCCTCCAGCTCGACCACGTGGCCGTTGATGTCGAGGCTGCTCGCCCCGACCGGCGGCGTGAACGCGTACGTCGCCTGCGCCGCCGTGGCCATCTGCGTGACCGAGATCGAGTAGCCGCCGGGTGCGGCGCCGCCGGTGAGCGACGCCGTGATCTTCGTGTCCGACGAGGAGACCTTCTGGCTCTCGGTCCACAGCAGCGACGAGCCCAGATCCTGCGCGGCGGTGCGCAGGGTCTTCATGCGGCTGAGGACGTCCGACAGCGCCTGCTGGCGCGCGTTCGCGGCCGTCTCGCTCAGCGTCAGGCGCGTGCGCGGGACGGCCTCGGCCGCCATCAGGGCGTCGATGATCGCGCCGGTGTCGATGCCGGACGACAGCCCGGTGAAGGAGATCCCCGCCATGCCTCAGCCGCCCGTCCTCATGCGACCGCGTCCGGTGGCAGCAGGGACATCGGGTCGACGGCCTCGCACAGGCTGAGCGAGCGCACCACGCCCGCGCGGTCGTGCAGCTCGGCGGTCACCCCGCAGCCCTCCACGAGCCCGAAGCGGACGTGCATGCCCGCAGCGTCGAGGCGCTCGTAGGCGCGCGCCGCCTCGCCGACCGCCTCCAGCACCTCCGGCGGGGGCGTCCGGCGCTCCCGCTCGGCCGCGAGGTCGATCACCTCGGCGAAGCCGCTGCCGCTCTGCGGCAGCACGGCGCGCATGGGCGGGCGCAACGGCAGCGGGGTCACCGCCGCGGCATTGGTCCGCTGCAAGGTCATGGACGTTCCTCCTGGATCGCTCGGCGGCCCATCCATGGGCCGGTCTCGCACCGTTCATCGACGGCTGCGAGATGGGCTTGACGTCCGCGCGGGCCGCCTGGCCGTCTGTTCGGCAGGCGCCGCTCACGCCGCGACGCGCTCCAGCACGCCGCGGGCGGCCGCGTGCTCGGGGTCGAGGGTCAGCGCCTCGCGCGCCAGCAGCACCGCGTCGTCGGGCAGCGCGCGCCCGACCGCGACCCAGCTCAGGCCGGCGAGCGCGTCCGCGTCGGGCTGCGACTCCTGGCACACGGCGATCCACTCGTCCGCGGCCGACTCGAGGAAGCCGCGGCGCAGGTAGAGCTGGGCGAGCCGCTCGCGGCGCTCGCGCCACGGGATGCCGACGACGTCGGCGAGCGGCACGAGGGTGGCGAAGGCGTCGACGTCGACGACGCGCAGGAGCGCCTCGAGCATCACGAACAGCGGGTCGGCGGCCGCGGACGGCAGGACCGCCGGGCCGGGCTCGCCGAGCCGGCGGCGGCGCCAGGCCTCGAGCACGTCGATCTCGGCGGACGGCAGGCCCGCCTCGCGAGCGCGCTCGATCGCCTCGGCGGCGCCCTCGGGGTCGCCGGCGGCCAGGTGGGCGAACGCGGCGGCGCGCGCGGCGGCGGGCCCGCCGAAGGCGTCCGGCGGGACGCGCAGCGCCTCCTCGGCGGCCTCGGCCCAGCGGGCCTGGGAGAGCAGCGTCTCGACCAGGGCCAGGCGGGCCGGGTTCGAGCTGGGCTGGCGCTCCAGCACGGCGCGCAGCTCGACCTCGGCCGGCTCGACGTGCTTGGCCTCGTACAGCGCGATCGCGAGCATGAAGCGCACCGCGGGGGTGACGTCGCCGACGGCCTCGTGGACCGTCGCGACGACGGCGTCGGCGTCCTCGCCGAGCGCGAGCATCGTCGTCGCCAGCGGATCGACGGAGGCCAGGAAGCGCGGATGGTCGACGAGGCAGCGGTGCAGCAGGTCGCGCGCCTCCTCCAGGCGGCCCTGCTTGCGGCGCAGGTCGCCGAGCGTGGCGAGGGCCAGGAACGTGCCGCAGCCGCCGGTGGCGGTGTACACGCTCGGCGCGTCGCCCCACTCCAGGCACTGCTCCAGGAGCTGGGCGGCGTGCTCCTCGTCGCCCTTGGCCTGCGCGGCGAGCGCCTGCTCGAACAGGATGTCGGTGAAGCGCGGCAGGAACGCGAGCGCCTCGTCGCCGCGGCGCAGCGTCTCGTCGTAGTGGCCGCACATGCGGGTGGCCTTCACGAGACGCGCCGAGAGGGACGGCAGGAAGCCGTAGCTCGTCTTCTGCGGGTCGTCGCGCACCATCTCCCAGGCGCGCTCGAAGGCCTCCAGGGCCTGCTGGTTCTCGTCGAGCGCCTGGTACTCGCTGCCGAGGTTGAAGTGCAGGAACGGGGTGTCGACGCCGTCGGCGACCTGCTTCTCGAGCAGCTCCAGGTTGCGGCGCGACTTGTCCTTGGCCTCGCGCACCTCGCCCAGGTAGCCGTAGTGGTCGATGCGCACGGTCGTGGGCTCGAACCGCTCGGCCAGGTAGCCGGGCAGGCGCTGGGCGATCTGCTCGTGGATGCGGCCCTCGAAGCGGTACTCGGGGCGGTTGCGGAACACGCGCAGCGCGTTGTGGGTGACCGACGTGCCGTCCTCGACGCGGCCGGTGAGGTTCGTCTCGGTCAGGTAGAAGGCCTCGCGCCAGACGCGGCCGGTCAGCTCGCGCAGGCGCGGGCCGTCGCCGTCGACGAGCACCTCGTCGGCGTCCAGGTACACGATCCAGTCGCTCGTCGCGGCGTCGAAGGAGACGTTGCGGGCGGCGGAGAAGTCGCCGGTCCACTCGTGGTGCAGGACCTTGGCGCCGCGCTCCTGGGCGATCTCGACCGTGCGGTCCGTCGAGCCGGTGTCGACGACGATGATCTCGTCGACGTGGTCGACGACGGCGTCGAGGCACTGGCCGAGCATCGCCTCCTCGTCCTTGACGATCATGCACAGCGAGAGCGTCAGGCCCTCGGCGGGGCGGGCGCGGCCGGCGACGCGCTTGGCGCGGTCGCGCAGCGCCTTGAGGTGGACGGAGACGGCGGCGGGCAGCGCGATGCGGCCGTCGAGGCCCGCGGCGCGGCGGCGCGCGATCTCGTTCAGGTTGCTGGCCAGGTGCGGAAGCTGCGGGTCGAGCCGCTGCGCGGCCTTGAACAGCCGCTCGGCGGCGGCGAGCTCGCCGAGCTCGTACAGGGCGACGCCGGCGGTGTTGAGGATCACCGGCTCGCGCGGCTCCTCCTCCAGGAGGGTCACGGCGGCGTCGGCGACGGCCAGGAAGACGGGGGCGATGACGTTGACGCCGGTCCCGCTGGTGCCGAGGCCCGTCTCGAGGAGGCGCACGCGCGCCTCGTAGCGGCGGTGGATGTCGTCGATGTCGGCGGTCTCGGCGAACAGGCGCCGGTAGCCGGTCACGTCGCCCTCCGCGAGCAGGCGCTGCGCGCGGGCGCACAGGGCGACCGCGGGCGCGGCCTGCGGGACCGCGGGGGCGGCGGGCTGATCTGAGCTGGAGACGGGATCGGTGAGGCGCAGTGCCATGCGGTTGAGGACCTCTCGGGCGCTCGAACGGGAACGGGCGCCCCATCAATCGGCCGCGGCCTGCGGATCTTTCGCCGGAGGGGTGCGGGGTCCGCCTACGGACGGCCCGATTCCCCAGTTCTGGGGAGGGCATGTGTTGACGCATGTCCGACCCGGTGTCCCCAGAAGTGGGGATGTGGCGGACGCGGTGAGGTCCCGATACCCGGTCTCGTCCCCGCCCCCGGCCACCCAGGAGTCCCCCCTGATGACCACCAGGCCCGCATCGAGCCCACGACGGATGTCCAGCGACGAGACGCTTGCACTCTGGCAGGAGTACCGGCGGAACGGCGATCCCCGCCTCCGCGACCGCCTCGTGCTGACGTTCGCGCCGATGGTCAAGTACATCGTCTACCGCAAGGTTCGCGAGATGCCGGCCAACGCCGAGGTCGAGGACTTCATCTCCTGCGGCCTGGAGGCGCTGATCGTCTCGATCGACCGCTACGACCCGGACAAGGGCGCGACGCTGGAGCAGTACGCGTGGACCCGCATCCACGGCGCCGTGCTCGACGAGCTGCGCCGCCAGGACTGGGCGCCGCGCTCGGTGCGCCGCTGGGAGCGCGACATCACGAAGGCCACCGAGGAGTTCTCGATCCTGCACGGCCGCCGCCCGACGCGCGCCGAGCTCGCCGACGCGATGGGGACCAGCGTCGAGGAGCTGCGCCGCCGCCAGGACGAGATCGCGGCCTCGGACGTCACCTCGCTGAACGCGCTCGTGCTCTCCGACGACGACACGACGATCGAGCGCGTCGACACGATCGCCGACGACGACCCGCGCATGGACCCGGAGAACGCGGCCGCGACCGAGGAGCTGAAGGACAAGTTCCGCCGCGCGTTCGCCCAGCTCCCGCGCCGTGAGCGCGAGGTCGCGGTGATGCTCTACGTCAAGAACCTCACGCTCGCCGAGATCGGCGTCGTCCTCGGCGTGTCCGAGAGTCGCGTCTGCCAGATCCACAGCGCGCTGAAGCGCACGCTGCGCAGCGCCCTGGCCGACGACGCCGACCTGTACCGCCTCGTCGCCTGAGTCAGGCGGCGGGGTCGCCGCGCCGCTGCAGCCGCACGATCGCGTCGACCCGCTCGGTCGGCGCCTCGCCGGCGAACGCGTGCTGCTGGGTCCGCAGCGCGCAGGTGCGCAGGTCCCAGCGGCCGGGCTCGAGCGCGAGCCCCTCGACGACCGCCTCGGGCCCGGGCAGCTCGACGTGCGGATGCTGGTGGGAGTGCGCGTGGCCGACGATCAGCAGCGTGCCGCCCGGCGCGACCCGGTCGGCGGCGGCGCGCAGGATCGCGTCGCGGTCGATCTCGACCGGCGAATGGAGGTAGGTCGCGGCGACGAGGTCGAAGGCGCCGTCGGGCATGGAGGCCGACAGGTCGTGGCGCTCCCAGGCGATCCGCCCCTGCAGGCCGGCGGCCGCCGCGTTGCGCTCGGCGGCCTCGAGCGCGCTGGGCGAGATGTCGACGCCGGTGACCGTCCAGCCGCGTCGGGCCAGCCAGATCGCGTCGCCGCCCTGGCCGCAGCCGAGGTCCAGCGCGGTGCCCGGGGCGAGGTCGCGGGTCTCGTCGACGACCGACGCGTTGGGCCGCCCGCTCCAGCGCGCGCGTCCTTCGCGGTAGAAGGCCTCCCACCACGCAGCGGGGTCGGTGTCGGGGTCGATCGTGGTGTCGTGGCGCATGGCCCGACGGTGGCACCCCCGCGGCCGACGCGCAACACGCCGTGCCGATCTGGCAAACGCGTCCCGGGGGAGCGCCCGTCGTTAGCGGCCGGTTAGCGGCCCCGAGGTAGCGTCGCCGCCGTGCGCAGCGATCCACGGAGATCCCGCCCGTGGCGCCCGGCCCTGGCCGTCGGCGCCGCGATCGCGGCGGCCGGCGCGACCGTCCCGGCGTCCGCGGCCGCCAACCCCGAGACCAAACGGCGGCCGCCGACCGCCGACGCCGGGCTCTACCTCGGCGAGCCCCGGCCCACCTACAGCTGGCACGGCTGCACCGCCACCGCCTCGCGGGCGTCGCTGGCCGCGATCCAGGACCCGGTCCCGGGCGCGCCCCCGAACACGCGCGGCACGAAGCAGGGCGCGGTGACGTTCACCGCGACCCTCGGCGCCCCCCACCTCGCCTGGAAGGCGAAGAAGGGCTGGACGATCTGCGGCGTGCAGGCGAGCGTGAAGCTCGGCCACCCCGACGTGCGCAGCCAGCTCGTCGCCGAGATCGGCTACACGTCGGGCGCGCGCAGCGGCACGACGTCGCCCACCGGCGAGGAGACCGTCGCCGTGCGGATCCCGGCCGAGGCGCCCGACAGCGCGGGCGTCGCGCCGTTCCGGGGCAAGACGCTGCGGATCGAGCAGGTCCGCGACGTGACCGTCTTCGTCCGGCGGGCCGGCCGATGAGGCCCGTCCGCGCCCTCGCGCCGGCGCTCGGCGCGTTCGCGGCGGCGCCGTGACCTGCGCCGCGCCGCGCTAGCCGTCGAGCCCGAGGGCGGCGAGCTCGGCCGCGAACGCCGGCGCCCGCAGCCGCTGCGCCTGGGCGCGCGCCGCGGCGGCCAGGCGGCGCGCGCCGGCGTCGTCGCCGGCCGCGGCGGCCAGCAGCGCGAGCGTCGTGTCGACCGGCCCGTACGAGCAGGTCCCCTGCCAGCTGATGCGCCCCGACCACGGCGCAAGCCGGCCGCGGTAGGCGTCGAGGAGCCCGTCGTCGCCCGCGGCTCCGGCGCGGACGACGAGCGCGACCGCGCGCGCCCCGACGAGGTGCGCGACCAGCCGGCTGAAGTCCTCCTGGACGAGCTCGAGCACGCGACGAGCGGTCGCGACCGCGCGCGGCGGGTCGGCCTCGACGAGGCTGAGGGCCAGCGCCGCGTTCCAGGCGGGCACGCCGGGCTGGTCGGCGACGAGCTGCTCCAGCGCCGGGCGCAGCTCGGCCACCCGGCCGTCGACGAGGCGCAGCCCGAAGAGCTGGCCGAACAGGGCCGCCGTCGCGCGCGACTCCGACACCGGCGCGAACTGCGCGAACGCCGAGCCGGCGTGCCGCTCGGCGGCATCGAGGTCGCCGTCGAGGTGGGCCAGCGCGGCGGAGAGGTACTGCAGCGCCCATCGGCGCCCGACGTCGCCGACGCGGTCGACCAGCGCGGTCATCTCCGCATGGGTCCGCCGCAGCCCCGGCCCGTCGCCCTCCTGGAGGCGGACGGAGAACGCCAGGTGCAGCCCCTCGTAGCGGGCGACCGCGTCGTCGTGCTCGGCCCCGAGCGCCAGCAGCTCGTCCGCGCACCGGCGGCGGGCGTCCACGTCGCCCGGCAGCCCCAGCGCCATGTACGCGAACGGCAGCACGCGCCGGCGGATCTCGGGCGGCGCCGGGGTCGCCAGCGCCTCCTCGAACAGGCGGCGGCTGCGGTCGGCCTGCCCGGTCATCGACCAGGCGAGGCTGCCAGCCGCCTTCACGAGCGCCACGAGCCGCGCGTCGCCGATGCGGGCGACCGCCCGGGACAGCAGCGCGTCGATCCGCGGGTCGATCGCCGTGCTCACCGTCGTGCCGCCGAGGGCGAGCAGCGCGAACAGCGCCTCGGCCAGCAGCGCGTCGTCCCCGGCCCGCTCGGCCCGCCGCGCCGCGTCGGCGAGCAGGTCGACGTGGCCGGGGTCGCCGGCCAGCCGCCGCGCGTCGCCCAGCTCGATCTCCAGCGCCAGCCGCTCGCGCTCGTCGCGGCTGACGGCGATCGCCCGCTCGAGCCAGGCGGCGGCGTCCGCGTGCGCCCCGGCCTCGGTCGCCCCTCTCGCGGCGGCCCGCGCCGCCGCGACGGCCGCCGGCGGCTCGATCGCGGCGGCCGCCAGCAGGTGGCGGGCCGCCTGCTCGCGGGCCTGCCGGCGGGCCAGCGCGTGGCCGAGCGCATGGTGCAGCTCCTCGAGGATGCCGGTCGGCGCGTCGGCGAGGACGACCGCCGCCAGCGCCTCGTCGGCGACGCCGACGCCGTCGTCCGCGGCGCGCACGAGCAGGCCCTCGGCGACCGCGGCGTCGAGCCCGTCGGCGAACCCGAGATCGGCCAGGACCGCGCCGGGCGCGCCGTCGCCCGCCACGGCGGCCGCGGTGAGCGCGTCGCGCGTGGCCGCCGGCAGCGCGGCGAGCCGCCGGCGCAGGCGGGCGTCGCGGGCGTCGTCGCGGCGGTCGGCGAGCCGCACGACGGCGTCGAAGCGCTCGGCCGGCTCCCGCCCGGCGCCCGCGACGAGCGCGACGCCCTCCAGCCGCGCGGCCTCGAGCAGCGCGTGGCGCGTCGACGGGCCGGCCGCGTCGAAGCCCTCGACCAGCAGGACGACCGGGCGCCGCCGCGCGAGCGTCTCCAGGGCCGGCACGAAGCTCCCGACCGGACCGAGCGCCGGCTCGGGGTCGATCCCCAGCAGATCCAGCAGGTCGAGGAGCGCGGCCACCGCGACGTCCCGGTAGCCCTGCGCGCGGACGAGCGCGACCGCGGCCCCGCCGCGCTTCAGCAGCCGGTCGCGCACCGCGGCGAGCGTCCCGGCCACCGCCGCGTCCCGGGCGCCCACGACGAGGACGGCGCCGCCCGCGCCGGCGGCGGCGAGCACGTCCTCGACCTCGTGGCCCGGGGCGGAGGCGGCGACGTCGCCGACCGCGCCGCCGCGGATCGCGGCCTCCAGGCGCTCGAGCTCCACGCCGACCTCGAGCCCGAGGTCGGTGCGCAGCGCCCGGCGCACGCGCGCGATCACGGTCAGCGCCTCGCCGCGGCGGCCGGCCTGCGCGAGCGCCCGGGCCAGGCGCGCGGCGCGCCCCTCGTCGTGGGGCGCGGAGGCGGCCGCGCGCTGCGCCGCGGGCAGGGCGCGGCCGGCGAGGCCGAGGGCGAGCGCCGCCGTCACCTCGAGGTCGGCGGCGACCGCCAGCAGGCCGGCGACCTCCTCGCGCAGGCGCACGGCCGGCTCGACGTCGTCCAGCTCGGCGAGCGCCGGCCCGCGCGCCAGCCCCGTGGCCCGCTCGGCCAGGGCGAGCGCCCGCGCCGGATCGGCGTCGATCGCGACCTCGGCGTCGCGGACCGCCGCGCGCAGCTCGTCGAGGTCGGTCGGCGCTGCGAGCCGGTAGCCGCCGTCGACCGTCTCCACGATCCCCCGGCCCGCGACGGCGCGCAGCCGGCTGACCTGGTTGTGGACGGCGGCGCGCGCCGACGGCGGCGGGGACCCGTCCCAGAGCGCGTCGGCGAGGTCCGCGAGCGCGACCGTCTCGCCGGGCGCGGCGGCCAGCCGCGCGACGAGCCGCCGCTGCGTGGCCGTGACCGGCACGGGCTCGCTCCCGACCCGCACCGCGCAGGGACCGAGCACCAGCACCCGAACCGAGACCTCCCGTCTCGCCACGGCCCGGGAGCCTACGGGCCGGCGGGCCCGCTGTCGACTAGCCGCGGCGCGCGTCGCGCAGCGCGCCCAGGTCCATGCGGTACGCCCAGACGAGCGCCTCCGCGACCGCGGCCCACAGCTCCTCGGGGACCGAGGCGTCGAGCTCGAGCGTCGAGAGCGCCTCGGCCAGCGCGGCGTCGTCGCGGACCGGGACGCCGTGGGCGCGGGCCTCCTCGACGATGCGGCGCGCGATCTCGCCGCGACCGGCGGCGACCACGCGGGGCGCGGCGCCGTCGCGGTCGTAGCGCAGCGCGGCGGCGCGATCAGGCGGGCGGGGCTCGCGGTCAGGCACGCAGGTCCACCGTCCCCCCGCGCTCGCGCACCGCGACCGTCGCCGGGCGGCCGGTCGCCGCCGCCAGCGCCGCGCGCAGGTCGTCGGCCGCCGCCGACAGGCGCTGCGCCACCTCGCCGGCCGGGGCGTGGACGGTCCCGCTCACCGCGCCCGGCGCGATCTCCAGCGCCAGGTCGACGCGGCCCAGCGCCGCCGCCTCGAAGCGCAGCGTCACCCGGTTGGGGCCGCGCCCGCCGCCGCCCGCCTCCTCGCCGGCCTGGTCCGGATCGACGAACAGCCGCGCCGACGCGCCGCCCGGCAGCGTCATCACCAGGCCGGCGCGCAGCGCCTCGGCCAGCGGGTCGGAGGCCGCTGCGGCCTGCGCCCCCGCCGCGGCCGGCTCCGCGCCGCCGGCCACGACCCGTAGCACGACCCGCTCGCCCTCGGTCTCCTGCACCCGCAGCCGCAGGCGGGTGCCCGCGGCGAGCTCCGGCGGGAGCTGCGCGTTGACCCGCGCGCCCGCCAGGAACAGCGTCCCCATCGCGCCCTCACGCGAGATCACCCGGGCGGCCAGCACGTCGCCGGCGCGCACCGGCAGGTCCGGCACGAGCCCGCCGCGCAGGAGGATCAGATCGATCGGCATGCCGGCCATCGCCTCAAGAAGTGTGGCGGGTGGCCGACTGTCGTGGCGATGGAACGTGGCCTCTACATCGCGGCCTCCGGCATGCTCGCCGAGCAGGTCCGCCAGAACCAGATCTCCCATGATCTGGCCAACGCCTCCACCGCCGGGTACAAGGCGGACCGCTCTTCGCAGCGCGCCTTCGGCGATCTGCTGCTGTCGAACACCGCCACCGGCGCGGTCGTCGGGCCCCTGGGCGCCGGCGCCCAGATCGCCGAGACGGTGACCGACCTGTCCGCGCAGCCGCTGCGCGTCACCGACGAGCCGCTGGACTTCGCGATCGAGGGCGACGGCTTCTTCGCCGTGCGCACCGACGCCGGCGTCCGCTACACCCGCAACGGCGCCTTCACCACCGGCCCGGGCGGGATCCTCGTCGACCAGCTCGGCAACCCCGTGCTGACCCAGAACGGGCAGACGATCCGCGTCGGCAGCGACGGCGCGGTCGATCCCGGCCGCCTGGGCGTGTTCGCGCTGAACAACGCCGAGAAGACGGGCGACTCGCTCTTCACCGGCAACCCGGCCGGGCAGGCCGACGGCCGCGTGACCTCCGGCGCGCTCGAGGGCTCGGGCGTCGACCCGGCCAAGGCGATGGTCGAGATGATCGCCTCGCTGCGCTCGTTCGAGGCCGGCCAGAAGGCCATCCAGACGATCGACGAGACGCTGCGCAAGGCCACCACGCAGGTCGGCACCGTCACCGGCTTCTAGCGCCGGTCGTACGCACGTCCACCCTCGCCTCAAGTCACGGGCGCCCCGTCCGACGACCGGAGGGACGTAGCGAATGTGGACTCGGCTGGACCGCAAGGAGCGGGGGCCGGGATTCCTCCACGGACAACGCACCGGCTGGACCGCAGGGAGCGGGGGCCGGGCTTCCAACAGGAACCCGATGCTTGAAGGCATGTACTCGGCGGCCGCCGGCATGGCGGCCCAGCAGCAGCGTCTCGACGCGCTGTCCAACGACGTCGCGAATGCGGGCACGATCGGCTACCAGCGCCAGCGGATCGCGTTCCGCGACCTCGTGTACACGCCCAGCGGTCCCGGTGGCCAGGCCGGCGTGATGGAGGGCTCCGGCGCCGCGGCGGTCACGATCGGCCGCGGCGGGTCGGGCGGCTCCTACAAGCCGACCGGCAGCGCCCTGGACGTCGCGATCGAAGGCGACGCCTACCTCCAGGTCCGCCGCCCCGACGGCACCAACGCCCTCACCCGCAACGGCGCGCTCACGCTCGACGTGCAGCGCCGCCTCCTCGCCGACGGCCTGCCGCTGCAGCCGCCCGTCCGCATCCCCGAGGGCGTCGACGAGAACGACATCTCGATCGCCGCCGACGGCCGCGTCAGCGCCGGCGACCGCCAGCTCGGCACGATCACCCTCTTCAGCGTCCGCGCCGCGGACCGCCTGCTGCCGGTCGGCGGCAACCTGTACGTCCCGACCGACGCCAGCGGCCCCGCCACCCGCGCCGGCGCCGACGCCGCGCTGCGCCAGGGCGTCGTCGAGACCTCCGACGTCGACCTCGGCGACGTGATGGCCGACATGATCGTCACGCAGCGCGCCTACCAGCTCGCCAGCCGCGCGATCTCCACGCAGGACGAGATGGCCCGCGTGGCCAACGAGGTCAAGAAGTGAGCGTCCTGCCCCCCGTCGACCAGGCCGCGCTCCCCGCCGACGTGCGCAACGCCGGCAAGCAGGCGCGCGACCAGTACCAGGTCGCCCTCGCCTTCGAGCGCCAGCTCACCGCCCAGCTCGCCAAGCAGCTCACCGCCACCGCCGGCGGCGCGCTGGAGGAGGGGCCGTACGCGCAGCTCCTGCCCGACGCCCTGGCCGACGCGGTCACCGCCGCCGGCGGCCTCGGGCTCGCGCGCCAGATGGTCGACCTCACCACCGACGAGGCGACGTCGTGACCGCCGCCGTCGCCACCCGCGGCGCCCTCGGCGCCGACGTGATCGCCCACCTCGACGCGCAGATCGCCTCCGCCCGCCGGCTGCTGGACCTCGTCCTGCGCCAGGGCGTCGCGATCCGCAACCAGCAGGTCGACGAGGTCCTCGCGCGGATGTCGGACCTGCAGCGCGAGATGGAGCTGCGCGCGGGCCTGGAGCAGCAGCGCACCCAGCTCCTCGACCGCGCCGGCGCCCAGCTCGGCGTCGCCGGCCACGCGATCACGCTCGAGGCGATGATCTCCCTGATGGCGCCGGAGGAGGCCGAGCCGGCCCGCACCCGCTCCGCCGAGCTGCGCGGCCTGCTCGCCGAGGTCCAGCGCGAGCACACCGTCAACCGCGCGCTGATGCGCCAGGAGCTCGCGTTCCTGGACCACCTGACGCGCATGATGTCCGGCGAGGACGACCTCGGCTACCGGCGGCCCGGCGAGCACGCCGGCCCCAGCCTGCGCGTCGCCGCGCCGGCGCAGACCACCCACCGCGTCCTCGATTTGGAGGCCTGACCGATGCCGAGCGGGATCTCCAGCTTCTTCGGACTCAACACCGCCCTGCGCGGCCTGCAGACCACGCAGGCGGCGCTCGACGTCACCGCCCACAACATCGCCAACGCGGACACGCAGGGCTACACGCGCCAGACCGTCGATCTCGAGCAGTTCGTCGGCCTGAAGGTCACCTCCGGCGCCCGCTCGGGCAACGGCGGCGCCCTGCTCGGCGGCGGCGTCGACGTCAGCGCCTACCGCCGCATCCGCGACGCGTTCGCCGACCTCCAGTACCGCACCCAGAAGTCGATCCACGGCGAGGCCGAGTCGACCGCCCAGACGCTGGGCAACGTCGAGCTGGTCCTCAACGAGCCGGGCGACAAGGGCATCGCGACGCTGCTGTCGCGCCTGTGGGACGCCTGGCAGCAGGTCGCCAACCAGCCCGAGGACAGCGCGACCAAGGGCGCCCTGGTCGTCAACGCCACCGCCCTGGCCGACGGCATCCGCGCGCTCGACGCGCAGCTCGCCGCGATCAAGGACAACGCGGCCGCCGAGTTCGCCGCCTACACCTCCGTCGGCGGCGACGTGCTCGCCAACGCGGCCGAGATCGCGCGCCTCAACGCGCAGATCAAGCAGGCGACCGCCGCCGGCCAGCAGCCCAACGCGCTGCTGGACCAGCGCGACCTGCTGATCGACCGCCTCTCCGAGCTCGGCCACGTGACGATCACCGAGCTGCCCAACAACTCGGTCCAGATCGCCTTCGGCAACGTCGCCACGCCGCTGCTGGTCGACGACACGACCGCGTGGGAGCCCACGGCGCCCGACACGACGCTGTACCCGACGCCGTCGCCCGGCGGCAAGCTCGGGGCGCTGCAGTCGATGAGCCAGACGGGCGGCACGATCGACCAGTACCGCGCCGACCTGAACGCGTTCGTCAGCCAGCTCGTCACCGACGTCAACACCGCGCACGGCGCGCCGTTCTTCGACGCCGGCGGCCTGACCGCCGCGACGATCGCCGTCGATGCCGGCATCCTCGCCGACCCCACCACGGTCCGGACCACCGCGGTGGCCGGGTCGCCGGCCGGCGCCAACGACATCGCGCTGGCCGTCGCCGCGCTGCGCGGCGGCGCCGCCGACCGCCTCTACGCCGGGTTCGTCCTGCGGATCGGCTCCGAGGCGCGCGACGCCAACCGGCGCGAGTCGGCCGCCGAGGCCGTGCTGAGCTCGGCCGACACGCGCCGCCAGTCGGTGTCCGGCGTCTCGATCGACGAGGAGATGGCGAACATGATCCGCTTCCAGCGCGGCTACCAGGCGTCGGCGCGGACGATGTCCACGATCGACGACATGCTCGACACGCTCATCAACCGCACCGGCCGGGTGGGGCTCTGATGCGCATCACGCAGAACATGCTCAACGACCGGGTGCTCGGCGACCTGGGCCGCGCGATGACGCGCCTGGACCGCGCCACCCAGGAGATGTCGACGCAGAAGAAGCTGCTGCGCGCCTCCGACGACCCGGTCGGCGCCCAGCGCGCGGTGCTCACCCGCGCGCAGCTCAAGGCCAACGAGCAGTACGAGGACAACATCTCCCAGGCGCGCGGCTGGATGCAGACCACCAGCGACACGCTGAGCGAGATCACCAAGCTGCTGCACCGCGCCACCGAGCTGACCGTGCAGGGCGCGACGGACTCCGCCGGCCACGAGGCCCGCCTGAACATCGCGCGCGAGATCGACCAGATCGTCGCCGCGGTCAAGCACGCGGGCAACACGAGCTACGGCGGCGTCTACCTGTTCGCCGGCACGGCGACGACGGCCGCGCCGTACGACACGACCACCGAGCCGGCGGTCGACGCCTACGCCGGCGACAACGGCGTCGTCGCCCGCGAGATCGGGCCCGGCGTGTCGGTCCAGATCAACGCGCTCGTGAACACCGGCACCCCGCCGCTGCTCGGCGGCGGCGGCGGCGACGGCGGCCTGATCGACACGCTGCGCAACATCTCCGCCCACCTGAAGGGCGGCACGCCCGCCGACGCCGAGGCGCTGCGCACCACCGACCTGCGCGCGCTGCAGGCCAACCTCACGCGGATCAACGAGACCCAGGCCCAGCTCGGCGCGACGCTCAACCGCCTCGACGCCGCCGAGGACCGCCTGGCCGCCTCGACCGAGGCCGCGACCCGACTGCTCTCAGACACCGAGGACGTCGACACCGCGACGGCGATCCTCGAGCTCAACACCGCCCAGACCGTGTACGAGGCCGCGCTGAAGACCGGCGCGTCCATCATCCAACCATCGCTCCTGGACTTCCTCCGGTGAAGGTGGAGCGACCGATGCAGGAGGCAGCATGTCAGTGACCCTTCAGAGCACGCGCTTTGGGGAGGTGGAGATCCCCGAGGAGGCCGTGATCGAGTTTCCGCTCGGCCTGATCGGGCTGGGCGGGAGTCGGTACACGCTCCTGGCCCGCAACGAGGACGCGGCGTTCGTCTGGCTGCATTCGCTCGACGACCCCGCGCTCGCGTTGCCGCTCACCAACCCCTGGCGCTTCTTCGAGAGCTACGAGGTGGAGATCTCCGACGACGAGGCCGAGCGGCTGGGCATCCGGCCGGACGGCGACACGGCCGTGTACGTGACCGTGCGTGCGGCCGAGTCGTTGGAGGACTTCAGTGCGAACCTCCGCGCGCCGATTCTCGTGTGTAACGGGCTCGGCCACCAGATCATCAACCAGGCTCCGGACGCCCCGGTCCGGGCCCCGCTCTTTCCCTCGATGACGGAGGAGCGGGCGGCCTAGACGCGACATCCCCGGTCGCGACGCCCGAACAGCCAACCGTTTCCAAGGAGGAACTGACCCATGCTCATCATCACCCGCAGGCCCGGCGAGAAGATCATGCTGGGCGATGACACCGTCATCGAGGTGATCGAGGTCAGCGGTTCGAGCGTCCGCATCGGGATCGACGCGCCGCGATCCCTTCCCGTCTACCGGGAGGAGATCTGGCGCTCGGTCAAGGAGGAGAACGCCGCGGCGGCCACGGCCGACCCGGGCGTCCTTCCCCGTGACCTGCCCGTCACCAAGTAGCGAAAGGACCTCGAAGACCCATGTCCCTGAGGATCAACCACAACATCCAGGCGCTGAACGCGCATCGGCAGCTCTCCGGCACCAGCCAGTCCATCTCCAAGGCGATGGAGCGGCTCTCGTCCGGCTACCGCATCAACCGCGCCAGCGACGACGCCGCCGGCCTGGGCATCTCCGAGAAGATGCGCGGCCAGATCCGCGGCCTCAGCCAGGCGCAGCGCAACATGCAGGACGGCATCTCGCTCGTGCAGACGGCGGAGGCCAACCTGGACGAGGTGCACTCGATGCTCCAGCGCATGCGCGAGCTCGCCGTGCAGTACGCCAACGGCACGATGTCGGCGGCCAACCGCTCCGCCATCCAGTCCGAGGTCGCCCAGCTCGCGTCCGAGATCGACCGCATCGGCTCGCAGGCCCAGTTCAACGGCATCACGTTCCTCGCCGTCAACGGCACCGTGACCTTCCAGGTCGGCGCCAACGACGGCCAGGTCATCACCGTGCCGACGATCAGCCTGAACGCCGCCCTGCCCGCGAACTACTTCGACCTGTCGGCGACGGGGGCGATCAGCAACCTCGACGCGGCGATCGACGCGATCAGCGCGACGCGCTCCACCTTCGGCGCGGTGCAGAACCGCCTCGAGCACTCGGTGAACGCGGCGTCGGCCTACTCGGAGAACCTCGTCGCCGCGGAGTCCCGCATCCGCGACGTGGACATGGCCGAGCAGATGATCGAGTTCACGAAGCTGCAGGTGCTGCAGCAGGCCGGCACGTCGATGATGGCGCAGGCCAACCAGTCGACGCAGAGCGTCCTCGCGCTGCTGCAGAACTGATCGGGGTCGTAGCGGCATGACGACCATCGGTGGCCCGGGCCGGGAGCTGATCAACGGGGGGTACCTCGTGATCGTTCCCGGCCCCCCGGGGCCCACCGCCTAGCCCGCGCCAGCGGGCCTGCAACACCTGCCGCGCACGTAGGTGACCGACCCCCGCGCGGCGAACTCCGTGGGCATCCGGCTCCGCTCCGGTTCCGGCGCCCGCGCATGCGGGCAAGATGCATCCGTGCAGATCACGACATGCCCGTCGCCCACCGCGTCAACATAGGGCTCCGATGACGACGCTCGTCGGGACGCTCCTGTCGGACCGCTACCGCCTCGACGCCGAGATCGGCGCCGGCGGCATGTCGACCGTGTACCGGGCGTTCGACACCGTCCTCGAGCGGCCGGTGGCGATCAAGCTCATGCATCGCGAGACGGCGCGCGACGGCGACCAGCTCGAGCGCTTCCGCCGCGAGGCGCGCCACGTGGCCCAGCTCAACCACCCGCACGTCGTCCAGGTCATCGACGCCGGCGAGGACGGCGACCCGGCCCACCCGCGGCCCTACATCGTGCTCGAGTACGTCGAGGGCGAGACGCTCAAGCAGCGCATCCGGCGCATGGGGCGCCTGCCGGTGACCGAGGCGCTCGCCTACGCGATCGAGGTGGCGCGCGCGCTGTCAGCTGCGCACGAGCGCGGGATCGTGCACCGCGACGTCAAGCCCCAGAACGTCCTCGTCGACGGCGAGGGCACCGCGAAGGTCACCGACTTCGGGATCGCGCGCACGCTCACCGAGGAGGGCCTCACCGCCGACGGCCGCGTCCTCGGCACCACCGACTACGTGTCGCCCGAGCAGGCGCTCGGCCACGCCGTCACCGGCCAGTCCGACGTGTACTCGCTGGGCATCGTCCTGTACGAGATGCTCACGGGCGAGGTCCCGTTCCGCGGCGAGAACCAGATCGCGGTCGCGATGAAGCACGTGCGCGACGAGCTGCCCGACGTACGCGCCCGCCGGCCCGAGGTGTCGGCGTCGCTGGGGGCGGTCCTCGACCGCGCCACCGACAAGGACCTGGCCCGCCGCTACCCGGACGCCGCCTCGTTCGCGGCCGACCTCGAGGACGTGCTCGCGGTCGAGAGCTCCCGCGCCGGCCAGGTGACCGGCGAGGCGACGACCGTGATCCGCTCGCTGCCGCGCCCCAAGCGCGCGCGGGTGCCCCTGCGCGCGCGCGTGCCGCGCCTCCTGGTCGCGCTGGCGCTCGTGCTCGCCGCCGCCGGGGTCGGCGCGGCGCTGTGGCTGGCGCGCGACAACACCGAGCGCGGCGTGCGCGTGCCCGACGTGACCCCGTCGGTCCCCAACGTCGAGGTGGTGCCGCTGAAGACGAAGGCGGCCTCCGACTTCGACCCCGAGGGCGGCGACGGGGAGCACAGCGACGAGGCGATCGCGGCGATCGACGACGACTCCAAGTCGGCGTGGTCGACCGAGCGCTACGAGGCCGGGCAGCTCAACAAGAGCGGCGTCGGGCTGTACGTCGACGCCTCGCCCGGGGTCGCGGCGACGCAGATGGAGCTGCGCACGACGACGCCGGGCTGGAGCGGCGAGGTGTACGCGGCCGAGAGCGGGCCGCCCGAGGACGGCCTCGAGGGCTGGACGAAGGTGGCGACGCTCACCGACGTGAAGCGCTCCCAGCAGGTGCCGCTGGACACCGCCGGCACGCGCTTCCGCTACTACCTCGTGTGGATCACGCAGCTTCCGCCGGACTCCGAGAACGCGACGATCAGCGACCTGGCGCTGCTGAGTGAGAAGTAGCGGCGCGGGCGCGCATCGCGGTGGCGAGGGTCCGCCACTGGTCTGCCTGCACGGCTTCATGGAGACGTGGCACGTGTGGTCGCTGGCCCTGCCGGCGCTCGAGCGCCGCCACGAGGTGCTCGCGCCGACGCTGCCCGGGCACGCCGGCGGGCCGCCGCTTCAGGGGCCCGTCGGGACCGATGCGCTGCTGGACGGCGTCGAGGCGGCGATGGACGCGGCCGGCTTCGGCCTCGCGCACGTCGCCGGCACCTCGCTGGGCGGGCACCTGGCGCTGCGGCTGGCCGAGCGCGGACGGGCGCGCAGCGTCGTCGCGTTCGCGCCGGCCGGCGGGTGGGCGCCCGGCGACGCGGCCGGCCCGCGCGCGGTGCTCGACGCCCAGGAGCGCCTGCGCGCCGAGCTGCGCGACGCCGCCCCGGGCGCCGCGGCGGCGCTGCTGGCCGACCGCGCGGACCGCCGGCGGCTGACCCGCGACCTGACCGAGCGCTTCGAGCACATCCCGCCGGAGCTGCTGGCGCGGCTGATCGCCGGCGTCGCCGGATGCGACGCGGAGCCGATGATCGGGGCCGCGCGCCGCGGCGGCTGGCCGATGGCTCCCGAGCGGATCACGTGCCCCGTGCGCATCGTGTGGGGCGCCCGCGACCGGCTGCTGCCGTGGCCCTCGGCGGCGGCCGGGCTGCGGGCGGCGCTGCCGCACGCCGACTGGGTCGTCCTCGACGACGTCGGCCACGCCGTGCCGCTCGACGTGCCGCTCGAGGCGGCGGAGCTGGTGCTCGGCCTCACCGGCGGACGGTAGGCTCTCGGAGTGGCGCGCCGCGAAGCCGGGCCGGGGCCGCCGCCTCCCCCGGTC
>DATMSA010000109.1:0-50056 GCA_035565675.1 Capillimicrobium sp. | reverse complement strand
TCGCCCGCGTAGCCGTCGCCGACGAACGCCAAGCGCACGCCGGGCGGCAGCGCCTCGGGCACGATCGTCCCCGGCTTGTGCTGGCCGACCATCGCCACCAGGAACTCGTCCGGGCCGGCGCCGGACGCCTCGCGCACCGTGCGCGCCGACGGCTGCGCCATCCGCACGTCCTGGGCGTTGCGGATCACGCGGAACGGGTGACCGTGGCGCTGCTCGTAGGCGCGCGCCATCGCCCCGCTCGTCGTCACGCGCACCGCGGCGCGGGCGATGCAGCGCCGCTCGATCCGCTCGCGCACCCAGTGGGTGGCGCGCTCGCCGAGGCGCAGGCGCCGGCCGTCGAACGGCAGCGCCGCGTAGAGGTCGTGGGCGTCGTAGACGTACGGCGTGCGCCGCAGCCACACGGCGAGCGCCTGCTCGTAGCCGTGCAGCCAGTACACGTCGGCCGGCGGCAGGCGGCGGGCCGTCGACAGGTTGAAGGCGATCCAGCTCGCGAGGAAGTACAGGGGGCCGGCGACGCGGCCCAGCAGCGTCGCGATGCGCAGCACCTCGCCGCGCCCGACGTTCGGCGCGGACCCCTCGTCGTCGGCGAGCGACTCGCCGACCGAGCGCAGCGTCAGCACCGTGAACGGGGCGTCCGGGAACCGCTGCCCGCTGCCCTGCGCCTCGACGACGATCGACTCGTGGCCGAGGCGGCCGATCGTGGTCGCCTCCTTGAGCGTGCGCGAGTCGCGCTCGAGCGGGGCCGGCGTGAGCGAGACGACCCGGCTCATGCGCCGGCCGCGCGCCGTTGGGCGCGCGCCATCGCGAAGCGCTTGAGCGGCCGCGCGATCGGCCCCGGGATCGAGGCGAGGGCCTTCAGCCACACCGGCATGACGACGCGCATGAGCACGGCGACGTACCACCACGACGCGCGGTCCTGCCAGCGCGCGATCGCGAACGCGCGCGCGGACGCCGGCTCGCCCGGGACGGGCGGGCCGGCATCAGCGGGCGCGACCGCCTCGACCTCGCGCACGAAGCCGCGGTACGTCCAGCGTCCGCCGCGCACGACGTCCTCGAACGCGGCCTCGGTGATCTCGGCGCGGCGGTCGTCGCGGCGCATCGTCTCGAGCACCTCGTCGAGGTTGGAGAAGTCGGGCTCCAGCGGGATGTAGTGACGGTCGGCCTCCAGGACGCCGTTGTACTCCCCCCGGACGAGCACCTGACACGTGCGCGACACGCACGCCTCCAGATGGCGCGGCGACACCGCGAACAGGGCGAGCTCGCCGTCGCGGCCCGGGAAGCAGGCGGCCTCGACCTCCTCGAACGTCGCGTCGGGGTGGTCGAGCTCGTACTCGTACACCCGGGCGCGCAGCGAGCCGTCGCGGTCGAGGATCGACGCGCCGCCCTCCACGCCGATCGTGTACTTCGAGCGGGCCATGAAGCGCGACCACTCGTCGCCGTAGAGCGTGTCCTCGTCGCGCGTGGAGATGTCGACCTTCAGCCCGTGCTTGGGCGCCTCCTCGGAGAAGACGCGCGCGATCTCGGTCTTGAGCCGGCCGTGGCGGCCCAGCCACTTGGCCGCGTGCCAGGCGCGGTAGCCGACGTCGAGGTCGCGGCCCGGGCCGTCGTCGACCTCGCGCGCGATCGCGACCATCCGCTCGACCTCGTCGTCGTCGAGGTAGCCGGTGAGCGCGAGGTGGAAGCGCACGCGGTCGAGGTCCATGCGCCCGTACACCTTCGCGTGCTCCGACGGCGGGACGGGCGTGAAGACGTGGTCGACGCCGAGCTCCTCCATGACGTCGGCGACGAGGTCGGAGCGCAGGAAGTCGTCCTGGGGCAGCGCGACGCGCACGCGGCCCAGCCCGCGCAGCGGCTCGGAGCGCCGCCGCAGCCAGGGCGCCCCGTCGGGCGTCCAGCGGTAGGTCGCCAGGTAGGAGGTGTGGAAGACGACGAGATCCCAGCGCAGGCGCCGCACCCAGGCGGGGACGCGCCGGCGGACGGCCAGGTTGAGGTAGGCGGTGCGCCCGCTGCCGTAGCGCTCGAACGCGTACAGGTGGTCGCGGATCGTCGCGCGCAGCGGGTGCTGGCGCAGGACGTAGACGACGAGGACGTTCGGGCCCGCGGTCATGAGCCCGCAGGACGGTAGCCGGTGGACGGATGTCGGAGGGGACAGGACGGCCGCGCGCCCACTACGTTGGACGCGGTGTTTCGTTTCGGGCCGGTCGTCGCTCTCCTGCTGTTCCTCGTCCTCGCGGGCGCCGCGCGCGCGGAGGTCGTGCCGGGCGAGGTCGTCGTCCGCTTCGCCCCCGACGCCGGCCAGGGCGCCGTCGCGCAGGCGCTCGACCGCGTCGATCCCGAGTCCGTCGAGCGGCTGCCGCTGCCCGACACGCGCGTCCTGACGCTGCCCGACGGCGAGGCGGTCGGCGACGCGGTCGCCCGCCTCGAGCGCGCGCCCGGGGTCGAGTGGGCCGAGCCCAACTACGTCGTGCGGGCGGCCCGGGTGCCCGACGACCAGTACTTCAGCCTGCTGTGGGGGATGCTCAACGGCGCCAACCCCGGCATCGACATCGGCGCGACGACCGGGTGGGACACGATGACCGAGGCGACCGTCGCGATCGGCGTGGCCGACACCGGGATCATGCGCGCTCACCCGGACCTGGGCGCCAACGTCGACGTCGCGATCTCGCGCGACTTCATCGGCGACGACCCGTTCCTCGACGGCGACGGCCACGGCACGCACGTCGCCGGCACCATCGGCGCGATCGGCGACAACGCGATCGGCGTCGCCGGCGTGGCCTGGCGTGGGAGCCTCGGCGCGCTGAGGGTCCTCGACGCGACGGGGGCCGGCACGACGGCGAGCGTCGCCGCGGGCTTCGCGTGGGCCGGCGCGCGGGGGATCCCGGTCGTCAACGCGAGCCTCGGCGGCAGCCAGTACTCGCAGCTCATGCGCGACGCGATCGAGGGGGCGCCGAACACGCTGTTCGTCGTCGCCGCCGGCAACTCGGGCGTGAACGTGGACACGCGGCCGGCCTATCCGTGCGCCTACCCGTCGCCGAACATCCTGTGCGTCGCCGCGATCGCCCAGAACGGCTCGCTGGCGCCGTTCTCCAACCGCGGGGCGGCCAGCGTCGACGTCGGCGCCCCGGGCGTGGACATCGCGAGCACGTACGTCGGGCACGACGTGGAGCTCGACGACCAGTTCCAGGACGACTTCGCCGGATACTGGACCAGCGTCGGCTGGACGCGCCAGTCCCTCGGCGGCGGGCGCTTCGCGGCCCAGCCGGGCGACGGGAGCGGATCGTACGGCCCGGGCCTGGACCAGACGCTGACGAAGATCGAGCCGGTGCGGATCGCCGGCATCCGCGGGTGCGGCCTGTACGTCGTCTACGAGTCCTTGGTGCCGCTGGCCAACGGGGCGATCGTGGTGGAGGTGGCCACCGACTCGGCGACGTTCGAGCCGGTCGGGACCCTGGGCCCGGTCCCGGGCGCGACGGCGGTGGGCTTCGCCCTCCCCGACCCGGCGGGCATGACCTGGGTGCGCCTGCGGTTCGAGACCGCGTCGACGCTGCCCGTTCCCGCCGGCGCCGCCCCGCTGGTGCACCGCGTCCTCGTGCAGTGCCCCAACGGCCAGGCCCAGTACGCGTACCTGGACGGCACGTCGATGGCCACGCCCGCGGTCGCCGGCATCGCCGCGATGGTGCGCACCCGCCAGCCGGGTCTCACGGCCGTGCAGACGCGCGAGGCGATCATGCAGTCGGTGAAGCCGCTGGCGTCGCTGCAGGGGGTCACGGTCACCGGCGGGCTCGTCGACCTTCCCGGCGCGCTCGCGCAGGCCGACGCGATCGCCGGCGGCGGCGGCGGAGGCGGTGGCGGTGGCGGCGGTGGCGGCGGCGCGCCGGCGCCGAGCGTCCCCGAGACCGGCCCGGCCAATCCCGACGCGCCCGTCGGCCCCGCGGTGACCGCGCCGTCCATCGTGCCCGCCCTGGCGGTGGCGGTGGCCGACCGCCAGCGCATCCGGCGGCGCGGCCTGGCCGTCGACGCGACGCCGACCGTCGACGGGACCCTCCACGTGAGCGGCCGGCTGCGCAAGGGGCGCCGGTCGGTCGGCTTCACGCCGGTGAGCGCGCCGGCGACCGCCGGGCAGGAGGTCATCGTGCGCCTGCGGCCGGGATCGCGCGGCCGCGCGCTGCTGCGCCGCTCGGCGCGTCAGGCGCGCCGGGCCGAGCGCCGCGGCCGGGTGGCCCGTCCGGTGCGCGCCCACGTCGAGGTCGTCCTGGTGGCCGATGACGGCACGCGCGTGCGCGAGCGGCGCACGGTCGTCGTGCGCTGACCGGGCGCACTAGCCTGCCCGCCCATGTCGACCGCGCAACGCCTCGCGTCGAAGGTCTTCCGGTTCGGGATCGTACCCCGCGTCAAGCAGCGGGCCGGGGGCGCGTACATGGACCTGCGCGCCCGCCGCGGCCGGACCGGCCCGCCGATCCGCGAGGCGGCCGGCGAGCACAACCGCGTCGACGACTACTGGACCGGCCACACGGTCAACAGCGCCCCGTTCCTGACCGCCCGCCAGTCGGCGCGCTACCTCGAGTGGCGCTTTCGCGAGTACCCGTTGTTCCGCGAGCTCTCCGGCCTGTACGGGCGCCACGACGGGGAGGCGATCCTGGACTACGGCTGCGGGCCCGGCAACGACGTCGCCGGCTTCGCGATCCACACGGCCGCGCGGCGGATCGTCGGCGCCGACGTGTCGTCCAGCGCGCTGCGCCTGGCGCGCCATCGCGTGTCGCTGCACCCCGAGGCCGAGGGCCGCGTCGAGCTCGTGCGCCTCACCGACGACCACACCGGCCTGCCGTTCGCCGACGGCGAGTTCGACTTCGTCTCCAGCCAGGGCGTGCTCCACCACACGAGCGAGCCGCTGGCGATCCTGCGCGAGCTGCACCGGGTCCTCAAGCCCGGCGGCGAGGGCTCGATCATGGTCTACAACCGCGACTCGGTGTGGTTCCACCTGCACGTCGCCTGGGAGCTGCTGATCCGCGACGGCCGCTGGCCCGGCCGCACCGCCGCCGAGGTGTTCCACATGACCACCGACGGCGAGGACTGCCCGATCGCCAACTGCTACCGCGGCCCTGAGTTCGTCGCGCTGCTGGAGGAGGCCGGCTTCGAGGCCCGCTACCTCGGCGGCTACCTGTCGCAGTGGGAGCTGCGCGCGATGCAGGAGTCGTGGGGCTTCGCGATCGCCGACGAGCGCCTGCCCGCCGAGCACGCCGAGTTCCTGCGCGGGCTGCGCTACGACTACAACCACCGCCCGATGGTCGGCGACCTGCACGCCGGGATCGGCGGGACCTACCGGATCCGCAGGCCGGCCTGAGCGGCCCGGCGGCCCTCCTAGACTCCGGGCGCATGGACATCCGTGGCAAGAAGCTCGTCGTCATCGGCGGCGCGGGCCTGATCGGATCGCACACCGTCGACGCGCTCACGCGCGAGGACGTCGGTCAGATCGTCGTGTACGACAACTTCGTCCGCGGGACGGCCGAGAACCTGGCGAGCGCGCTGCGCGACGACCGCGTGTCGGTCTACGAGATCGGCGGCGACATCACGCAGCCCGACATCCTGCAGGCCGCGCTGAAGGGCGCCGACGGCGTCTTCCACTTCGCCGCCCTGTGGCTGCTGCAGTGCCACGAGTTCCCGCAGTCGGCGTTCGAGGTGAACATCCGCGGCACGTTCAACGTGCTCGAGGCGTGCGTCCACCAGAACGTCAAGCGGCTCGTCTACTCCTCCAGCGCGTCGGTGTACGGCGACGCGGTCGAGGAGCCGATGACCGAGAGCCACCCGTTCAACAACCGCAACTTCTACGGCGCGACGAAGATCGCCGGCGAGGCGATGGCCCGCGCCTACAACGAGCGCTACGGCCTCGACTACGTCGGCCTGCGCTACATGAACGTCTACGGCGCCCGCCAGGACTACCGCGGCGCCTACATCGCGGTGATCATGAAGATGCTCGACGCGATCGACCGCGGCGAGCCCGTGACCCTCTACGGCGACGGCTCGCAGGCCTACGACTTCGTCTACGTCACCGACTGCGCGGCCGCCAACGTCTGCGCGATGAAGGCCGACGCCACCGACGCCTTCTACAACGTCGGCACCGGCACCCGGACGTCGCTGAAGGAGCTGGCCGAGATGGTGCTCGACATCACCGGCAGCGACGTCGGCATCCGCTACGAGCCGCAGGGCCTCACGTTCGTCAAGAACCGCATCGGCGACCCGACGGCCGCCACCCGCGACCTCGGCTACACCGCCCAGGTCAGGCTCGAGGACGGCCTGCGCGAGCTGATCGCCTGGCGCCGCGGCCACATGGCGGAGGTCGCCGCCCGCCGCGACCGCGCCGCCGGCGAGCAGGACCGCGTCGGCGAGCTGGAGCAGCCGGTGGTCGCGGAGGCCGGCGCGGAGTAGCGCTCACGTCGGGACGTCGACGGCGATGACCTCCAGGCCGTCGATGCCGGCGAAGTCGGACGGGTTGGCGCTGTAGACGGGCAGGTCGTGGGCGAGCGCGATGGCGGCGATCATCGCGTCGTATGCGCGGGCGGCCGGTTTGCGGCCCTGCCGGCGCAGGGCCGCGGCGACGCGACCGAACGCGCGCGCGGCGGCTGCGTCGAAGGGGAGGGGATCGAAGTCGGCTTCCGCCTGCTGGAGATGCGCCTGGCGGGCGGCTCGCTCTTCCTCGTCGCGGGCCACGAGCGGGCCGACCGAGAGCTCAGCCAGCGTCACCGCGGTGATCAGCGGCTCTTCGGGCAGCGCCGCGGGATCCGCGAGCCGCGGCAGCAGGATGAGCGTCGAGGTGTCGAGGACGCCGCGGCTCACACCGACGGGTCCAGGACCGCATCGACGTCGGCTCGCAGCCGCTCGGGGTCGACAGGCGGGAGGTGTCGCCAGCGGTCGAGCAGCGTCGCCGCCGACAGGGGGGTCGGCTGGACGGCCTCGAGACGAGCGACCGGCTTCCCGGAGCGGGTGATGGTGATCGCCTCGCCGCGCGTGGCTCGATCGACGATCTCCCCGCCGTGGTTGCGCAGGTCGCGGATGGTCACGTCGCTCACGGTGCGAATGTATCACGAGTGAGACAGGCGCTGCGCCGCCTCGTAGACTCCCACGCCGTGCCGTCCCTCCCCGGGAGCCCCCTCGCGAGCATTCGTGCCGCGGTCACGCGCCGGCGCGAGCGCGGCGACGCCGTCGAGTGCCCGATCTGCGAGGGGCGCTTCCGCCGCTTCCTGCCCTACAACGGGCGCGAGGGCGCGGTCTGCCCGGGCTGCGGGTCGGCCGAGCGCCACCGGCTGCTGTGGCTGTGGCTGTGCGAGGAGGACCGCCTGCGCGGCGACGTGCTCGCCTTCGGCCCCGACGACGCCACCGACGCGCGCCTGCGCCACCTCAGCCGGGTCCGCTACACCTCCAGCGACATCGACGGCTCGCAGGCGATGGTGGCCGCCGACATCGCCGCGCTCCCGTTCGACGACGACTCCTTCCACGTCGTGCTGTGCTCGCACGTGCTCGAGCACGTCGAGGACGAGCAGGGCGCGCTGGCCGAGATCAAGCGGGTGCTGCGCCCGGGCGGGTGGGCGGCGCTGATGGTGCCCGTGGACCGCACCGTCGAGCGCACGATCGAGGACCCGTCGGCCACGACGCCCGAGCAGCGCCTGGCGCGCTTCGGCCAGGCCGATCACGTGCGCCTGTACGGTCGCGACGTGGCCGAGCGGCTGCACGCCGACGACGTGATCGACCCGCTCACGCGATTCGGCGCCGAGCGCGAGGCCCGCCACGGCCTGCGCCGCCAGGACCGCTTCGGGCCCGACGAGATCTACCTGTGTCGCGCCTGAGCCAGCTTCCGCCGCTCCTCGCCGGGCTGCCCCACACCGTCCTGCGCGGGCGGGGCGGCGCCTTCGCCTTCGACGGCGAGCGCCTGCCCTACTTCTACGACCGCTACAACCTCACCTGGCTGAACGAGCGCGCCGTCGAGGTGCCGCTCGCGCGGCGCGCGCTCGCGCGCGGCGGGCGCGTCCTGGAGGTCGGCAACGTCCTCGGCCACTACGGGCACCGCGGCCACGAGGTCGTCGACAAGTACGAGCGCGCGCCGGGCGTGCGCAACATGGACGTGCTCGACCTCGACCCCGCCGCGTGCTGGGACGTGGTGATCTCGATCTCCACCGTCGAGCACGTCGGCGTCGACGACGAGCCCAGCGACCCGCGGCGCGCGGTCGACGCGGTGCGGCTGCTCGCCGGCGCCGTCGTGCCCGGCGGGGAGCTGCTGATCAGCGTGCCGGTCGGCTACAACCCGGTGCTCGACCGCGCGCTGCTGGCCGGGGAGGTGACCGGCGTGCGGGTCGACGGGCTGCTGCGCACCGCGCCCGGCCCGCACTGGCGCCAGGCGTCGCGGGAGGAGGCGGCCGCCGCGGGCTACGACTACGCGGACAAGACGGCGCGCGGCCTGCTGATCGTCCGCCGGCCGGCCTCGTGACCGGGATGCGCCGGGCCCTGGGCGCCACCGTGGCGCTGTTCCTGGTCGCGCTGGCGTGGGTGGCGATCTGGGTGCCGTTCCACGCCACCGACGCGCTCATCTACGGGCGCTGGTCGCGGCTCATCGGCCTGGAGGGCGGCATCGACTTCCCGGGCGTCGGCCCCGGCTACCTGCAGCGCCCGCTGCTCTACGTGGTGCAGGGCTGGCTGTGGGACGTCTTCGGCTTCCACGAGTGGATCGGCCGCCTGTGGGCCTACGTGTTCGTCGCGATCCTCGTCTACGCCGTGTGGCGGGTCGCGTCGCTCGACCGGGGCGGCGCGATCGTGGGCGCGATCGCCGCGGTGCTGCTGGTCGCCACGCCCGACGTGGTCGCGCTCGGCGCCGCCGGCCTCACCGACGTCCCGGTGGCGGCGATGGTGGCGCTCACCGGCGTGTTCGTCCTCGCGCCCGACGGGCGCCGCGCGCCGTGGCTGACCGCGCTGCTCATCGCGGTCGCCGCCGCGCTGGCCGGGCTCGCGAAGGTGTCGGCGTTCTTCGCGCTGCTCGGGCTCGGGCTGGCGCTGCTGGTGGGCGCGCGCGAGACCCTCGTGACGCGCCTGGTCCGGCGCGGCGTGCCGCTCGCGGCCGGCGGGCTGATCGCGCTGGCCTGGAACGCGATCCAGGCCGACCGCACGGGCGTCGCGCTGTCGGACTTCCTGCGCGGCGTCGAGGGGCAGGTCAGCGCCGGCGTGACCTCCTACTACGAGCAGCTCAACGCGCAGTCGCGCGGGTCGTTCATCGCCGGGATGGAGTGGCTGGGCCCGTACCTGACGCTGCCGCTGCTGTTCGCGCTGGTCTACGCGGCGGTGCGCCTCCTCGGCCGGCCGCACCGCCTGGCGGCGACGATCGCCGCGCCCGCCGGCCTGCTGCTGTCGTTCGTCCTGCCCGCGCTCGCCGACGCCGGCACCACCGGCGCGGTCGGCCCGTGGGACCTCGAGCGGCCGGTGGCCGTCGTCGGCGCGCTCGCGCTCGTGGTGCCGCTGTGGCTGTCGCGCGACTGCCCGCCCGACGAGGCGCCGACGCGCGCCCACCTCGCCCGCCTGGCGATCTGGGCGGCGCCGCCGACGATCGCCTGGATCGCCTCGGCCCCGTTCCAGACCCGCTACCTGTCGCCCGCCTGGGCGCCGCTGTACGCGCTGCTGGCGGTCGCGCTGTGGACGGCGCTGCGCGGCACGATGGCCGCGCGCGGGCCGCGCTGGGGCTGGGCGGTCGTCGTCGTCCTCATCGCGCTCGCGGTGGTGGACCTGCGCAACCTCGACGGGCTCGGCTCGCGCCCCGACGGCACGATCAGCGCCGGGCGCACGCTCGGCGAGCTGAAGGTCACGGGCTGGTTCGACGCCGACGAGGCGCGCGCCGCCGCCGACCCCTCGCTCGCCGCGCTGGTCGACGCGACGGGCGCCGCGCTGGCCGCCGACCCCGGCCGCGTGCTGAGCGTCGACGGCCGCCTCGGGTTCTACTGGCCGCTGCGCGCCGTCCGCGGCGAGCCGCAGCGCTGCTCGGACCTCGAGGGCTTCGGCACGCTGGTCGTCACCCAGAGCGCGAGCGGGCTGGAGGCCGAGCGCGAGGAGGCGCTGGGCGAGGAGGCGCTCGGCGAGGCGACCGGCGGGCGCGCCGCCGACCCGGCGTTCTGGGCGCGCTGCCGCGACCCGCGCGCGGTGCAGGTCGCGGCGCGACCGGGCGAGTTCGCCGTCTTCCGCGTCGAGCGATGACCGAGGCCGCGGCCAGCCCGGCGCCGCGTCCCGTGCGCAGCGGCGCCGTGCTGATGACGATCGCGCAGGTCGTCACCGCGCTCGGCGGCTTCCTGACCACGATCGTCGTGGCGCGCATCCTGGGCGCCGAGGGGCTCGGCGCCTACACCGTCGCGCTGTCGCTGCTGCTGATCCTCGGCGCGATCGGCTCGCTGGGCCTGGAGAACGGGATCGCCTGGTCGGTGGCCGGCGGGCGCTGGTCGCCGCGCACCGCGTTCCTCGACACCCAGGCGCTGGCGCTCGGGCTCGGCGCCGTCTCGATGCTCGTCGTGCTGGCCGCCCGCCTGGCGTTCCCCAGCGCGTTCGCCGGCATGTCGGTCGCGGTGACGATGATCGCCGCCGCGGGCCTGCCGTTCATGATCTCGTGGCAGTACGCGCGCTGGCTGGCGGTCGCGCGCGACCGCTACGAGGCGTTCGTGGTCCCGCCCGCGCTCGTCACGGTCCTCACGTTGGTCCTGTGCGCGGTGGGGGCCGCGGTCGACGACGTGCGCGGCATGGTGATCGGGCTCACCGCCGCGTACGCGCTCACCGCGCTGGTCGCGCTCCTCGACGCCGCGCGCAGCCGCCTGCCCGGCGACGGCCCGGCCGGCCGGGCGCCGCTGCGGCGGGCGATCGGCTTCGGCATCCGCGCCAACGCCGCCAACGCCCTGCAGCTCCTGAACTTCCGCATCGACCTGTTCGTGCTCAGCGCGGTCGTGTCGGGCAGCGAGCTGGGCACCTACGCGACCGCGGTATCGGTCACGTCGGTGATGTTCCTGATGCCGCAGACGCTGGCGCAGATCGTGTTCCCGCGCGTGGCCGCGCTGAGCGCCGACGCCGCCGGCCACGCCCAGCGCGCGGTCGTCGAGGCCAAGTCGCTGCGCCACGTCTCGCTGCTCACGCTCGTGTCGGTGCCCGCGGTGGCCGTCGGCATGGTCGTCGCGATCCCGCTGCTGTTCGGCCGCGACTTCGACGACGCGATCGTCCTCGGCCTGATCCTCCTGCCCGGCTGCGCCCTGTACGGGATCGCCTCGGTGCTGGCGGCGACGATCAACGGCCGCGGCCTGCCCGGCTACTCGCTGCGCGCCGCGGCGATCTCCACGCCGGTCGCGCTGGCCCTCTACGCCGCCCTGATCCCGACGCTCGGCGACGTCGGCGCCGCGCTGGCCTCGACGGTCTCCTACGCGGTCAACTTCGCGATCACCGCCGTCTACTACCACCGCGCGACCGGCGACCGGGTCGCGCCGCTGCTGGTCCCGACGCGCGAGGAGGTCGCCGACCTGCGGGCGCTCGCGCGCCGCAGCTAGCATCGCTGGCCCGTGGCGCAGCGCCTGCGCATCCTCCACACCGTCGAGTTCTACGCCCCGAGCGTCGGGGGCGCGCAGGAGGTCGTCCGCCAGCTCTCCGAGCGGCTCGCCGAGCGCGGGCACGACGTGACCGTCGCCACGAAGGCGCTGCCCGAGCGCGACTTCGCCGAGCGCAACGGCGTGCGGATCGCCGAGTTCGACGTGACCGGCAACGCCGTCCGCGGCATGCAGGGCGAGGTCGACCGCTACCGGCGGTTCGTGCGTGACGGCGGCTTCGACGTCGTGATGAGCTACGCGACGCAGCAGTGGGCGACCGACGCCCTCCTGCCTCTGGCCGCCGAGCTCGACGCGACGACGGTCCTGGCGCCGTGCGGGTTCTCGGCCCTGCACGATCCGGCGTACGCGAGCTTCTTCCGCGACCTCCCGGCGCAGATGCGCGCATGGGACCGGCTCGTCTTCCACTCGACCACCTACCAGGACGTCCGCTTCGCCCGCGAGCACGGGGTCGAGAACATCGAGGTCATCTCCAACGGCGCCGACGAGCGGGAGTTCGGCATCGGCGACGACGAGCGCGCCGAGCGCCGCCGCCGCTTCCGCGCCGCGCACGGGATCGCCGACGACGAGCCGCTGCTGCTCACGGTCGGCAGCCACACGGGCGGCAAGGGCCATTCGGTCGCGCTCGCCACGCTGGGCCGGCTGCGCACCCGCCACGCCCGCCTGGCGCTGGTCGGGAACACGGCGCTCGGGCGGGGCTGCCTGCCGGGCTGCCGCCGGCGCGCGCTGGCGGCGCGGGTCCGGTCCGGCGGCCGGCGCACGGCGCTGCTGCTCGACCCGCCGCGCGACGGCGTCGTCGACGCGTACTTCGCGGCGGACCTGTTCGTCTTCGCCTCCCAGGTGGAGTGCTCGCCGCTGGTGCTGTTCGAGGCCGCGGCGGCCGGGCTGCCCGTCGTGACCGTGCCCGCCGGCAACGCGGCCGAGATCGTCGAGTGGACCGGCGGCGGCGTGGTCGTCGACGCGCCGCGGGTCAACGGGCTGGTGCGGGGGCGCGCGGCTGACCTGGCCCCCGTCGTCGACGAGCTGCTGGCCGACCGCGAGCGGCTGGCCGTCATGGGCGCGCGGGCCCGCGCCGCCTGGCGCGAGCGCTACACGTGGGACGCGGTGACCGACCGCTACGAGGCGCTGTATCAGCGCCTGCGCACGTCCTCGAGCGCGATCAGCCCGTAGTCGGTGGTCCGCCGCACCGCGGCGAGGAGGTCCGCCCCGCTCAGCGGACGGCCGGCCCAGCGCCGCCATCCGTGCCGGATCAGGGCCCGCTGCATGCGCCGGCGCGACGCGCTGTAGCGCTCGGAGCCCGCGTCGTCGTAGGCGATCAGCGGCTCCGGCAGCACCAGGAACCCGCAGCCCGCGTCGGCCAGGCGCAGCCAGGCGTCGTAGTCGGCGATGCCGCCCATCCACGGGCGCTCGTCGAAGCCGCCGATCGCCGCCATCGCCCGGCGCCGCACCGCCACCGACGAGACGATCAGCGGATTGGCGGCCAGCACGTCGTCGCGTTGTGGACGTCGCGGCGCGCCGCCGGGCGGGAAGTACGCGGCGCCGTCGCTGCGCAGGGCGTTCGTCCCGATGACGTCGACGGAGGGATCGTCGAACCAGGCGCGCTGCGCCGCGACCTTCCCGGGCAACCAGGCGTCGTCGTCGTCCAGGAACGCCACCCACTCGGTGCGGGCCATGCGGATCCCCGCGTTGCGGCCCGGCCCCGGCCCGCCGCGCCCCGGGTCGAAGCGGTGGACGCGGACCCGGTCGTCGCTGGCCGCGAGCTCGGCCAGCAGCCGCGGGGTGTCGTCGGTGGACCCGTCGTCGCAGACGACCACCTCGCGCGGCGCGGGATCCTGGTCGAGGACGGAGCGGACCGCCCGCAGGCAGCCGTCCGGCCGGTTGTGCGTCGTGACGATCGCGGTCAGGTCGGCGCTCATCGGCTCGACGGGCGCGCGCGAGCGGCGGCGGCGCGCGCGAGGGCCATCGTGTGGCTGCGCCGCAGCCGCAGCCGCGCGCGCTCGGTCTTCGGGAAGCGGTCGACGGTGTTGGCGGGGTCGTGGAAGTCGCGGGTGATCCAGTCCCCCTGGCCGTGGTCGGCCTCGAAGCGCCCGCGCCAGCGCTCCACGTAGGCGGCCCAGTCGGCCTTCTGGCGCTCGAGGTTGGAGGCGCGCACGGCCGCATTGGCGTGGGTGAAGTGCTCGACGTAGGCGCCCGGGCAGTCCTCGACGGTGTAGCCGGCGTCCCACAGCTTCAGGCAGAGGTCGCCGTCGGCGTGGTAGAAGCGGTAACGGTCCTCGTCGATCCAGCCGACGGCCTCGAGCGCGTCGCGGCGGTAGAGGCCGTGGTTGACGAACAGGCGTCCGCCGAGGGTCCGCCCGACCCGGTACTCGCGCTCGTCGGGCCAGTTGCGCCAGTAGAACGCGACCGCGCCGATCGGGCGCCCGGCCTCGAGGCCCTGCTCGGACTGCCGGACGCCGGCGTCGATCGCGCCGGGGACCAGCAGGCAGTCGTCGCTGACCATGAGGACGTACGTGCCCTGCGCCGCCTTGAAGCCGAGGTTCATGAAGTAGCCCCAGCTCCGCCGCTCGACCGGCCGGCCGCGGAACGTGCCGCGGTTGTGCTGCACGATCGTGACGATGTCCTTCTGCCGCGTCAGCCAGGCGACCGACCCGTCGTCGGACCCGCCGTCGACGACGATGATCTCCATCGGGATCGTCGCCCCGTTGTCGCGGATGCTCTCGATCGTCCGGCGCAGGAATGGCCGGCGGTTGTAGCTGCCGAGGACGACGCTGACGGTTGGCGGCACGCGCGCAACGTAGCGTCTGCGCCGACGCGGTCAGCGGGGGATACCCTGCGCGGCCGAGTGAACCTGGACCAGGTGCGAGACGAGATCCGACGCCGCCCGCGTGCCGCGGCGCTCGCCCATCGCGTCCTGCGCGCCACGAGCTGGGTCAGCCACCTCGCCCGGGTCCGGGAGTCGGTCGAGCCCGACGCGGCCGCCCGGCTGGGCTTCCGCCGCGACTTCCGCGCGTTCCAGGCCTCCAACGCCGCCGACGGGCGGTTCCCGCTGCGCTGGGAGGACCGGTTCCCGCAGCTCGCGGACCGCACGAGCGAGGTGCCGTTCGAGCCGCACTACCTCTACCACCCGGCCTGGGCCGCGCGCTGCGTCGCCCGGATCGCGCCCGAGCGGCACGTGGACATCAGCTCCTACCTGCCGTTCGTGACGATGGTCTCGGCGTTCGTCCCGGTCGACTACTACGAGTTCCGGCCCACCCCGCTCGCCGGCCTCACCGGCCTGACCTCGAACGCCGCCGACCTGCTCGACCTGCCGTTCGCCGACGGGTCGATCCCGTCGCTCTCGTGTCTGCACGTGATCGAGCACCTCGGCCTCGGCCGGTACGGCGACCCCATCGACGCGTCGAGCGACCGGCGCGCGTTCGCCGAGCTGCAGCGCGTCCTGGCGCCGGGCGGCGACCTGCTCGTGGCCGTGCCCGTCGGTCCGCCGCGCATCCGCTACAACGCCCACCGGGTCTACTCGGTGGAGCTCGTCCTGGCCGAGCTGCCCGAGCTCGAGCTCGTCGAGTTCGCACTCGTGCCCGAGGACGGATCGGGGCTGGTCACGGGCTCGCGCGCCCGCGAGCTGGTGCCCGCGCAGACGCGGACGGTCAGCGCGGGGACCGGCTGCTTCTGGCTGCGAAAGCCCGCCTGATCGCGCCGGGCCGCCGCGCGACGACGCCGATCACCGTCGGCGCCGCGAGCGGCACCGCGACCGCGGTGCGCAACGGGCGGCGGCGCCAGTCGCGGCGGATCAGCTCGACGAGCTCGGCCGCGCGCTCGACGCGCAGCGCGCGCGTCGCCTGCCGTCGTGCAGGGGGCGACAGGCGGCCGCGCGCCAGCGCCCGCCGGTACACCGCCTGGCGCGAGCGGGTCATCCGCAGCGTGTCCTGCGACAGCGTGCCGGGCGCGACCCGGTAGACGGCCAGCGCCTCCGGGACGTAGACGACCCGGTGGCCGCGCTCGACGATCCGCAGCCACAGGTCGAGGTCCTCGGCGGAGCGCAGCGACGGCTCGAAGCCGCCGACGGCGTCGACCACCTCACGGGGCATGAGCGCGCTGACGAAGATCCTGTTGCCCGTCAGGAGCTGGGCGGCGTCGACGGGCGGCTGGGGCCGGCCGAACCGCTGCGCGTAGGTCTCGCCGAGCGGGCCGTCGGGCCCGGCGAGCTCGGCGTCGCAGCAGACGATCCCCACGCCGGGCGCTCGCGCCTCCTCGCGGTCGAACGCTGCGACCTGCCGCGCGAGGTAGCCGGGCAGCCAGCAGTCGTCGGCGTCGAGCAGGGCGACGAGCTCCCCGGTCGCATGCGCCAGCGCGAGGTTGCGGGTCTGCGCCAGGCCGCGGTTGACCTCGCTGCGCACCACCCGCACCCGGTCGCCGTAGGCCGAGGCCACCGCGCTGGTGCGGTCGGTCGACCCGTCGTCGGCGACCACGACCTCCCAGTCGTCGTAGGTCTGGGCCAGGACCGACTCCAGCGCCGCCGCGAGATGCGCGTCGGCGTTGTAGGCGGGCACGATCACCGACACGCGTGGCACGCGGCAAGGGTAGGCCGCTCGGCTACGGTGCTGCCGCGATGCCGCGCCCCGCGATCAGCGTCGTCGTCACGACCCACGACCGCCGCGAGCTGTGCCGGCGGGCGATCGCGTCCGCGCTCGCGCAGGACCCGCCGCCGCTGGAGGTCGTCGTCGCCGACGACGCCTCGACCGACGGGACGCGGCCGATGCTCGAGGCGTGGGCTCGCGACGAGCCGCGCCTGCGCGTGCTCGACCCCGCGCCGCCGGCGGGGCGCCCCGCGCCGGGCCGCAACCGCGCGGTGGCGGCCGCCGCCGGCGACTGGGTCGCGTTCCTCGACGACGACGACGAGTGGCTGCCCGGCAAGCTCGCCGCGCAGATCGAGCGGATCGAGCCGGGGGTCGCCATGGTCGGGACGAACGCGGTCGACGACGCGGGCCGGCCGTACTTCCCCGGCGCGCCCGCGGTGGCGCGCCCGTCGCGGGCCGACGTGATCCGCGGCAACCCGCTGATCCTCTCGTCGGTGCTCGCGCGGCGCGACGTCGTCGTCGCCGCCGGCGGGTTCCCGCAGGAGCCGTGGCTGGCCGGCATCGAGGACTACGCGCTGTGGCTGGAGGCCGCTGACGCGGGCGCGCCGATCGTGGTGCTCGGCGCCCCGTGGGTTCGCTACACGGCCCACGGCGACGACCGGCTCAGCCGCCGCGCGGCGGCGAACGAGGTCGCCGTGGCGCGCCTGTTCTGGCGCCGCTGGTGGCGCGACCGGTCCGACCTCGGCCTCCGGCGCGCGGCGCTCTCGCGGACCTCCTACGCGCTGACGATCGCGCGGCAGGCGCTGGTGGGCCGATGATCACGGTCCGGCTCATGGGCGGCCTGGGCAACCAGATGTTCCAGTTCGCCGCAGGCCGCGCGCTCGCGCTGCGCCGCGGGGTGCCGCTGCGGCTCGACCTCGGCTGGTTCGCCGACCAGCCGCCGCAGGACACGCCGCGCGCCTACGAGCTCCACGTGTTCGCGCTCGACGACGAGGTCGACAAGGCGGTCGTGCCCCTGCCCGAGCCGCGCACGCGGCTGCAGCTCGCGCGGGCGCGGCTGGCCGACGCGCTGCGGCGCAGTCCCAACGTCATCCGCCAGCGGGGGCCCGGGTTCGACCCGGCCGTGCTCGACGCCCCCGACGGCGCCCACCTCGTCGGCTACTGGCAGAGCGAGCGCTACTTCGCCGACGCCGCCGCGGTCCTGCGCGGCCACGACTTCCAGCCCCGGGCGCCGCTCGGCGCGGACGCGGCGCGGATCCGCGACGAGATCGCCGCCGCGCCGGGCGCGGTGTCGGTGCACGTCCGCCGGGGCGACTACCTCACCAACCCGCACGCGCAGCGCTATCACGGCGTCCTCGGCGTCGACTACTACGCCCGCGCGGTCGAGATCGTCGCCCAGCGCGCCGCGCAGCCGCGGCTGTTCGTCTTCTCCGACGACCCCGACTGGTGCGCGGCGAACCTCGACCTCGGGGTCCCGGCGACGATCGTCGGCCCCGGCGAGGGACGGGCCGCCTGGGAAGACATGCTCCTCATGAGCGCCTGCCGCCACCACGTGATCGCCAACAGCTCGTTCAGCTGGTGGGGCGCCTGGCTCGCGCCCGGTGACGACGCTGTGGTCGTCGCGCCGGAGCGATGGGTCCTGGACCCGAGCGACGACTTCTCGGCCGTCTACGCGGCCGGGTGGGTCAGGGCCTGACGCCGGATCAGCGGCCGCGCCGGAGGATCCCGCGCACGCCGGCCGGGTGCTGGCGCGCGGCGCGCGCGGCCCGCCGGGCGAGCGCGACCGTCGCCTGCCGCCGCTCCGCGGGCGGGACCGCTGCGCGGTAGCGGGCCGCGGCCTCGGCGAGGATCTGCCTCAGCGCCGACGGCGGGCGCACGGAGGGGATGCCGGTGAACCAGCGCAGGTGGTCGCGCTGCTCGTCGGTCAGCTCCCAGGACGGCTCGGCGAACAGGGCGCGCAGCGTCGCCGTCTCGCCCTCCCACTGCTGATCGGAGACCTGCTCGCGGGCGATGATCTCCGCGCTCGCGGCCTCGCGCCGGACCTTCTGCTCGGTCACCCACACCGGCCGGTCCCAGAGCACCGAATACAGGACCGGCGAGCCGACCTCGTTGGCGACGACCCCGCGCGCGCCGGCGAAGATGTCGCGCAGCCGGAACAGGAAGCCGGCGTCGTAGATGTGGCCGGCGGTCACGCACGTGTAGCCGGCGGCGCGGTAGGGCGCGTCGCGGCCCAGCAGGACGTCCTTCCAGTACAGGCACACGCGGACCGTGTCGAACCCCTGGCGGACCGACTCGAGCTGCCCGATGAACTCGTCGACGTCGAACTGGGACTCGAGCAGGTGCGTCGAATGCGCCGGGAACGCGAGGAGCGCGCCACCGGAGGCCGGCGGGGGCGGCGGCGGGGGCATGTAGGCGGTGACCGGGCCGATCGGGACCGGCGCCGCGGCGTCGGGATCGCGCTCGACGTAGCGCGCTGCGCGCTCCGGCGTCGAGCACAGGATGGTCCGCAGCGGCGTGTCGGCCTCGACGTCCCAGATGTAGCCGCTGACGTAGACGGAGTGCTCCACCGCCGCCGGCAGCGGACGCCAGCCGGGGCGCCCGAGGTACCGCTTCAGGACGGCGTCGTGGCCGTAGTAGGCATTGGGCTCGTGACGCTCGAGCGTGACCAGCGGGCGGTCGCGAGCGAGGCGGCGCAGCTCGTCGGGCGTCACGTCGCGCTGGCTCGGGCGGCGGGCATGGCGCCGCAGGATAGGCGCCCGCGCGCCGGTCCCCGCGGGTGTCAGGCGTCGTCCAGCAGGCCGAGGACGGCGCGCGCGCAGCGCAGCGCGCCGAGGCCGTCGACTGCCTCCTGCGCCCGGGCGCCCAGCGCGGCGCGCGCGTCGGCGGCGACGAGCCCTCGCAACGCGCCGGGGACCTCGTCGATCGCGCCGACGACGATCGCCGCTCCGGCCTCGTCGAGCAGCCGCGCCTGGGCGCGCTGGTTGTCCACGATCGCCACGGCCACCGCGGGGGCGCCGCACGCGGCGGCCTCCAGGGCGGTCTGGCCGGCGGCGGTCACGACGACGTCGGCCCGGCGCATCTCGCCGGCCAGGTCGCCGGCGGTGACCGACTCGGCGCCGGCGGGCAGGCCGGTGGGCGGCCCGACCACGCGCAGCGCCGCGTCGGGCAGCGCGGCGGCCGCGGCGCGCGCGAGCGCCAGCCGTGCGTCGTGGGTGGTGGGCCCGCCGCCGGCGCTGACCAGCACCCGGCCGATCTCGTCGCGCGGGCGCCGCGGCGGCTGGACCCAGAACGCGCGGCGCAGGCACGCGTGCTCGAGGCCGGTCAGGCGGCCCGGGCGCGCGGGCAGGGCCGGGGCGATCTCCAGCCCCCGGGCGGCGGCCGCGGCCGGCTCGCGCTCGCCGAACGTCACGACCGCGTGACGCGCCAGCAGCGCCGCGCGCGCCGGCGCGTCCAGGCGGTAGCTGTCCAGCACGACGACCGCGTCCGGGCCGAGGGGTGGCGGGGCGCCGCCCGGCTCCCAGCGAACGCCGTCGATCGTGCGCGCCTCCGGCGCCTCGAGGGCGAGGCAGCGCACGTCGACGTCCGCGAGCGACAGCGCGCAGCTCAGCGCGGTGGAGCGCATCAGATGACCCAGGCCCGCGCCGGGATGACCGTCGGCCAGCACCACGATCTCAGGCACGCTGGGAGCGTATGGGGCGGCCGCTAGACTCGCCTGCCGCACGCCGCGGGCCCTCGTCGTGGACTTCACAGGCAAGACCATCCTGATCACCGGTGCGACCGGTTCCTTCGGCAGCCGCTTCATCGAGGAGCTGCTGCGAAACCACGACCCCCACGCGGTTCGCGTCTACTCGCGCGACGAGCTGAAGCAGTCCGACCTGCAGCGGCGCTTCGCGCACGACGACCGCCTGCGCTTCCTCCTGGGCGACGTGCGCGACCTGCCGCGCCTCGAGCGCGCCACGCGCGGCGTCGACGTGATCATCCACGCGGCCGCGCTGAAGCAGGTCCCGGCCTGCGAGTACAACCCGTTCGAGGCCGTCCAGACGAACGTCGTCGGTGCCGAGAACGTGGTGTCGGCCGCCATCCGCAACGACGTGCCCAGGACGATCGCCCTGAGCACCGACAAGGCGGTCAACCCGGTGAACCTCTACGGCGCCACGAAGCTGTGCGCCGAGAAGATCGTCGTGCAGGGCAACGCGTACGCCGTCGACACGCCCGCCCGCTTCGCCAACGTCCGCTACGGCAACGTCGTCGGCAGCCGCGGCAGCGTGGTGCCGCTCTTCCAGGCGCAGGCGGCCTCGGGCACGCTCACGATCACCGACGAGCGCATGACCCGCTTCTGGATCACGCTCGACCAGGCCGTGAAGTTCGTCATCGACTGCCTGGACCGCATGGAGGGCGGCGAGGTCTTCGTGCCGCAGATCCCGAGCATGCGCGTGACCGACATCGCGGAGGCGATCGCGCCCGAGGCCGAGCGCCGCATCATCGGGATCCGCCCCGGCGAGAAGCTGCACGAGGTCCTGCTGACCGAGGACGAGTCGCGCCACACCGTGCGGATGGACGACGGGTACATCGTCGTCCCGGAGTACCCGTCGTGGCCGATGCGCGTCGCCGAGGGCCCGTTCGACCTGCCCGAGGGCTTCCGCTACTCGAGCGACTCCAACACCCAGTGGCTGTCGGTGGAGGATCTCCGCGCCATGCTCGCCGGGGTCGTCGCGTGAGCGGCGCGCCGCTCCCGTACGGTCGCCAGGAGATCAGCGAGGAGGACGTCCGCGCGGTGAGCGAGGCGCTGCGGCGCCCGCTCATCACGCAGGGGCCGACCCTCGCGGAGTTCGAGGACGCGTTCGCCCGCGCGGTCGGCGCGCGCCACGCCGTCGCGTACTCGAGCGGCACCGCCGCGCTGCACGGCGCCGCGTCCGCCGCCGGCCTGAGCCCCGGCGACGAGGTGATCTGCCCGCCGATCACGTTCGTCGCGTCGGCCAACTGCGCGCTCTTCGTCGGCGCCCGCCCGCGGTTCGTCGACATCGACGCCGCCACGTGGAACCTCGACACCCGGGCCGCGGCCGCGGCGGTCGGGCCCGACACCAAGGCGGTCGTGGCCGTGTCGCTGGCCGGGCTACCGGTCGACCTCGAGCCGCTGGCGGGCGTGCGCGACCGCGTCTGCGTCATCGAGGACGGCTGCCACGCGCTGGGCGGGCACCGCGACGGGCGTCCGGTCGGCGGGCCGGGCGGGGCGGACATGACCGTGTTCTCGCTGCACCCGGTCAAGACGATCACCACCGGTGAGGGCGGCGTCGTCACCACCGAGGACGACGACCTCGCCGCGCGGCTGCGCGCCTTCCGCACCCACGGCATCTCACGCGCCGACGTCACCCCGGAGCCGTGGGAGGGGTCCTGGTACTACGAGGTCCAGACGCTGGGCTTCAACTACCGCCTCACCGACTTCCAGGCCGCGCTGGGGATCAGCCAGCTCGAGCGACTCGAGGCCTGGGTGCGACGCCGCAACGAGATCGCCGACGCCTACCGCGCCGGCCTCGCCGGCGAGTCGCGCATCGCGCTGCCGCCCGCCGCGGCGCCGGGAAGCCGCCACGGGTACCACCTCTTCGTGATCCGGGTGCTGGGCGGCCGCGACGTGCGCAAGGCCGTCTTCGAGGGGCTGCGCGCGGCGGGGATCGGCGTGCAGGTCCACTACATCCCGATCTACCGGTTCCCGCTCTACCGCGACGTCCTCGGCTACCCGCAGGACGCCTGCCCGGAGGCCGAGCGCTACTACGCCGGGGCCATCTCGCTCCCGATGTTCCCCGGGATGACCGACGCGGACGTCGCGCGCGTCATCGGCGCGCTCGCCGAGCAGCTCGACGCGGCCGGGGCCTGAGGCGATGGCGGGACGCGTGATCGCGGTGGTCCAGGCGCGCACCGGGTCGACCCGGCTGCCCGGCAAGGTGCTCGCCGACCTGGCCGGGGCGCCGCTGCTCGCGCGCCTGCTCGAGCGCCTCCGCCGGGCCACCCGCGTCGACGGCGTGGTCGTCGCGACCAGCGACCTGGCCCAGGACGACCCGGTCGCCCAGCTGGCCCGGGACGCGGGCGTGCCGTGCCATCGCGGCTCCGAGACCGACGTCCTGGCCCGGGTGCGCGACGCCGCCCGGGCGCACCGCGCCGACGCCGTGGTGCGGATCACCGGCGACTGCCCGCTCGTCGACCCGGCCGTCGTCGACCTGGTCGTCGACGGACTCACCGACGACGTGGACTACGCCTCGAACATCCTGCGCCGGACCTTCCCGCGGGGGCTGGACGCGGAGGCGCTGCACATGGACGTCCTCGAGCGCGTCGCGCGCCTCGGCCGCAGCCCCGACGCGCGCGAGCACGTCACGTGGTTCATCTACCGCGAGCGGCCCGACCTGTTCGTCCTGCGCTCCGTCGAGCATCCCGACGGCGGGCACGCCGACCTGCAGTGGTCGGTCGACACCCCAGAGGACCTCGAGCGCGTGCGCGACCTCTACACCCGACATCGTCTCGACGAGCGAGACGTGGCATGGACGGAGCTCCTGACATGAGCGAGCGCTTCGAGATCCAGGGCCGCCCGGTCGGCGGCGGCGCGCCGACGTACGTGATCGCGGAGATCGGCGCCAACCACAACCGCGACATGGGCGTCGCCCGCGAGCTGATCGACGTCGCCGCCGACGCAGGCGCCGACGCCGTGAAGTTCCAGACGTACTCGGGCGACCGCATCTACAGCCGCAAGACCCCGCGCTTCGAGTACCTGCGCGACATCACCGACAAGACGCCGGCCGAACTGCTCGAGGAGATCTCGCTGCCGCGCGAGTGGCAGGCGCCGCTCGCCGCCTACGCGGCCGAGCGCGGCGTGCACTTCTTCTCGAGCCCGTTCGACCACGAGGCCGTGCGCGAGCTCGACGAGATCGGAGTGCCGGTGCTGAAGATCGCGTCGTTCGAGATCGTCGACCTCCCGCTGATCCGCGCGGCCGCGTCGACTGGACGGCCGCTGATCATCTCGACGGGGATGGCGATGCTCGGCGAGATCGAGGACGCGCTGGGCGCCGCCCGCGAGGCCGGCGCCACGGAGATCGGCCTCCTGCAGTGCACGTCGGTGTACCCGGCGCCCGCGCGCCTGGCCAACCTCGCCGCGATGGACACGATGCGGCGCGCGTTCGGCGTCCCCGTGGGCCTGTCGGATCACACGACGGGCATCGCGGTCCCGATCGCGGCTGCGGCCCTCGGCGCGGCGTTCATCGAGAAGCACGTCACGCTCGACCGCACGATGAAGGGTCCCGACCACCCGTTCGCGCTCGAGCCCCACGACCTGCGGGCGATGGTCGCCGGCGTCCGCGAGGCCACCGCGGCGATCGGGAACGGGCGCAAGGAGGGGCCGAGCCCCGAGGAGCGCGTCGAGATGTACACGCAGGCCCGGCGCAGCCTCATCGTCACGCGCGACCTCCCTGCGGGCACCGTGCTCGAGCCGGACATGATCACGGTCAAGCGGCCCGGCACCGGCATCGCCCCCAAGCACCTGCCGCTCGTGCTGGGGCGCCGGACCCGCCGCGACCTCGAGCACGACGACATCCTGACGTGGGACGACGTCTAGGCGCGCAGCGCCTCGGGCGCTAGACCCCGGCGGCCTATCCTCTCCGGGTGCATCCAGCCGCTGCCGACCAGACGGCCCCGCCGTCACCCGAGGTCTCGCATCAGGTTCGGATCCGCCCTCCGACGCGATGGGGGGTCAACCGCCTCTCGGACCTGTGGCCGTACCGCGAGCTCGTGTACTTCCTCGCCAAGCGCGACGTGCAGGTCCGCTACCGGCAGTCCGTGGTCGGGCTCGGCTGGGTCCTCCTGCAGCCGATCGCCCTCATGGGCATCTTCACGCTCGTCTTCAGCCGGTTCGTCGGCGTCGGATCGGAGGGCATCCCGTACCCGGTCTTCGCGCTGGCCGGGATCACGGTCTGGCTCTTCGTCGCCCAGGCGATCGGACAGACCGCGAACAGCCTGGTCAGCGAGGCCAACCTCGTCTCGAAGGTCTTCTTCCCGCGCCTGATCGTGCCCGTGGCCCGGGTGCTGGCGCTGCTCGTGGACCTGGTCGCCGTCGCCCTGCTGCTGATCGTCGTGTCGCTGATCGTCCAGGGCGTCCCCGGGATCGCCGTCCTGACGCTGCCCCTGTGGCTGCTCATGGCCGGGCTCTTCGCGCTCGGAGCCGGCCTGCTGGCGGCGACGCTGAACGTCCGCTACCGCGACGTCGGCGTCGTGATCCCGCTGGTCCTCCAGGTGGGCCTGTTCGTCACCCCGGTCGCCTACCCGGCGTCGCTGGTCACCGGCGTGTGGCAGGTGCTCATCGCTTTGAACCCGGCGGCCTCCTGCATCACCGGCGTCCGCTGGGCGCTGTTCGGCACCGAGGCGCCCGACGCCGTCGCCCTGGCCGTGTCGATCGTCGTCACGATCGTCCTGCTGACGGGCGCGACCCTCTACTTCACCCGCAGCGAGCAGCACTTCGCGGACGTCATCTGACGCCCCGGTTCCATGACCCTCGCGATCCACGCGTTCGACCTCAGCAAGCGGTACCTGCTCGGACAGCAGTCCAGCGGCTACGAGCTGCTGTCGGAGCGGCTGCGCACGATCGGGCGCCGGCCGCAGGAGACCCGGGAGGAGTTCTGGGCGCTGCGCGACGTGTCGTTCGACCTCGAGGTCGGCGAGACGCTCGGGGTCGTCGGGCACAACGGCGCAGGCAAGAGCACGCTGCTGAAGATCCTCAGTCGCGTGACCACGCCCACCCGGGGCGGTGCGGACCTGAACGGCCGCGTCGGCGCGCTGCTCGAGGTCGGCACCGGGTTCCACGCCGAGCTCACCGGCGCCGAGAACGTCTACCTCAACGGGGCGATCCTGGGCATGCGGCGCGCCGAGATCGCCCGCCACTTCGACGAGATCGTCGAGTTCGCCGGCATCGAGCAGTTCATCAACACCCCGGTGAAGCGCTACTCGTCGGGGATGTACATGCGCCTCGCCTTCGCGGTGGCGGCGCACCTGGAGCCCGAGATCCTCATCGTCGACGAGGTGCTCTCCGTCGGGGACATCGCGTTCCAGGAGAAGTGCGTAACCCGCATGCGGGAGATCGCTCGCGACGGCCGCACGGTCCTCTTCGTCAGCCACAACATCGCGGCCGTGGCGAGCCTCTGCCGGCGGTCGATCATGCTCGAGTCGGGCCGGCTCGTCGCCGACGGGCCGACGAGCGACGTGATCGAGCGCTTCGTCGAGTCGGTGCGCGCCGACGTCGAGGTGCCGCTGGCCGAGCGGACCGACCGCCAGGGAACGGGCCGGCTGCGCTTCCGCGACGTCGAGACCTTCGTCGACGGCCGCGCCACCGACACGGTCGTCAGCGGCGACGACGTCGACGTCGTGGTCAGCTACGACGTCGAGGGGCCGCCGATCCAGGACGTCGGCTTCTCCGTCTCGGTGAGCACGATGCTCGGGCGCCTGATGCTCAACCTCGACAGCCGCCTGATCCGGCGCAGCTTCAGCACGGTGGGCGGCAGCGGCCAGCTCGTCTGCCGCATCCCCCGGCTCCCGCTCCCGATCGGGGGGTACACGCTCACGCTCTACGCCTACGTCGGCGGCGAGGTGCTCGATCGCGTCGAGCGCGCGGCGACGCTGACGGTCCTGCACGACAGCGGCGAGGACGACAACGGCCTGGCGCTGCCGTCCGAGACGCTCGGCGTGCTGATCGACTACGACTGGTCGGCGGCCTGATCCGCGCCGTGCGGCTCCCCGATCTCAGACCGGTCGACCGCCTGCTGACCGCCCGCGCCCAGGCGCGCATGTGGCGGTTCGCCCGGCGGGCCCACGCCGCCCCGCGGTTCGTCCCGGGCACGATCGAGCTCGGGGACCTGCGCATCCACTACCGCGACCTGCTGTCGCTCTACGTCGAGTACAAGGACATCTTCGCCGGGCGCATCTACGACTTCGAGGCGACGCGCCCGGCGCCGCGGGTGATCGACGGCGGCAGCCACATCGGCGTCTCCGTGCTGCGCACGAAGCTCTGCCATCCGCAGGCGCGCGTGGTGTGCCTCGAGCCCGAGCCGGCGAGCCGCGAGGTGCTCGAGCGCAACATCGCCGACAACGGCCTGACCGGGGTCGAGATCCTGCCGTACGCCCTGACCGGGGAGGACGGGCAGCGCGGCTTCGTGCCCGACGGGACCGACGGCGGCAAGGTGGTCGAGTCGGAGGGCGACTACGCGGTGCCGACGGTGCGGCTGTCCACGCTGCTCGACGAGCCCGTCGACTTCCTCAAGCTCAACATCGAGGGGTTCGAGCTGCCCGTGCTGCTGGAGTGCCGCTCCCGGCTGCGCGCCGTGGAGCAGATGGTGGTCGAGTACCACGGCTGGCCGGGCGGCGAGCAGCGGCTCGGCGAGATCCTCACGCTCCTGGACGAGGCCGGCTTCCGCTACCTCGTCAACCACCTGGACTACGCGACGAACCCGGCGGTCCGCCCGCCGTTCCGGCTCCCGGACGGCTCGCCGTGGTTCGCGCTGATCTACGCGCGGCGCGCGGATCAGCCGTCGTCGAGCCGGTAGATCCTGACGTTGGGGCTCTCGTAGGCGAGCGGCAGGCCGGCGAGGCCGGGGGCCGGGCCGGCGTGATGCTCGTCGACGATCAGGTAGCGCACGCCGTAGTCGTCGCGCAGCCGGGCGAGCGCGGCGGTGTCGCCGGCGTAGGCAGCCTCGTTGAGGCGCCGGCGCACCGCGAACGCGGGCGGGCCGCCCTCGGTCGCGGCCAGGCCCTCCGCCGTGTAGTCCCAGGCGCCGAGGAACGTGCGGCGCTCGCTGTAGGCGCCGGGGTAGAAGTAGCGCGCGTACGGCGAGCCCTCCGCGATGAGGTGCGTGTCGGTGGCAATCACGTCGTCGGGATCGCTGTGGTCGCGCAGCCACGTGAGCGCGCGCAGCAGCTCCTGGTTGATGCCGCGCGGGCCGGCGGCGGCGTCGGCGATGTGGTGCGCGCGCCCCTCGCGCTCGGCCTTCAGCCAGGGCGGGAGGCCGTCCAACGGACCGTCGAGCACGGTGAACGCGACGAGGACGACGATCGCGCACGCCGGCCAGGCGGCCCGGCGCGGCGCGGCGGCGATCGTCGCGACCACGATGAGCACGGCGAGCGCGCCCAGCCACACCGCGTAGAGGCTCGCCGGGGGCTCGGCGGCATCAGGCTCGGCGATGCCGATCGCGCCGGCGACCGCCACGCCCGCCGCCAGCAGCGCGAGGCCGATGGCGACCGTCCGCCGCGTCGACATCGCGGGCCAGGCGCGGGCGATGCCCCACACCGAGAGCACCGCGCCCGCGGGCGCGGCGAGGTGCTTGAAGTAGACCTGCGCGAGCCCCGGCTGCGAGATCAGCGCGAACAGCAGCAGTCCCGTGACGACGACACAGCCGAGCCACAGCGCCCGCAGCCGGGCGCGGCCCCGCACGCGGCCGATGAGGAGGACGGCGCCGGCCCACGGCGCCAGGAGCGCCGCCGTCAGGGCCAGGTCCCGGGCCAGGTGCCCCAGGCCGCCACCGTCGGCGAACAGGCCGTAGTCCAGGTAGCCGAGCGGATCGATCGTGGCCCCCGCCTCCCCGCCGCCGCTGAAGAGCGCGAGGTAGACGACGATCGACGCCGCCGCGGCGACGCCCAGGGCCGCGATCGCCCGGCGGTCCACGACGCGGTCGAGGACCAGGCGGGCCACCACGTACAGGCCCAGCGAGCCCAGGAGCACCGGCAGCGCGGATCCCTTGGAGGCCACGGCGCCGGCGGTGAGCGCGGCCAGCAGGATCCAGGTGCGCGCGCCCGGGGCGCGGCGGGCCGCGATCACCCCGAGCACGAGCCCGATCGCGCCGATGGCGAACGGCAACGCGAGCGCATTGCTCGGGCTGAGCACGAGGTTGCCGAGGAATAGCCCCAGGAACGGCGCCTCCCGGAACGGGTCGAGATCCAGCTCGCCCGCCAGCAGCAGCACGGCGACGGCGCCCGGCGGGACCCAGCGCCGGCGCGGAGCGACGCGCGTCGCCAGCCACGCGACCTGCAGGGCGACGAGGCACAGCACGGTGACCGGCAGCGCCCGCAGGACGACCACATCGAGCTCGACGCCCGTCGTGGTGCCCAGCGCCGCGCCGTGGACGAACGAGAGCACGTGGTAGCGCAGCGGCTCGCCCGACACGTTCGGGTTCGTGAGCGGCCAGTGATGGCTCGCCTCGGCCATGAGCGTGACGTCGAAGACGTGGTCGGCGTAGAGCACGACGCCGTCGACGTTGCGCGGGATCGGGTATGTCGAGAACAGCCCGAACCCGAGCACGGCGAGCGCCGTCACGACGATGCCCGCCGTGGCCCACGCCGGGGCGGACGCAGGCGCCGGCGGGACCGCCGGCGGTCCGCCGCGGCGGCGCCGCCACGCCACCGCGGCGAGCGCGCCCGCCGCGACCGGCAGCGCCCACATGAGCCACTGCGCGCCGATCGCCGTGCCGAACGCGAAGACGACGACCTCGATCGCGTACCCCAGCGGCCAGCCGAGCGCGACCCACGCCAGCGGCGACGCGAGCCGCGGCTGCAGCAGCCGCAGCGCCGCGATCCCCGGCGCCCCGACGAACAGAACCTCGTACCCGCCGATCGCGAGGACCTCGAGCGGGCGCACGCCGGTCGCCAGCAGGGCGACGACCGCGGCCAGCGCGCAGGCGGCGATCGGCCCGAGCGGGAGCCCGAGCCGCGACGCGGCAGTGCGGGCGACGGCGCTCATGCGGACGGGCGGAGCGCGCGCACGGGGGTGTCCCAGCCGCGGGTCAGGAGGTGCTCGACGCGCCGGCGGTCCGAGGTGCGGTGGTAGCTGCCGCCGGGCGGTTGCGGGGTGCGGGGGGCGGTCCCGTCGCGGATCGCCGGCCACGTCTCGACGAAGAGATCGACCACCGCCGCCTGCAGCGCCTCGTAGGTCTCCGCCAGTGTCTCGGAGCCGGTGAACGCCACCTCGCGCTGGGCGATGATGTCGCCGGTGTCCAGGTGCTCGTCGACGTGGTGGATCGTCACGCCCTTGGGCGTGTCGTCGACCCAGCTCCACAGGTTGGGGTCGGCGCCGCGGTTGTGCGGGAGCAGCGAGATGTGGAGGTTGACGACCCGACCCGGGAGGGCGGCGATCACGTCGGCGGGGATGATGTGCCGGTACCCGTGGGCCACCACGATGTCCGGCCGGGCGGCCTCGACGTCGTCCAGCGCGATCGGGTCCTCGCGTCGCAGCACCTCGCCTTCGAGCCGCGGGAGCAGCGGCGAGCCCGCCGGCCCGAGGAACAGGATCCTGGGGGTCACCGGCGCTCCGCGGCTTGCTCGTACAGGGTGAGGTGGGCGTCGATCATCCGGGCGACGTCGTAGTGCGCTTCGGCGCGGCTGCGGGCGGATGCTGCCATCCGGGCCCGTCGTTCGTCGTCGCCGAGGACGTCGTCGACGGCCCGGGCGAGCGCGATCGCGTCGCCGGGCGGGACGAGATCGCCGGTCACGCCGGCCTCCACCTGCTCGGGGATCCCGCCGACCGCGCTGGCGACGACCGGGAGGCCGCAGGCCATCGCCTCCAGGACGGTGGTGGGGAACGTGTCGGCGCGGGCGGGATGCACGTACAGGTCGGCGGCCTGGTACCAGGTCACGAGGTTCGCGGGGTCGCCGACGTGGCCGACCATTCGCAGCTCGGCCTGCCCCTCGCGCCGGGTCGGGCCGGCCTCGCCGACGCTGACGAGCAGCAGCGGGCGCGCGCGGCGCCGGGCGCCGAGATGGGCCATCGCCGTCTCCAGCGTCGGGAAGTCCTTGAAGTCGTTGCTGGCCGTCCAGTTGGCGGCGAACAAAACGACGTCGGCGTCCTGCGGCAGACCCAGGGCCGCGCGCGCCGCGGCGCGGTCGCCGGGGCGGAAGGCGTCCAGGTCGATCCCGTTGGGGATGACGTGCCGCTCGATCGCGGCGGGCGCGAGGATCGAGCGATCGACCCGCTCGCCCAGCCACGCGCTGGGGGTCACGACGATCAGCCGGGAGGCCGCGTGGATCGCGCGCTTGCGGCGCCAGTTCTCGCGGGTGCGGTCCCGAGGGAGCGCGGGGTAGGTCGACAGGTGCGGGCAGTCGTGGCAGCCGGTGGCCCACCGCTCGCACTCGAACGAGTGGGCGCAGTGCCCGGTCAGCAGCCAGGAGTCGTGCAGCGTCACGACCACCGGCGCGACCCGGGAGAGCGCCGGCAGCGCCCGCAGGTCGAAGTACCCGCCGTGCAGGTTGTGAAGGTGGACGACGCCGGCGCCGGCCGCCTCTTGCACGAGCGTCCAGGTGCCCGGGAAATCGAAGTCCTCGTCCCCGCGCGCGACGCGGGCCCAGCGGCGGGGCTCGCCCGCCCTGGTCAGCAGGTCGCCGAGCCGCTTGGCCCCATGCCCGGCGACGCGGTGCCCGGCGAACGCGGCGAGCTGCGCCCGGCGCGGGCGGTGCTCGAAGTTCGGGATGACCCGGACCCGCGGGTCGGACCCGTCCGTGTGCCCGACCGCCATCGACGCGTCGTGGCCGCGGGCGGTCAGCCCCTCGAGCAGGGCGCGGCCGACCTGCTGCGCGCCCCCGCCGCGATCGGACGAGTTGACCAGCAGCACCTTCACGTGGCGAGGACCTCGGTCTGCAGCCACGCCTCGAACCGGTCGGCCGGCCAGTCGCGGACGAGGAAGCGGGGGACGGCGTGCCGGCCCGTGAGGGCGGTCGCCAGCCCGGGCTGGTTGATCGCCGACAGCGCGAATCCCGCCTCGCGGGCCGCCGCCACGGTCGCGTCGCCGACGTCGGCGGGGCTCCCGAACGGATAGGCGAACAGGTCGATGGGACGCCCGAGCCAGGCGCTGAGGTCGGTCGCGCCGGCGGCGATCTCCTCCCGCTGCACGGCCGGCGGGTGCGCGGCCAGGCTGAGGTGGTGGCGCGTGTGCGCGCCGACGCGGACCGCGCCGCCGTCGAGGCGGCGGAGCTCGTCGGGGTCGACGGCCAGGCGATCGCTGCGGCGCCGTCCGTCGGGCGACTCGCCCGCCCACTCGCGCAGCGCGCGCAGGATCGCGTCGCGGCGCTCGACCGTCGCCGGCCGCAGGGCGGCGGCGAGGCGGTCGTACGCGGTCCGGCGCTCGGCCTCCGTGGCGACCGCGTGCACGTCCCCGTCGACCGCCACGGTCGCGGCGCGGCCCGCAGTCGGCTCGTCGAGCAGCAGCGACTCGAGCTCATCCCACCAGAACTCCCGGCCGGCGCCGACGTAGCCGCTGGCCACGAACACCGTCGCCGGCACGCCGTGGCGCTCGAGCAGCGGCTTGGCGGTGTGCAGATTGTCGCGGTAGCCGTCGTCGAACGTCACCGCGACGGCCCGCGGCGGCAGGCCGCGCGGCGATCGCAGCCGCGCCACCGCCTCCCCGAGCGCGACCGGCGTGCACGTCGCCGCGAGCACCTCCAGGTGGGCGGCGAACCGCTCGGGGGCCACGGCGAGCTGCTGCGGGTCGCGCGGGGTATCGGCGACCCGGTGGTAGAGGAGGACCGCGACGGCGCCGTGGTGGCGGGCCAGCGCCCGGCGCGCGCGGTTGCGCACGTCGTTGCGCCAGGGGTGCCCGCGCAGCCTCATCGACGCGTCGCCGCGACGGTCACGACCAGCGGGTAATCGCGATGGCGGGCGGCGAGGATCGCGGGGCTGAGCTCCTCGACGGCCAGCCCCTGCAGGAACGCGCACGCGACGGCGGCGTTCCCGTGGGCCTCGACCGCGATCTCGTCCCGGTCGAACGCGCCGCCGAAGAGCTCGATCGCCCCGAGCTCGGTCACGCGCCAGTAGTCGCCCCAGCGGTCCATGTCGTAGCGGCTGATCTGGCTGATGCCCGGCAGCGTCGCCAGCACGCAGCCGCCCGGCGCGAGCGCGTCGCGGCAGCGGCGGATCGCGGTCGCCGGATCGGCGATGACGTGCAGCGTCTGGATCAAGACGATGCAGTCGAAGGCCCCGTCGGGGAGCACGCCCGGCTGACGCAGATCCCCGACGATCGTCGCCTCCGGGTTGCCCTCGACCGCGTGGAGGACGTCGATGTGCTTCGCGGCCCCGAACCGGCGCGTGTAGGTCGCCTCCCCGATCTCCAGGACGCGGCCGGTGATCCGCGGCGCCTGCGCCGCCAGGAAGGCGTCGATGTAGAACCGGTCGACCGGGGTGCCGCGATCCAGGCCGAAGGTCTCCGACACCGGGGCCGGGCTCGTCAGGGGGATGCTGCGACGGCGGCGCCGCCGGCGGAGGAGCGAGACCACGCCGGGGAGCTTAGGGTCCGCGGGGGCCGCGACGCGCGCGGCCCCGGCTAGGGTCCCCGGTCGTGTCGCGCCCCATCACGCCCGAGATCCTGGCCGTGCGCCTGGTCCAGGCGTTCCTGGTCGCGATCCTCGCGCTGACCCTGTTCCTCGCGCTCGTCGTGCCCTACCACGCGACCGACGCGCTGGTGTTCGGCGGGTTCTCGCGCTGGCTGGGCCTCCACGGCGGCTTCGTACACGACGTCATCGGCTACCCGCCGTACTCGCGCCCGCTGTTCTACGCGCCGCAGGGCTGGCTGTGGTGGCTGTTCGGCGCGCACGAGTGGATCGGCCGGCTGCTGTCGCTCGCGTTCTTCCTCGCGCTGCTGTGGGGCGTCTTCTCCGTCGCCCGCGACCGCACGCTGCCCGCGACGGCCCCGTGGCTGGCCGTGCTGCTGCTGTTCGCCTGCCCCGACTTCGTGCTGCAGGCGATCGCCGGCCAGACCGACGTCCCCGTCGCGGCGATGATCGCGCTGCTCGCGCTGCTGCTGTGGCGGGCGCCGCCGGGCGCGCGGACCGCGATCCTGATCGTGCTGGTCGCCGCGGCCGCGGTGCTGGCCAAGGCGACCGCGCTGCCGGCGCTGGTCGGGCTCGGCGCCGGGATGCTGCTCGGCGATCGCGCCGGCCTGCTGGACCGGCTGCGCTGGAGCATCGTCCCGCTCGCGATCGGGACCGGGCTCGGCCTCCTGTACGGGGTGCTGATGGCTCGCCACTTCAACCTCGCGCTGAACGAGTTCCTGGGCGGCGTCGCGGGCCCGGCGAACGCCGATCCATCGGTCGGTACGGCCGGCGGCTCGACCGGCAGCGTGGCCGGCGACGCGCCGCGCACCAGCGCCGCCGAGCGCGTCGGCAGCGCCGTCTCCTCGTTCACCGACAGCGAGCGCCCGGCGATCCTGCTGCGCGTCGAGTGGCTCGGTTCGTACGTGCGGATGCTCGCGCTGTTCTCGCTCGTCTACGCGGCGGCGCGCGTCGTCGCGATCCCGCACCGGATCGCGACGATCGGCGCCCTCGCCCTCGGGCTGATCGGCTACTGGATCGGCCCTGAGGTGCTCGCCGGCGGCACGGGGGCGCTGGACGTCGGCGCCGGGGCGCTGGTCGGCTCGATCCTCCTGCTCGTCCTGCTGGCCGGCGTCCTGTGGTGCCCGCCCGGCGAGCGCGGCGGGCGCCTGCTGTTCGCGCGCCTGCTCGCCTGGGGCCTGCCGCCGCTGATCGCCTGGGGGCTGTTCGGCATCCTCGGCGACACGCGCACGCTCTCGCCCGCGTGGCCGGCGCTGTTCGTGCTGATCGGCGGCGTCGCGGCGATGGGCCTCGCCGGCCTGGCGCGCCGCTGGCGCTGGGCGGCCGTCGGCGCGATCGTGGTCATGCTCGGCCTCGCCGTCCTCAACCTCCGCAACTACGACGGGCTCGGCGCGCGGCCCGACGGCACGATCAACAGCTTCCGGGCGCTGAAGGAGCTGACGCCCGGCACGTGGTTCGACCCGGCCGAGGCGCGGATCGCCGCCGACCCGCAGCTCGGCGGGCTCGTCGTGGACATCCGCGCCGCCCGAGCGGGGGCCGGCGGTCGCGTCCTGACCAACGACGGGCGCCTGGGCTTCTACTTCCTGCGCGACGCCACGGTCACCCAGCCGCCGGCGTCCTGCGCCGACCTGGAGGGCTACGACGTGCTCGCGGTGCTCCTGAACCTGCCCGTGCCGTTCGACCCGACCGGCTTCGACTGCCTGGAGCCGGTGCGCGTCGTCCCCGGCTCCTACGCGGTCTATGCCGTTCGCTAGGCGCAGGCACCGGGGGGGCCGGTCGGGCCACCTATGATCGCCGGCATGTCCGAGGTGACCGGAGGACCGCGCGCGCTGCTCAAGCGCCCGGCGGCGTACGTCTCGCTGCAGCGGCTTCTCGGGGCCGACGCGTCGCACCGGCGCTTTGCCGACGAGCACATCCGCGCCGCCGCCGGCGATCGCGTGCTCGACCTGGGCTGCGGTCCGGGCGACGCGCTGCGCGTGCTGCCGGACGTCGACTACCTCGGCGTGGATCTCAGCGCGGAGTACATCGAGTCCGCGCGCCGGCGCTACGGAGAACGCGGCCGCTTCCGCGTCGCCGACGTGTGCGCCGACGACCTCGCGGGCGAGGGACCGTTCGCCGTGATCCTCGCGATGGGGCTCCTGCACCACCTCGACGACGACGGCGTCCGGCGCGTCCTGTCCGAGGCTGCGGGTCTGCTCGGTCCTGACGGCCGCTTCGTCTCCATCGACCCCGCGAGGGCGCCGGGCCAGCACGCGATCGCCCGGTGGCTCGTCTCACTCGACCGCGGCCGGCACGTCCGCTCCGCCGACGAGCTCGGGCGGCTCGCGCACGAGGCGATGCCCGACCTCCGGGTGACCGTCCGGCACGACCTCCTGCGCGTCCCGTACACCCATGTCGTGCTGGAGACCGTCCGCTGAGCGCCGATGGCCGCCACCCGCCGCGTCGCCATCTCGCAGTCGAACTACATCCCGTGGAAGGGGTACTTCGACCTGATCCGCAGCGTCGACCTGTTCCTCCTGTACGACGAGGTCCAGTACACCCGGCGCGACTGGCGCAACCGCAACCGGATCAAGACGCCGGCCGGCGTGCGGTGGCTGTCCATCCCACTGCAGGCGAAGGGCAACTACTACGCCCGCATCGACGCGATGCTGATCGCCGACCGCGACTGGGCGCGCGGGCACTGGGACCGTCTGCGCACCGCCTACCGCGAGGCGCCGGCGTTCGCGGAGGTCGAGGCCGAGATTCGCAGCTGGTACCGCGAGGTCGCGGCCGCGGCGCGTCTCAGCGACGTCAACCGCGCCCTGATCGAGGCGGTGAACGCCTGGCTGGGCATCGGCACGCCGGTGCGGTTCTCCACCGAGCTCGACGCCGAGCGCCCCGAGGACCCGACGGCGCGGCTGGTCGCGCTGTGCCGCGCCGCGGAGGCGACGGAGTACGTGTCCGGGCCGGCGGCCCGCGCCTACCTGGACGAGGCAGCGTTCGCGGACGCCGGGATCCGCGTCCGGTGGGCCGACTACGGCGGGTACCCGGAGTACCCGCAGCTCCACCCGCCGTTCGCGCACGACGTGACGGTGCTCGACCTCCTGTTCCACGCGGGGCGTGACGCCAACCGCCTGATGAAGGGGACGGTGCTGGCATGACCGGGGACCTGCGGCGGGTGGTCGCGAGCTACTACGCGGACAAGCTCGCCGCCCACGGCCCCACGCCCGCGGGGGTGGACTGGAACGGCGAGGCGTCCCAGCACCTGCGCTTCGAGCAGCTCCTGCGGATCGTCGACCGCGACACCGGAACCCTGCTCGACTACGGGTGCGGGTACGGCGCGCTGGCCGACGTCGCCGCGCGTCGGCATCCCGGGCTGCGCTACCAGGGCTTCGACATCGCACCGGAGATGGTCGAGGCCGCCCGCCGCCTGCATCCGGACCTCGAGCTGACGAGCGATCCCGACCGCCTGGAGCCCGCCGACTTCACCGTCGCCAGCGGCATCTTCAACGTGCGTCTCGACCACGACCCGGACGTGTGGCAGGCCTACGTCGAGGAGACGCTCGACACGCTGGCCGGCCTCACCCGCCGCGGCCTCGCGTTCAACATGCTGACCTCCTACTCGGATCCGGAGCGGATGCGCGACGACCTGCACTACGCCGACCCGCGGGCGGTGTTCGACCACTGCAAGCGACGCCTGTCGCCGCACGTCGCGATCCTCCACGACTACGGGCTGTACGAGTTCACCGTGCTCGTCCGCCTCGAGGTGTCGTGAGCGGGCGCTGGCGCAGGCTCGGCCGGGTGGTGGCCGACCCGCCGGGATGGCGGGGCGCGATGGTGCCGTTCGTCGACGGCGACGCCCTGTACGTGTCCGGTCGCGACGACGAGGGGCGCACCAGCACGCTGCGCGCGACGCTGGCACCGGACACGCTCGACGCGGCCGCGTGGGACCCCGAGCCGGTGCTCGCGCCGGGCCGGCTCGGCACGTTCGACGACAGCGGCTCGACGGGCTCGTGCCTGGTCTGGCACGAGGGACGCGCCCACCTCTACTACATCGGCTGGAACCGCGGCGTCACCGTGCCGTTCCACACCTCGATCGGGCTGGCGGTCGGCGACGGGCGCGCGTTCGAGCGCGTGTCCGAGGCGCCAGTGCTGGGCCGCAACCCGTCCGACCCGATCTTCACCACGTCGCCGTGGGTGCTGCGCGACGGCGGGACCTGGCGCATGTGGTACACGTCGTGCGAGCGTTGGGAGCCGACGCCCGCCGGGCCGCGCCACCACTACGACATCCGCCACGCCGAGTCGGACGACGGCGTGTGCTGGCGGCCAACGGGGCACCGCTGCATCGGCTTCCGCGACGCCGGCGAGTACGCGATCGCACGGCCCTGCGTCGTGCGCGACGGCAACCTGTACCGCATGTGGTTCTCGTACCGGGGCGACGGCTACCGCATCGGCTACGCGGAGTCGGACGACGGCCTGGCGTGGACGCGCATCGACGACGCGCGCGGGCTCGGCCCCTCCGGAGAGGGCTGGGACGCGACCATGGTCGAGTACCCATTCGTGTTCGAGCGGGCGGGCCGGCGCACGCTCCTGTACAACGGCGACGGGTACGGTGCATCCGGTGCCGGCGCCGCGATCTGGGACGAGAGGTAGGGCAGTGAGCGACTCGCGAGCGAGCGCGTCCGGCACCGCGATCCAGGTGCCGTTCAACCGGCCCACGCTGACCGGCGACGAGTTCGGCTACATGCAGCAGGCGGTCGAGCAGGCCAGGCTCTCGGGCAACGGGGAGTTCACGCGCCGCTGCACCGACTGGCTCGAGGCGGCGACCGGATGTCGCGCCGCGCTGCTCACCCACTCCGGCACCGGCGCGCTCGAGCTCGCCGCGCTTCTGAGCGGCGTCGGTCTCGGGGACGAGGTGATCATGCCGTCGTTCACGTTCGTCTCGACCGCGAGCGCGTTCGCGCTGCGCGGGGCCGTGCCCGTGTTCGTCGACGTACGGGAGGACACGCTCAACCTCGACGTCGAGCGCGTGCGGGAGGCGATCGGCCCGCGGACGCGCGCGATCGCGACCGTCGACTACGGGGGCGTCAGCAGCGATGTCGCCGAGCTGACCGACCTGGCCGACGAGCACGGGCTGATGCTCGTCGAGGACGCCGCCCAGGCGCTCGGGGCGACATACCGGGGCGCGCCGGTCGGGTCGATGGCGCCGCTGGCGGCGCTGAGCTTCCACGACACCAAGAACGTCACCTGCGGCGAGGGCGGGGCGCTGCTCGTCAACGACGAGGAGCTGATCGAGCGGGCCGAGATCCTCCAGGAGAAGGGGACGAACCGCCAGCAGTTCTTCCGCGGCCAGGTCGACAAGTACACGTGGGTCGACCTCGGCTCCTCGTTCGTACCCAGCGAGCTCAGCGCCGCGTTCCTCCTGGCGCAGCTCGAGGCGAGCGCGGCCGTCAACGCGCAGCGGCGCGACATCTGGCGGCGCTACCACGAGGGGCTGGCCGACGCGGAGGCGCGGGGCACCCTGCGCCGCCCGGTGGTCCCGCCCGACCGCGAGCCCAACGGTCACCTCTACTACATCCTGCTGCCACCGGACGTCGACCGCGGCGCGTTCATCGAGCGGGCCGGGGCGCAGGGCGTCGCGTGCGTGTTCCATTACGTGCCGCTCGACCAGTCGCCCGCCGGCAGCCGCTACGGCCGCGTCGGCGGGCCGCTGCACGTGACCCACGACGTCGCCGACCGGCTCGTGCGGCTCCCGTTGTGGGCCGGGATGGAGGATGCGCAGGTGGATCAGGTCATCGACGTCGTCGGGAGAGCGCTGTGAGCAAGCTGGTCATCGTCGGGACGGGCGCGTTCGCCGAGATCGCCCACGAGTACTTCACCCACGACTCCGACTACGAGGTCGTGGGGTTCAGCGTTGAGCGGGCGTACCTGGAGGACGACCGGCTGGCCGGGCTGCCGGTGGTCCCGTTCGAGGATCTCGAGCAGCACTTCGCGCCCGGCGAGCACAGCGTCTACGTCGCCAACACGTACACCCACTTCAACCGCCTGCGCACGCGTCTTGCCGCGGCCGCCAAGGCGCGCGGATACCCGCTGGCCAGCTACGTGTCGAGCAGCGCCTTCGTGTGGCGCAACGCCCGGCTGGGCGAGCACTGCTTCGTGTTCGAGGACAACACCGTCCAGCCGTTCGTCTCGATCGGCGACAACGTCGTGCTCTGGAGCGGCAACCACATCGGTCACCACTCGACGATCGGCGACAACTGCTTCATCTCGTCGCACGTCGTCATCTCCGGGTTCTGCACGATCGGCGACAACTGCTTCCTCGGCGTCAATTCGACGATCAGCAACGGCGTGGAGATCGGGACCGACTGCTGGATCGGCCCCGACGTGACGATCGTCGCCGACGCGCCGCCGCGGTCTCTCTACCGGCCGCCGTCGCGCGGCGAGCCGAGCGGGCGCGACCCGTTCAGGTCGCTGCGCGTCCCCGAGGAGCTGTGGCCTCCGGCGTAACGCGCACGTAGAGGCGATCGCCCCAGGCGGGGAACCGGCGGTCGCCTTCGTAGAGCTCGTAGTAGAGAGCGTCGACGGGCGCCAGTCCGCAGGCGGTCAGGAGCGCGTCGATGTCCTCCTCGCGCGGGGCGCCGTCATACAGGTCGATGAGCTGGACCTCGCACAGCACCGCGGCCGCGGAGCGCAGCGCGCGGGGACCGCCGCGCAGCACCATGAGCTCGCCGCCCTGAACGTCGATCGTCAGCAGCCCCAGGTCCTCCGGCGCGACGCCCGCGTCGTCGAGCAGCGCGTCGAGAGGGGTGCCCGGGACGGTGACCTCGTCGCGGGTGCTGAGCGTCGGCACGATCTCGCCGAGGCGCTTCATCGCCAGCAGGCTGGCGGACTCGGCCTCCCCGCGGCGGTTGACGTGGCGCTGCAGCCGCACGGGACCCGGGGCCTCGGTTGCCGCCGCGTGGACGACCGTGATGTCCGCGTCGGCGCCGAAGCGCGCGTCGAGGTGCGCGGCTGCGTCCGGGTTGGCCTCGACGAGCACGATCCGCTCGGCGCCGTGGCGGCGGTACTCGTCGACCTCCTCGCCGTGGTGCGCCCCGACGTGGACGACGGTCCGCAGCGCGTGGGCGCGGCGGCGCAGCGCGTCCAGGAAGTGGCGGATCGAGGCGCGGTGGTCGTCGGCGACGACGGGGCGCTCGGTCACGATCGCGGGCGGGCCGGCTCGTGCGTCGCGGGCTCGACCATCGGAGCCCACTCGAGCGGGGGCAGGCTCGACGGGGTCTCCTCGTGGACGGCCTTGACGATCGTCGGGCGGCCCTTGACCTCGACGAACACGCGCCCGAGGTAGAAGCCCAGAATCCCGATCGAGGCGAGCATCAGCCCGCTGAAGAAGCACAGCGCGACGATCATCGACAGCCACCCCGAGAGGAAGTCGACGCCGAGGACGAGCACGCAGAACAGCAGCGCGATCACGACGAGCGCGGCCAGGAGGCTGAGCGACACGCCCGTGACGAAGATGAGCGTGAGCGGCCGGTCGCTGAAGGCGGTCACCGCCTTCAGCGCGACGCTCAGCCGCCGGAGCCGGCCGTAGGTCGTCGTCGGCTTGCCGCGCTTGTCGACCGGCACCGCGACCTGCCGGAACCCGGTGATCGTCATGACGCCGTTGAGGAAGAGCTCCCGCTCGCGATGGGTCAGGAGCGCGCGGACGTACCGGCGGGTCATGACCCGCGCCATGACCGCGTTGACCGGGATCTCGACCCGCGAGAGCGCGCCGATGAGCCGGTAGAACGCCCAGCCGCCGAACCGCTCGACGGGTCCGCCCTTGCGTGCGCGCATCACGCCGAACGCGGCGTCCACCGGATCGTCGGCCGGGGCACTCGCGATCGGCGCGTGGAGCTCGGCGAACAGCTCGGGCGGCTCCTCGAGGTCGCAGTCCAGCAGGAACACAAGGTCGCCCGTCGTGTGGGCGAGACCCGCCATCACGGCGTGGAAGTGGCCGAAGTTGCGCGACAGCTCCACGACGCGGACGTCGACCGGGCCGCCGATCAGGGACGTGGCGATCGCCAGCGAGTCGTCAGGTGAGCCGTCGTCGACGAGGACGACCTCGATCTCGTCGGCGACGGGGGTGACCGCCGCCACCGAGCGGCGAAAGAACTCCTCGAGATACGGGGCTGAGCGGTAGAGCGTCGTGACGATGCTGACCTTCAAGGTCAGGCAACCGCCCTCGGCTTCGTCGCCGGGTCCATGTTGTAGTCCGAGCGCAGGATGATCGGCAGGATCATCCATCGCCCGTCGCGCACCGACCAGTCGCACTCGGCCTCCGGGTCGACGGGCGCGACGCCGTGCGGCGCCTCGGGCGTCAGCACCATGAGGTCGCCCATCTCGGTGTGCGGGTCGACCCAGATCTGCTCGGAGTCCGGGGACTCGCGCAGGTACAGACCGCCGGTCTGGAAGTCCTCGCCGATCGTGGAGGCCTGGACGATCGTCTGCAGGCGGGCGAACCGGCTGGCGGGATCGATGTGCTCGGCGAGGTAGCCGCCCCCGCGCGGGTACTGCTGGGCGACGAGGCGGGAGATGATGCCGTCGGACGGGATCGTGTCGAGATATGCGTCCGGCGCCTCGCCGGCCAGGTGGTTCTTGATCTCGAAGATGTCCCGGAACCGCTCGAACAGGTCGACGCGCCCGTTGAAGCGATGGAAGTAGAAGGCGTGCATCTTCGCCTTCACCCACGAGCCCTCGTACTCGTCGTTGATGCGGTGGTAGTCCGGCACGCCGTCGAGGCACGGATGCCACGACGGCTCCTCCGCCTCGCTGAACTCGACCAGCATCTCGCGGAACGCGAGCACCTCGTCGCGGGGATAGAACCCCTTCACGACGTACACGTCGTGCGCCGCGATCGAGGCCATGAACCGGTCGGTGTTCTCGTAGATCTGCTCGAGGAACTCGTCGCGCGAGACGATGTGGATCGCCGAAGCCATGCCGCAAGACTAGAGCCCTCCACCGTGCGCGTGCTCCCCGCTAGGACGCCGACGCGCTCAGCGCGGCGCGCACCTCGGCGCGCCGCCGGCGGACCGCGGTTGCGGCGCCGATCGCGCACAGCGCGGCGCCGACCGCGAGCTCGACGAAGACGATCCCCAGCGCGGTGTCTGCGAGCAGCACGGTCGCCACGATCTGGATCGGCGCGGCCACCCCGCAGGCGACCGGCAGCACGGTGCCGCCCTCCGCCAGCTCGCGCTTGGACAGCACGACGAGGATGCCGAACGCCAGCATCGCCAGGCCGTACGGGCCGAACAGCTCCTCGGCGCCTGGGTACTCGGGCCCCACCAGGACAGAGGCGATCAGCGGCGGGACCGCGTAGCCGACGACGCTGATCGCGCCGAGCACCAGGGTCAGCGCTCCGAGCGGCGCGAGCAGGAGGGCGAGGCGGTCCTGCCCCGTGGACCGCGCCCGGCTCGTCTCGGCGAGGACGACCGCGCCGACCGCGAGCGCGACGACGATCGGGATGCGCCCGTACAGCGCGGCCGCGGCCAGCTCGCCCGCCTCGTGGTCGCCGAGGATCGCGCGGCCGAGCAGCACGTCGACGTTCGTCATCACCGCGAACGCCGCGTACCAGAGCGGCGTCCGCCAGTCCGCCGGGCCCTCCGCCGCCTCGAGCGTCTCGTCGGTCGGCGGCGACGGCGGCGCGTGAGACGCGCGCAGCATCACCACGGCGCCTGCGATCGCGAGGATGGCGCCGAGCATCGGCGCCAGGACGAACAGTGTGACGCCGGCGCCGACGGCGGCCGCCGCGACGCACGTCGCGAACCGGCCCGCGCCCTCCAGCACTGTGGTGACGCCGAGGTCCCGGTAGCGCCCCTCCCCGTGGAGGGCGCCGCGCAGGACGCCGACGATCAGGTACGGGACGAGCCCAACGATCGTGAGCAGCGCCGGGAGGGGCGAGTCGAGGTCCATCTGGCCCGCCAGGAGCGCGGTGACCGCCAGGAGCGGGACGAGCGCGGCCGTGCCGGCGACGGTCGCCGTCCACAGCCGCGCCCGCATGAGTCGCACGCCGGCATCCCGCCCACGCACCTCCAGATGGGCGACCTGGCGGGCGACGACGAGCTGGAGGCTGTAGGCCGGGATCACCAGCAGCGCCACCATGTTGAGCATCGCTCCGACGATCCCGAAGTCGGCCGGGCCGAGCGCGCGCCCGGCGACGGACGCAGCCACGTAGAAGAGGGCGTACCCGATCAGGGTGATGCCGACGTACGAGGTGGTGGCGTAGAGGACGCGCCGCATCGGCCGCTCCGGCCCCGGTTGCCGCTAGCTCCGCCGGGCCAGCACCCACACGTTGCGGCGCACGAACGGCAGGCGCGCCATCGCCGCCAGCGGCTGCGGGCGGCGCCGGTCGCGCGTGAGGCCCGAGAGGATCCCGATGCCCGGCATCACCGACTCGTAGCCCGACCGGGCGACGGTGAGGCCCTGGTCGCGGAACAGGCGCTTGTAGCCGGTGAGCGTGTAGGGGCGGCGGTGCGTGTAGTCGTCCCACACCCATCGCTGCGCGTCGGGGGAGGAGGCGAACACCAGCCCGCCGGGGCGCAGCACGCGGGCGACCTCGCGCACGACGGTGACCGGGTCGAGCACGTGCTCGAGCAGGTCCTTGACGATGACCCCGTCGAAGCTCGCGTCCTCGAACGGGAAGCGGTCCTCCACGTTGTGGACGATCGCGTTGCGCCCGAGCGCCTGGGCGTGGGCGACGGCCTCCGCCGACACGTCGATGCCGACGTAGTCGCGGAAGTGGTCGTTGAGCCACGCGGTGCCGCAGCCGACGTCGAGCAGGCGGTCGGTCGGCGAGAAGTGGTCGACGATGTCGCGGAAGTAGCCGGGCTCGTCGTGCCAGTCGAAGTAGCCGTGCGGCCCGCCGCCGGCGAGCTGCTCGCGGGCGACGCGGAGGATCGCGTCGACCACCTCGGCTGCGCCGAAGCGCCGCAGGAACTCCTCGGCCGTCACCGTGCCCTGGGGCAGCGCGACGAGGTGGTCGCCCAGCTCGGCGGCCGTCGCGTAGTAGGCGACCGGGAGGCCGTCGAGGCTGCGCGAGCGCAGCGTGTGGCGCAGCAGGACCGGCCGCCCGTACAGCAGGCTCTCCAGGATCACGGTCGGCTGGGCCTCCATCCCGACCGACGGAACGGCCAGCGCGTCGATCCCGGCGAAGAAGCGGTCGATGTCGTTGACCTGGCCGAGCAGGTCCACCCGGTCCTCGAGCCCGAGCTCGGCGATCCGGTCCGCCAGCCGCTGCGCGTAGGCCGGATCCTGCGGCGGGCCGCCCACGCGCAGCCGCTCCCAGGCATCCGGGTTCGCCGCCAGCTCCTCGACGAGCTCGACGACGCCCTTCTCCGGGATGAGCCGCGCCAGGACGCCGACGATCGGGCGGGCCCCGCCGGGCGGCGGCGTTCGCCGCGCGATGATGCGGGCGACGTCGCCCTCGTCCAGGAAGTTGCTGATCGCCTCGATCTCCACGCCGGGCAGGTTGCGCCGGTACAGCTCGGCGGTCTGCTCGCCGACGGCGACGAGCGCGCCGATCCGGCGGTAGACGGCCCGCGCGGTGACGCGCGCCGCCGAGTTCTGCTCGTGCATCAGGTGGATCAGGACGGGCCAGCGCGCCATCGTGGCCAGGGCGGCGGTCGCGTACGCCTGGCAGCGCGCGGTGTTGCCGATCAGGAGCGTCCCGGGCGGCGCGCTCTCGAGCTCGGTGCGCAGCCGCAGCACCGTGTCGGGCATGCGCGTGACGGCCGGCGGCACGAGGCGCGGGTAGCGGACGTCGACCAGCTCGAACCCCTCGCGCCGCACCGCGTCGCCGAAGGCCGACGACGCCGGCGCGAGGAACCGGACGGGCAGCCGGAGGTTGCGAAACGCCTCGGCCAGGCGCAGGCCGAAGCGCTGCCCGCCGCCCATGATGAGGCCGTCGTCCAGGATCCAGACGGCGGAGGGCGTGGGCGCCGAGCTCATCGGCGGCATGCTATTCCTCAGACGGTGCCAACCAAGGAAGAGGCGGAGCGCTCCGCGCGCCGCGACCGCGGCCCCGACGTCCACCTGCGCGCGCCGGCCCAGCTTCGCGAGTACGAGCGGGCGGTGGACCGGATCGTCGCCGACGGCCCGGGCCGTCTCCTCGACTGGGGCTGCGGCTACGGCCAGCTCTCGCACATGCTCAAGGCGCGGGGTGTCGACGTCACCTCGATCGAGTGGCATCCGACGATCCCCGAGGGCGAGGTGCGCCGCCTGGAGCGCTATCCCGACGTCGAGGCGCGCTACACGCAGGACCCGGTGAGGCTGCCCTACGAGGACGGCGCGTTCGACGCCGTCCTGTCGATGGGCGTGCTCGAGCACGTCCAGCAGCCCGAGGACAGCCTCGACGAGCTGCACCGCATCCTGCGGCCCGGCGGCCGGCTGTACGTCTACAAGCTGCCCAACCGCCACTCCTACCTGGAGTGGATCGCCCGCCGCGCCGGCTTCTACTACCACGGCCAGCTCGAGCACGACCGCGTCTACACGCCGGCCACGGCGCGGGCGCTCGTCGAGGCGCACGGCTTCGCGGTCGAGGAGCTCGCGCTCGCGAACATGCTGCCGCTGGGGCTGACCGGCCCGATCACCCGCCGCCCCCGCTTCGTCGGGGCCTGGTGGCGGGCCAACCGCGCGCTGGCCCGCGCGCCGGCCGTCGGCCGGCTGGCGACCAACGTGGAGCTCATCGCCCGCCGCGTCCCGTGATCGGCGCGCCGGCGGTCCCCCGCACGCCGCTCGGGCTCGTCGGCTGGCGCCTGGCGCTCCTGCCGCCGCTGGCCGCGGTGCTCGCCGGCGCCGCGCTCGCGCTGGCGGTCGCCGCGTACGGCGGCTACGACCCGCTCGGCGCCGACACCTGGAGCCGCTGGGACTCGCTGATCTACCAGGACATCGCCCAGCACGGGTACACGTCGCGGCCGTGCCCGCAGTGGGAGATCGACGACGGCGCGCGGGCCTGCGGGACGTTCGGCTGGTTCCCGCTCTACCCGGCCGCGATGGCGCCGCTCGTGTCGCTGGGCGTGGCGCCGTGGGCCGCCGGCGTCCTCGTCGCGATCGCCTTCTGGGTCGCCGCGCTCGTGGTCATCTGGAACGGGCTGCTGCTGGCGCTCGGCGGCCGCGCCGCGCTGGCCGCGCTCGGCCTGGCGGCGTTCGGGCCCGGCGCGTTCTACCTGCACCTCGTCTACCCGGTGTCGATGACCGTCTGCCTGCTGGCGGTGGCGCTCGTGTGCCTGCGCCGCGAGCGGTGGCTGGGCGCGGGGATCGCGGGCGGCCTGGCGGCGGCGTCCCATCCGGGCGCGATGGCGCTGATCCCGGTGGCCGGCCTGTGGCTGGCGGCGATCGTCCCCGCCCCGACGCTGGTCGAGCGGGCGCGGCGGATCGCGCTCGTCTGCGGCCTCACCGCCGCCGGCTTCGCCGCCGTGCTGCTCTACGCCGAGCTGTCGACCGGCCAGTGGGACGGCTACTTCGGGGTCCAGGCGCGCTTCGACCACGGGGTGCACCTGCCCTTCGCCAACTGGCTGGACCTGAGCACGCCGCGCTTCGAGGGGCTCGGCAACATCTCGATCTTCATCGCGCTGCAGTCGTGGTTCACGACGCTGCTGGTGGCGATCGTCGTCGCGACGACCTGGGCGCGGCGCGCGACCGCCACGCCGTTCGACTGGCTGCTGGTGCTGTGGGTGCTGGCGTTCTGGCTGATCCCGCTGGCCCAGGACACGGTCTCCTACTACCGCACCGACGCGCTGCTGCTCCCGGCCGCGGCCGCGTTCGTGACGCTGGCGCCGCGCCTGGTGTGGGCGCTCGCGCTCGCCGGGGCCGCCATCACCGCCGGCATGACCCTCGCGTTCATGCAGGGCGTGCTGGTGTAGCGGGCTAGCCTGCACGCGCCATGCACGTCGGTCTCAACCTGGTGTACCTGGTGCCCGGCGAGACCGGCGGCACCGAGGTGGCGGCGCGCGAGCTGCTCCCGGCGCTCGTCGCCGCCGCCGGACCCGGGGTGCGCTTCACCGCGTTCCTCAACCGCGAGGCGTCGGCCGCCGAGGGCGGGCCGTGGAAGGACCTCATGGACTGGGTGACGGTCCCGGTGAACGCCCGCAACCGGGCCGAGTGGGTGCGCGGCGAGCAGCAGCACCTTCCGCGGCTGGCGCGCCGCGCCGGCGTCGACCTCGTCCACAGCCTCGCCAACACCGCGCCGCTGTGGGGCCGCTTCCGGCGGGTCGTCACCGTCAACGACCTCATCCACCGCTTCTTCCCCGACACCCACGGCGGCGTGAAGGCGCGCGGCATGGCGCTGCTCGTGCCGCTGGCGATCCGCCGCGCCGACCGCGTCATCACGATCTCCGCGGCGACCGCCGACGACCTCGTGCGCGAGCTCGGCACGCCGCGCGGCAAGATCGACGTCGTGCCGCTGGGCGTCGGCACCACGGCCGGCCGGGCGGTCGCGCCCGCCGCCGGGGTGCGTGGGCGCCTGGACGCCGGCGAGCGGCCGATCGCGCTGAGCGTGTCGGCGAAGCGGCCGCACAAGAACCTGCCGCGGCTGCTGGAGGCGCTGGCGCTGATCCCGGCCGAGCGGCGGCCGGTCCTCGTCGTCCCCGGCTACGGCACCTTCCACGACGACGCGCTCGCCGCCGACGTCGAGCGGCTGGGGATCGCCGGCGACGTGCGGATGCTCGGCTGGGTCGACGACGCCGAGCTGGAGGCCCTGTACGCCGAGGCGGCCGTGTTCGTGTTCCCGTCGCTGTACGAGGGCTTCGGCCTGCCGGTGCTCGAGGCGATGGCCCGCGGCGTGCCGGTCGCCTGCTCGGACCGCGGCTCCCTGCGCGAGGTCGCCGGCGACGCCGCCCGCGTGTTCGACCCCGAGCAGCCGCGCGCGATCGCCGCCGCGATCGAGGCGATCCTCGCCGACGACGCGCTCGCCGACCGCCTGCGGACCGCCGGCCGCGCGCAGGCCGCCCGCTTCACCTGGCCCAAGGCCGCCCAGGGCGTGCTGGCCAGCTACGAGCGCGCGCTGGCCGGCGGCTGACGGCGGCGCGCGGCGCTGAGCGCGTCAGCTCAGCGCCGGAACGACCTCGACGAGGCCGGCCGCTGCTCGCGCGAGGCGGCGGTCGGCGGTGATCAGCGGGGCGTCGAGGATCTCGGCGAGGGCGACGTACGTGGCGTCGTATGCGCTGAAGGCGTCCCGGAGTTCCCAGGCCCGCGCCAGGAGCGGCCCGTGGTCGTGACGCACGATCGCGAGCATCGGGTACGTCTGCCAGCGCGCCGCCAGCTCGTCGGCTGGGAGCCGGCCCGTGATCGCCCACCGACGGAGGGCATGGAGCACCTCGATGTCCGCGAGGTGGGGCACGTGCAACGGCTGGTCGTGGGCGGCATGGCGATGGATCGGCTCCGATCGGGAGCTGTGCAGCAGCAGTTCGACGATGGCTGACGCGTCGGCGACGATCACCGCTCGGCTCGGCCCGCGCGGATCGCGTCAGCGGCGGACTCGCCGGGGTCGAGCGGCGGCAGCGCTTCGAGCCGCTCCCACATCTCGGCGGGGGTCGGCTGCCTGGCGTAGGCGATCAGCTGCTCACGCACGAGCTCCGACAGGGAACGGCCCTGCTCCGCGGCTCGCGCCTTCAGCCGGCGGTGGACGTCGTCGGGGACGTCGCGAACCTGGATCACCTTCGACATGCACTCTGCACCTTAGCGTGCAAAGTGCATGCATTCACGCCTTGACCGCGCGGATGCCGACGACCCGCTTGGCCGACACGAACTCGTCGTGCTCGGCGAAGTGGGCGTCGGCCGCCGCCCGGAAGCGCTCGTCCAGCGCCGGGTCGTACAGGTTGTAGGAGGACCAGTAGCCGACGAGCGCGTCGGCGGAGTCGAAGCGCATCGCGTCGGTGAACTCGTGGCGCTCGACGGTCGCGAAGCGCGCCTCGCACCAGCGCGGCGCGTCGTCCTCCATGAACGCCTGCGCCGGCGTCGCGCCCGGCACCGGCTCGCCGAGCAGGCCGAAGTGCAGCTCGCGCAGCTCGCGGTTGTTGGTCCGCGAGGGGCCGCAGAAGAACAGCACGCCGCCCGGCTCCAGCAGCTCGTGGATGCGGTCGATCACGCGCTCCTGGTCGTCGGCGTAGTAGAGCGCGTAGCAGGACAGCGCCCGGTCGAAGCGCGCCCCGCAGTCGCGGCCGGCGAGATCGTCGAAGCGCCCGCACAGCGTGCGCACGTTGGCGGGCGCGTCCGCGGCGATCACGTCCAGCGACTCCTGCGCGGCGTCGACGGCCAGGATCGAGCGCACCTGCGGCGCCAGCCGCAGCGTCTGCTGGCCGGTGCCCGCGCCGAGCTCGAGCACGCGGTCGTCCGGGCCGGCGCCCAGCAGCTCCAGCGCCCAGGCGGTCATGTCGCCGGTCGAGTAGCGGGCGTGCGCGGCGTTGCGGGCCTGCAGCGCGGCGGTGTCGGTGTCGAAGCGTCCGATCTGGCTCATCCGGAGGGCACCTTCGCGGTCGGGGACAGGAGGCCGCGCCGGCGCGAGCGGCGCACGACCGTGGCCAGCGTTCGGTCGAACGCGAGTGCGTCGAACGGCGCCATGCCGTCGGTCTGCTCGCGGTAGAACGCCTCGAGGCGGTCGGCGGCGTCGAGGTGCTCCTCGCCCCACCAGAACGGGTGCACGAGGAGCTGGACGCTCTCGCACGGCGGCTCGCGCAGCACCGGCCGCGGGTCGCCGTGGCGCCACGCGCCCGCCGAGTCGGCCAGGTAGCAGCGCATCAGCGGCGCCGCGTACGCGTTGACCATGCCGCACACCTCGCCGACGGGGCGCAGCGCGGCGACGAGCGGGTCGGCGGGGCGGTGGAAGGAGATCGAGCGGACCGGCTCGCCGAGCACGGCCTCCAGGCGCTCCCGGCACGCCTCGATCTCGGGGCGCACCTCGTCGAGCGCGAGGCCGTCGCGCTCGCCGCGCGGGCCGAGGTCCATGTGCAGGCCGACGTCGTGGCCCTGCTCGCGCAGCGCGGCCAGCGCCGCGCGGGCCGGCGCGCCGTCGAGGTCGTACAGCGGCGAGTCGACCATCACCAGGAACGTCGCGCGCACCCCGGCCTGCGCCTCGACGTCGCCGAGCGCGACCGCGCGCTCCAGCGACAGGTCCACGTCGTGGCGCACGACCAGCCCGGGCGCCTCGGCGCCGTCGGCGAGCGGGCGCACCTCGTGGCGCGCGCGGGCGATCGCCAGCAGCTCGCGCAGGAAGTCGTAGGTGAAGTCGCCGGCCCAGGCGCTCATGCGAGGTCGCTCACCTTCGCACCGCCGCCGAGCGCGGCCAGGCGGTCGGCCAGGGCCAGGAACGCCGTGCGCGCGCCGGGCCCGTCGTCGTTGCGCAGCGCGGCCGCGTCCTCGGGCGCGACCTCGCCGAGCGGGCGGGTCGCCTTCAGCCGCTCGTAGGGCTCGAAGGAGGCGGAGTTCAGCCAGACGTGCACGGGATGGAAGTCGAAGATCCGCAGCCCGGGTGCGTCGAGGACGGCCTCGGTGTCCCAGTCCGGCTGCGGGGAGTACATCTCCATGTTGTCCTGCCAGACG
>DATMSA010000108.1:0-7357 GCA_035565675.1 Capillimicrobium sp. | reverse complement strand
CGCCGAGCTGATGTTCACGATCCGCCCCCCGTCGGCGATCAGGTCCAGCAGGGATTGGGTGAGCAGCAGCGGCCCCTTCAGATGCTCGGCCACGACGCGGTCGAGCTCCTTCTCGGTGGTCACCTCCAGCGCGCTGTACAGCGCGGAGCCGGCGTTGTTGACGAGGACGTCGATCCTGCCGTCGGGGAGCTGCGCGCACAGCGCCTCGACGAACGCCGGGAAGCCGGCGACGTCGGTGATGTCGAGCGGCAGCGCCGCGCCGCGGCGGCCGAGCGCCTCGATCCGCGCGACGACGTCGCGCGCGTCGTCGGCGCGCGTGCGGTAGGTGATGACGACGTCCAGCCCGGCCTCGGCCAGCGCGAGGGCGGCGGCGCGGCCGAGGCCGCGGCTGCCGCCGGTGATGAGTGCGGTGGTCATGCCGGCCACGGTCGCGCGGCGGCGCGCAGGCGAAAAGAGACCGCCGCACCCACGGATCGGCGATCCCTGTTTGAGATCGCGCGCGGTTTCGCATACTTCACGGTGGTGCATCGCGAGCAGCTCGCCGACTTCCTGCGCCACCGCCGGGAGGCGCTGCAGCCCGAGGACGTGGGCCTCGCCCGCGGCTCGCGCCGGCGCACCGGCGGCCTGCGCCGCGAGGAGGTCGCCCTGCTGGCGAGCATGTCGACCGACTACTACACGCGCCTGGAGCAGCGGCGCGGGCCGCAGCCGTCGCCCGCGATGCTGGCCGCGATCGCGCGGGCGCTGCGGCTGACGCTCGCCGAGCGCGACCACCTGTACCGGCTCGCCGGCCACGTCCCGCCGCGCAAGGACGTGCGCACCGACCACGTCGGCCCCGGGATGCTGCGCGTGCTCGACCGGCTCGACACGCCCGGGCTGGTGACCAACGACCTCGGCGAGGTCCTGGCCCAGAACCCGCTCGCGATCGCGCTGCTCGGCGACGAGTCCCGCTTCGCCGCCGGCGACCCGCGCCGGTCGCGCTGGTACCGGTGGTTCACCGACCCCGCCGAGCGCGGGCTGCACGCGCCCGACGAGCACGAGCGGCTCTCGCGCACGTACGCGGCCGGCCTGCGGATCGCGCTCGGCCGCGACCCCGGCGACGCCCGCGTGCGCGGGTTGATCGACCGGCTGCTGGAGGAGTCCGGGGAGTTCGCGGCGCTGTGGGCCGACCACGACGTGTCGTGGCAGCCGGGCGCCGAGCCGCGCAAGGTCTTCCTGCACCCGCAGGTCGGGCGCCTGGAGCTCGAGTGCCAGGTGCTGATCGCCGAGAGCGAGGCCCAGATCCTGCTCGTCTACACCGCCACCCCGGGCAGCGAGTCCGCCGACCGGCTGCGCCTGCTCGGCGTCGTCGGCGGGCGCGCGCTGGCGGCCACGCCGGCCTGACTGCGCAGTCAATACAGTCCCTCGCCTCATGAGCCAGCGCCAGACGCACCCGGAGACGTTCGAGGAGAAGCTCGCGCAGCTGATGGAGCTGCGCCAGGCCGCGGCGCACCCGTCGCCCGAGGCCGAGGAGAAGCAGCACGCCCGCGGCAAGCACACGGCCCGGGAGCGCATCGAGAAGCTGCTGGACCCCGGCTCCTTCCAGGAGCTCGACACCTACGTGCGCCACCGCACGATCGACTTCGACATGCAGAAGAACCGGCCCTGGGGCGACGCCGTCGTCACCGGGCACGGCACGATCGACGGGCGCCGCGTCTGCGTCTTCAGCCAGGACTTCACCGTCTTCGGGGGCTCGCTGGGCGAGGTCATGGCCGAGAAGATGTGCAAGATCATGGACCTGGCGGCCAAGATCGGCTGCCCCGTGATCGGCATCAACGACTCCGGCGGCGCCCGCATCCAGGAGGGCGTCGTGTCGCTGGGCGCCTACGGCGACGTGTTCCTGCGCAACGTGCGCTGCTCGGGCGTCATCCCGCAGATCAGCCTGATCATGGGCCCGTGCGCGGGCGGCGCCGTCTACTCGCCGGCGATCACCGACTTCATCTTCATGGTGAAGGAGACGTCGCACATGTTCATCACCGGCCCCGACGTCATCAAGACGGTGACGGGCGAGGAGGTCGGGTTCGAGGAGCTCGGCGGCGCGATGTCGCACAACACGAAGTCGGGCGTCGCGCACTTCGCCGCCGACGACGAGGACGCGTGCCTGGAGGACGCCCGCTACCTGATCTCGTTCCTGCCGCAGAACAACCTCGAGATCCCGCCGCGGGTGCAGCCGACCGACGACCCGCTGCGCATGGACGAGGAGCTCAACAGCGTCGTGCCGGCCGACCCGTCCAAGCCGTACGACATGCGCGACGTCATCCGCCTGATCGTCGACGACGGCGAGTTCTTCGAGGTGCAGGAGCACTTCGCCCAGAACATCGTGATCGGCTTCGCGCGCCTGAACGGCTACGCGGTCGGGATCGTCGGCAACAACCCGCGCGCGCTGGCCGGCGTGCTCGACATCGAGGCCTCCGAGAAGGCGGCCCGGTTCGTGCGCACCTGCGACGCGTTCAACATCCCGCTGCTGACGCTCTGCGACGTGCCCGGCTTCCTGCCCGGCACCAACCAGGAGTGGAACGGGATCATCCGCCACGGCGCCAAGCTGCTGTACGCGTTCGCGGAGGCGACCGTCCCGAAGATCACGGTCATCACGCGCAAGGCCTACGGCGGCGCCTACGACGTTATGTCCTCCAAGCACCTCGGCGCCGACTTCAACTTCGCGTGGCCGACCGCCGAGGTCGCGGTCATGGGCCCGGAGGGCGCGGTGAACATCATCTACCGGCGCGACATCGCCAACTCGCCGACGCCCGACGAGCGCCGCCAGAAGCTGATGGCCGACTACAAGGCGCGCTTCGCCAACCCGTACACGGCGGCCGAGCGCGGCTACATCGACGACGTGATCGTGCCCAGCGAGACGCGCCCGAAGCTGATCACCGCGCTGGAGACGCTGCAGACCAAGCGCGAGCCGGGCCCGAAGCGCAAGCACGGCAACATCCCTCTCTAGGGGGAACGCGCAAGTAGGCTCGACGGCCGTTTGGATCGCACGGCCGCACCCACGCTGAGGTGGCTCGGGGTCGCCGCCGGGACCGCGCTGGCCGCGGTCGTCTTCGATGCCGTCGGGCTGCCGAGCGCGGCGCTGTTCGCCGCGCTCGTGGTCGGCATCGCCTACGCGCTCGCCGTCGCCCACCGCCGCCCGCTGTCGCTGCCCAAGCCCGGGCTGACCGTCGGCCAGGCGATCGTCGGCGTCGCGCTCGGGGCGGCGGTCGACGCGGACACGCTCGAGGCGGTCGGCGCCGACTGGGCCGCGGTGGTCGCGATGACCGTGGCGACGCTGGCGATCTCGCTCGGCGCCGGGCTCGTCATGTCGCGCCTGACCGGCCTGGACCGCCCGACCGCGTTCCTGGGCCTCATCGCCGGCGGCGCAAGCGGGATCGTCGCGATGGCCGACGAGCTGAAGGCCGACGCGCGCCTCGTCGCGTTCATGCAGTACCTGCGGGTGCTCGTCGTCGTGCTGCTGGCGCCGCTCGTCGCGTACTACCTGCTCTACGACGACGGCGGCGGGCACGCGGTCGCCGCCGACGGCGAGGGGCTCGTCCTCGACCTCGTCTTCACGGCCGCCTGCGGCGTCGCCGGGGTCGCGCTCGCCCGGCTCATCCGCCTCACGGCCGGCACGCTGCTGATGCCGCTGGTCGTCGCGGCGGCGCTGTCGGTCTCCGGCCTGGCCGGCGACGCCGCGGTCCCCGAGCTCGTGCAGGACGTCGGCTTCGCGCTCATCGGCCTGCAGATCGGCCTGCGCTTCACGGTCGCGACGATCCGCGAGGCCGGGCGGCTGCTCCCCGCCACGCTGCTGTCGATCCTCGCGATGGTGGCGCTGTGCGCCGGCGTCGCCGCCGCGATCGCCCCGCTCGCCGACGTCACCTACGGCGACGCCTACCTGGCCACGACGCCCGGCGGCCTGTACGCGGTGCTCGCGGCCGCCGCCGACCTCGGCGGCAACACGACGTTCGTCGTCGCCGTCCAGTCGCTGCGGGTGTTCGCGATGGTGTTGCTCGCGCCGCCGCTCGTGCGCCTGCTGGTGGGCGGTGGAGCGGTCCGGTCGCGCAAGTAGCGTCACCGCACGTGAACGCAACCCCGGCGCAGACCGCCCGCACGGTCCTGGTGGTCGTCGTCATCGCCGCCGCGATCTACGTCACGTGGCTGCTGCGCGACGTCGTGCTGCTGGCGATCCTGGCGGTGTTCGTCGCGGTCGCGCTGAGCGCCCCGGTCGCGTTCGTCGAGCGGGTCACGCGAGCGCCGCGGGCGCTGGCGATCTTCATCGTCTACCTCGGGGTCATCGGCGTCATCGTGCTCGTCGGCCTGGTGGTCGTGCCGCCGCTGGTCTCCGAGATCGAGCAGTTCATCCGCCAGGTGCCGTCCTACGTGCGCGACCTGCGCGACAACCCCACGCTGCAGCACTGGGACGAGGAGTACGGGCTCGTCGCCAAGCTCGAGGGCGAGGCGAACAAGCTGCCGTCGATGCTCGGCGGGGCGGTGTCCGAGCTGGAGAGCGTGACGATCGGGGCGGCCGAGCGCATCGCCGAGTCGATCGCGATCCTGGCCGTCGCGTTCCTGCTGCTGCTCGACGGCCCGCGGCTGATGCGCCTGATCCGCGGCCAGCTCTCGCCCGAGCGGGCCGAGCGCTTCCAGCGCATCACGACGCAGGCGGCCAGCGCGATCGGCGGCTACGTCGCCGGCGCCTTCGCGGTCGCCGGGCTGGCCGGGCTGGCCGCGTTCCTGGCCATGACGGTGCTGGGCATCCCGTTCGCGATCCCGCTCGCCGTGCAGATGGCGTTCTTCGCGCTGATCCCGCTCGTCGGCTCGGCCATCGGGGCGATCGTGATCGCGCTCGTCGCCGCCTTCGAGGGGCCGGGCACGGCGATCGCGTTCCTCGTCTACTTCATCGTCTACCAGCAGCTCGAGACGCACGTGCTCGGCCCGTTCGTCTACAAGCGCACGGTCCAGCTGCGGCCGGTGCTGGTGATCCTGTCGGTGTTCGCGGGCGCCAGCCTGCTGGGCATCCTCGGCGCGCTGCTGGCGATCCCCGCCGCCGCGACGATCCAGATCGTCATCCAGGAGATCTGGCGCATCCGCCACCCGCAGCCGGTCGCGCCGCCGCCCGCCGCGCCGCCGCCCGCCGGGCCGCCGCCGGAGCCCGAACCGGCGTAGCGCGCCCCGGGTTCGGCGTAGGGTCCCGGCGCGATGATGCTCGCCACCGCCCTCGCCGTGATCGCCACCGCCACCGCCGCCGCACCCGCCACGTCCATGGAGATCCAGGCCCACCGCGGCGGCTCCTTCGTCGACGGCCGCGCGACCTATCCGGAGGCCACGATGCCGGCCTTCCGGGCCGCGGCCAAGCGCGGCTTCGTCCTCGAGTTCGACATCCAGATGACCAAGGACGGCGTCCCGGTCGTCATCCACGACGACACGCTGGACCGCACGACCGTCTGCCGCGGCCCGGTCGCCGCGCGCACCGCCCGCCAGATCCGCCGCAACTGCCGCACCGACGTGCTCGGCTCGCCCGGCAGCACGCTCGGCTCCAAGCGCACCCGCAAGCGCATCCCGGTCCCGACGCTGGCCGAGGTGCTCGCGCTGGTGAAGCGCACCGGCGCGCGGGCGTCGATCGAGCTCAAGCAGTTCGACCCGTCCGGCGCGAGCGCCCGCGCCCTGGCCGCGGCGGTGCAGCGCAGCGGCGTGCCGCAGTCGTCGCTGATCGTGCAGTCGTTCTTCCCGCCGAACCTGGCGGCCGCGCGGGCGGCGATGCCCGGCGTCGCGCTGTCGGCGCTGACGATCAAGGCCGGCGAGGCGACGTCGATCCAGAACGCCGTCGACATGGGCGCCGCCTGGGTCTCGCCGCAGTTCCCGGTCGACGCCGCCTACGTCGAGGCCGCGCACGCGGCCGGGCTGAAGGTCGTGCCGTTCACGCTGAACGCCGAGGCCGAGATCCGCGCCGCCGCGGAGATGGGCATCGACGCGGTCATCACCGACGACCCGGTGATGGCGCAGCGCGTGCTCACAGGCTGACGCGCTGCGCCTCGACGCGCCCGTCGCGCAGCGCGTCGAGCGCGGCGATCGCGATCGCGAGGTCCTGGATCGCCAGTCCGGTGGAGTCGAACAGCGTGACCGCCTGCGGGCCGGGCCGGCCCGCCGCCTCACCGGCGAGGACCGCGCCCAGGTCGGTGACGTCGCCGCGCGAGACGAGCCCGGCCTCGACGGCCCCGGTCAGCTCGCCGCCGTGCGAGGCCTGCACCCAGTCGTCGCAGAACAGCGCGCACGAGCGCACCGCGCCGACCGTCGCCTCGGCCTTGCCCGGCCCGTCGGCCCCGAGCATGTTCAGGTGCATCCCGGGCCGCAGGTCCTTGACGTCGACGACGACCTCGGCGCCGGGCGTGACGCACGTGACGACGTCGCAGCCCAGCGCCTCGGCGAGCGTCCCCGCGCGCCAGCCCAGCTCGGTCGCGAGCGCGTCGGCGACGCCCGGCCGCGGGTCGAAGCACACGCCGGGCCCGTAGCCGGCGGCGGCCAGGCACCGGGCCGACCACGCGCCGTGCAGCCCGCAGCCGACGATGCCCGCGGTCGCGGCGCCCTCGCGGGCGAGCGCGTCGGCGGCGACCGCCGCGACCGCGCCGGTGCGCAGCGCCGTCACCGCGGCGGCGTCCAGCAGCGCGAGCGGCATCGAGGTGGCGGCGTCGCTGACGCACACCATCCCCATCACCGCGGGGAGCCCGTGCGCGGCCGGGTTGCCCGGGAACGAGGAGATCCACTTCAGGATCGCCAGGCCGTCGCCGCGGGCCGGCATCGCCCGGAAGTCCCCGTGCGGCGGGCTGTCGAGGTACACCTTCGGCGGCATCGACCACTCGCCGCGGCGGTGGCGCAGGAACGCCTCGCGGACGTGGGCGATCGCGTCGGCCGGGGTGACGGCCGCCAGCACGGCGCCGTGGTTGAGGACCTGCAGCTCGGGCATGGACCGGTAGCCTGCCGGATCGTGCCCAACCGCCGCCCCAAGCTGCGCATCGTCGCCCCCGGCGCCACGCCCGAGGAGGCGGCCGCGGTGGTGGCCGCGCTCGAGCAGTTCATGCGCCAGACCGCGCCGGTCCCGGCGCCCGCCCGCCCCAGGCGCAACCCGTGGCAGCGCACCGCGCTGCTGGAGGGCGTCACGCGCGACAGCGACTCGCTGACGGCGTGGGGCGACGGCATGCCCTGGGGCGCCTAGCTGAGCTGCCCACGGACCTGCTGAACGGCTGAGAGAGGCGTCCGGCCTCCGACGGAGGCTTTCGGTCACCACGACTGAAGGCTCCGAAGGAGGGCCGGACATGACAGACCGTAGATGCCGGTTCGGACTGGC
>DATMSA010000107.1:0-10247 GCA_035565675.1 Capillimicrobium sp. | reverse complement strand
ACTGCTCCCGGTGGTCGACGACCCGCTCCTGCGCGCGGAGATCGGCTACGTCGCCGCCACCGGGACGCTGGCGGCGTTACTCGTACGCGAGTGACTCGAGCACGTTGAGGCGCGAGGCCCGCCGCGCCGGGGCGATCGCCGCCAGCACGCCGGCCAGCCCGCCGAGGATCAGCAGCACGACGAGCTGCGCGACCGGGATCGACAGCACGAGCCCCTCGTCCTCGAGCGCGACGGTCACTGCGATGCCGAACACGAGGCCCATGACGATGCCGATCGTCGCGCCGATGAGCGCGGTGATCACCGCCTCGTAGCGGATCATGCGGCGCACCTGGCGGCGCGACGTGCCGATCGCCCGCAGCATCCCCAGCTCGCGCGTGCGCTCGTAGATCGAGAGCACGAGCGTGTTGACGATGCCGAACAGCGACACGATCACCGACAGCGAGAGCAGGACGTAGAACAGCGCCAGGATCTGGTTGACCTGGCCGGACTGCTGGTCCTTGAACTCCTGCACGGTGAGCGCCTCGGCGATCGGGAACTGCTGCTCGAGGAGCTGGTCGACGCGGGCCTTCACCGCGGCCTCGTCGGCCGGGTCGGTGCCGGCGAACACGATCGCGTCCTGGCGCTCGCCGAACGCCTGCTCGGCCAGCTCGTTGCTCACCGTGATCGGCGCGAACACGCCGGAGTTGTCGTCGGTGATGCCGCTGACGCGCAGCCGCAGCTGCTCGCCGGTGGGCGTCGTGAGCGCCAGCTCGTCGCCGACCTTCACGTCGTGCGAGTCGGCCCAGTTCTTCGTGATCACCGCGTTGTCGCGGCCGAGGTCGCGCAGCAGCGCGTTGTCGCCCTGGTCCCACTGGGTGTCGAACACGTCGGGCAGCGTCGGCGAGACGCTCGTCACCGCGGTGCGGCCGACGCCGTCGACGCGGCTGACCGAGAAGCGCACCGAGGAGACCGACGTGACGCCGTCGACCTGCTCCAGGCCGGTGGCGACCGCCGACGGGAGCGGGAAGCCGAGCGCGCTGTTCTGCACGATCAGCGAGCCCGGGCGGGCGGCGGTGTCGACCGCCTCGGCGATCGTCGCCTTCAGCCCCTGGGCGAAGATCGACACGAACGCCACCAGCGTCACCCCGACGACCAGCGCCGACGCGGTCACGGCCGTGCGGCCCGGCTGGCGCACCGAGTTCTCGCGCGCGAGCTGGCCGACGACGCCCGGGAACATCCGCCCGAGCGACCCGGCCAGCGGCGGCACGAGCTTGGGGCTCAGCAGCGCGGTGCCGATGAACACGAGGCCGGCGCCGAGCCCGACGAGCTCGATCCCGGCGCCGCCGAACAGGCCCGCCGCGAGCGCGGCGAAGCCGAGCACGGTCAGCACCGCGCCGCCCGGCGTGACGAAGCGGGCGCCGCGTCCGTGCGGGATCACCGCGCCCTCGCGCAGCGCCGCGACCGGCGGCACGCGGGTGGCGCGGATCGCCGGCGCCAGGCCGCTCACCAGCGTCACGAGCGTGCCCACGACGAGCGACACGATGATCGTGCGGGGCTCGACGACCGTGCCCTCCGAGGGCAGGTCGGCGCCGATCGCCTTGAACAGCCCGCGCAGGCCGGGCGCCAGCACGAGCCCGAGCAGGAGGCCCAGCACCGAGCCGATGAGGCCGATCAGCAGCCCTTCGAAGATCACCTGGCCCATCACCTGGCGCCGCGAGGCGCCGAGCGTGCGCAGCAGCGCGAACTCGCGCATGCGCTGGGCGACGGTGATCGAGAACGTGTTGAAGATGATGAACGCGCCGACGAACAGGGCGATCCCGGCGAACACGAGCAGGGCGGTCGTCAGGAAGCCGAGCGCCTCGCGGATGTCGGCCGTGTTCTGGTCGGCCTGCTGCTGGCCGGTGCGCACGTTGACCGGCGTCGGGGGATCCAGGCGGCGCAGCTCGTCGCGCAGCTCGGTCGGCGTGACGTTCGGGTCGGCCGACACCAGGATCGAGCTGAACGAGTCGCGCTGGTCGGCGAGCTCCTGGGCCTGCTCGAGGCTCGTGATGATCAGCGTGAAGCCGCCGATCGACGAGACGCCGCCGAACTTGGCGATGCCGACGAGCTCCAGCTCGGTCTGCGGCCCGGAGCCGACGACCTTCAGCGTGTCGCCGATCTCCAGGTCCTCGCTGTCGGCGGTCTGCTCGAGCACCGCCATCTCGCCCAGGCCGGTCGGCGCGCGGCCCTCCTCGTAGGTGACCGCGCTGAACGGCGGCGGGGTGTCGGACGAGAGCTGCGTCGGCGCGCCGCCGCTGCCGCCGATGCGATCGCCGTCGGCCTTGAACAGCGCGACGTTGGACGTGTCGATCGTGCCGACGGCCTTGGCCACGCCGGGCTGGCGCTCGACCTCGCCCAGGAACGACGCGGGGATCGTCGAGACCGCCGTGCCGTCCTGGGTGGCGTCGTCGATCGCGTCGCGCGGGGTGATCGACACGTCGACGCCCTTGGACGCCGTCGTGAAGATGTTGTCGAACGACTTGTTGATCGTGTCGGTGAGGATGTACGTGCCCGAGATGAGGGCCACGCCCAGCGCCACCGCGATGAGCGTGAGCGCGACGCGCAGCTTGCGCGCGCCGAAGCTCCGCAGGGAGAGCTTCAGCATCAGGCCACCGCCGCCTGGGTCCGGCGGTCCTCGACGATGCGCCCGTCGGTGAGCGTGACGATGCGGTCGGCGACGTCGGCGGCGTCCTGGTCGTGGGTGACCATGATCACCGTCTGGCCGAGCTGGTCGACCGACGTGCGCAGCAGCTCCAGGACGTCGGCCGATGCCTTGGAGTCGAGGTTGCCGGTCGGCTCGTCGGCGAACACGACCGCCGGGCGCGACACGAGCGCGCGCGCCACCGCGACGCGCTGCTGCTGGCCGCCCGACAGCTCGGACGGACGATGCGTGAGGCGATCGCCGAGCCCGACGGTCGCGATGAGCTGATCGAACCACTCCCGGTCGGGCTTGCGGCCGGCGATCGACAGCGGCAGCAGGATGTTCTCCTCCGCGGTGAGGACCGGCAGGAGGTTGAACGCCTGGAAGATGAAGCCGATCTTGTCGCGGCGCAGCGCCGTGAGCCGCCGGTCGTCGAGCTCGGCCAGCTCGACGCCGTCGACGACGACCGAGCCGCTCGTCGGGCGGTCCAGGCCGGCCAGGCAGTGCATGAGCGTGGACTTGCCGGAGCCGGACGGGCCCATGATCGCCGCGTACTCGCCCTGGGCGAACGAGACGGTCACGCCGTCGAGCGCGGCCACGGCGGCCTCGCCCTCCCCGTAGCGGCGCACGAGATCGGTGGCGGAGACGATGGCGGCGTTGGTCATGGCGATAGCTTCGCTCACCAATCGTTGCCGTGTCGTACGGCTAACCCCACATTCGGTGTTCGGGTGGCTCAGGCGCGTAGGTACGCGAGCACGGCGAGCACGCGCCGGTGGTCCTCGGCGGCCGGCGCGAGGCCGAGCTTGCCGAAGATCGAGGTGACGTGCTTCTCCACGGCGCGCTCGGTGACCACGAGCTGCTCGGCGATCGCCTGGTTGGAGCGGCCCTCGGCCATCAGCGCCAGGACCTCGCGCTCGCGAGCGGTGATCTCCGACAGCGGATCGTCGCGGCGCCGGCGGCCCAGGAGCGTCGAGACGACCTCGGGGTCGAGCGCGGAGCCGCCGTCCGCGACGCGGCGCACCGCCTCCAGGAAGCGGTCCACGTCGGCGACGCGGTCCTTGAGCAGGTAGCCGATCCCCTCGGCGCTGGCGGTCAGCAGCTCGAGCGCCGAGCCGGTCTCGATGACCTGGCTGAGCACGAGCACCGCGGTCCCCGGATAGCGCTCGCGGATCTCGGCGGCGGCGCGCAGCCCCTCGTCGGTGTGGGTGGGCGGCATCCGTACGTCGACGACGGCGACATCGGGCTTGTGCGCCCCGACCTTGCGCAGCAGGTCCTCGGCGTCGCCGGCCTGGCCGACGACCTCGAAGCCGCCCTCGGCCAGCAGCCGCACGAGCCCCTCGCGCAGCAGGACGGAGTCCTCGGCTACGACGACGCGCATGGCAGGTCGGCGCGGACGGTCGTCCCGCGCCCGATCGGGGACACGATCTCCAGGCGGCCGTCGAGGGCCTCGACGCGGTCGGCCAGCCCGCGCAGGCCGGTGCCGCGGGCGGCGTCCGCGCCGCCGACGCCGTCGTCGGCGACCTCGACCACCGCGTGCCCGCCGAAGCGCACGACGCGGACGGTCGCCTGCGACGCCTGCGCGTACTTGGCGACGTTGGCGAGCGCCTCGGAGACGACGAAGTAGGCGGCGGCCTCCACCGGCGGCGGCAGCCGCTCCTCGGGCAGCGGCTCGATCTCGACCGGGACCGGGGAGCGCTCGGCGAGCGCCGACACGGCCGGCCCGAGGCCCTGGTCGGTGAGGATCGCCGGGTGGATGCCGCGGGCGAGCTCGCGCAGCTCGTCGAGGGCCTGGCTGAGCTCCTCCTTGGCGGTGTCCAGGAGGGTCGCGGCCGTGGCCGGGTCGTCGTCGAGCTTGGCGCGTGCGAGGTTCACCTGCAGGGAGAGTGCCACCAACCGCTGTTGGGCGCCGTCGTGGAGGTCGCGCTCCAGCCGCCGCCGCTCGGCGAGACCGAACGAGATGATGTTCGCGCGCGACTCCTGCAGCTCGGCGACGCGGGCGCGCAGCTCGGCCTGCAGGCGCTCGTTCTCGAGGGCCAGCGCCGCGGTGTCGGCGACGGCGCGCAGCAGCTCGGGGTCGTCGGCCAGGCCGCCGCGGTGCACGAGCGCGCCGATGACCTCGCCGTCGCGGGCGATCTCGGTGACCGCGCGGTCCGGCGGCAGCTCGAAGCGCCGGCCGTCGGCGTCGACCCACTCGTCGCGGTCGTGGCGCTTGAACGCCACGTCCAGCGTGGGATCGCCGAGCGCCTCGGCCATCGCGTCGCGGACCCCCGCGCGGGCGTCGGCGGCGTTCAGGCCGCTGACGAGGTCGCCCATGGTGCGCCCGCGGGCCCAGCCCGAGCTCAGCAGGCCGGCCAGGTAGGCGTACGGGGCGGCGGTCAGCAGCAGGGTCGCGAAGGTGCCGAAGCCCGCCTCCAGGTCCTCGCTGCCGGCGAGGTCGGCGGCGAGCGTGACCGCGACGAACGCCAGGAACAGCGCGCCGGTCCCCAGCAGGGGCGTGAGGCTGCGGCGCTCCGGCGCGCTCGCGGCGCGCCAGCGGGCGACGAGCAGGAGCGCGCCGGCGGCGACCGTGATGACGCCGGCGACCGTGAGGGCGGTCAGGATCGTGTCGGCGGTGTCGCGCGAGTCCTCGACGAGCAGGAGGTTGCGCGGCGGGTCGGCGAGCCCCTCCGGGTCGCGGGCGAACATCGTGTACAGCACCGAGCCAGCGACGACCACGACGTAGGCGACCGCGACGACCGCCCGCGCGGCCCCGGACTGCACGCGGCCGGTCGGATAGGCGAGCAGCAGGTGCAGCACGATCGCGTAGGTGATCGCGCTCGTGAGCAGGCCGATCGTGAACGGCAGCGCCAGATCGGCGCACTGCATCATCCCGAGCATCCAGGCGAACGCGACGCTCACCATCAGCCGCCCGATCCGGTTGGACGGCCGCGAGCGCCACGCGTACAGGCCGACCCCGAGGAAGGACCAGCCGATCAGCAGCGTGGCGAGGATGTTCGACGCGTGGTCGTCGACGATGTCGCTGACGGCGATGAGCGTCGAGACGAGCAGGCCCAGCAGCCCGCCCGCGACCCCGATGATCCACAGGACCGCGCGCGTGCTCATCCCAGGAGGGCGGCCAGGGACGCGCCCGACAGCTCCGCCTTGGGAATGAACCCGCGGGCGCCGCTGGCGCTTACGAGCGAGCCGAAGTCGGACGAGTCGCGACTCGACGTCAGGATCACGGCCGGGCCGCTCGCGGGCGCGCCGTTGACCGGCTTCGTGAGCCGCGAGGCGACCTCGAAGCCGTCGATGTCGGGCAGGTTCACGTCCAGGAGCACCAGGTCGGGCTGCAGGCGCGCGGCGGCCTCGATCGCCTCGGCGCCGTCGCGGGCCTCGCCGACGACGTCGTACCCCTCGACCTCCAGGAGCAGCCGCGCGGTCGCCCGGAAGGAGGGGTGATCGTCGACGATGAGAACGGTGACGGCCATTGCTGATGCAAGTATCGGGCACCACCGGCCGCCTTCGCGTACGGCTAGCCGTACAAAGCCGCTTCGGTGATCTCGTGGAACGCGCGGACGGGGTCCTCCGCGCCGTAGATCGCCGACCCGGCCACGAAGATCTCGGCGCCCGCGGCCGCGCACGCGCCGACCGTGTCGGCGTCGACGCCGCCGTCGACCTCGATCACCGCGCGATCGCCGACGAGCGCCTTCAGCCGCGCGATCTTGGCCGGCGAGCCGGGCAGGAAGCGCTGCCCGCCCCAGCCGGGGTTGACGGTCATGCAGAGGACGACGTCGACCTCGTCGATCAGCTCGGCGACCGCGTCGACCGGCGTGCCCGGGTTGATGACGACGCCCGGCGAGCGGCCGGCCTCGCGGATCGCCTTCACGGCGAACGCGATGTTCGGCGTCGACTCGACCTGGCAGAGGATGCGGTCGGCGCCGGCGGCGACGAACGCCTCGACGTGGCGCTCGGGGCGGTCGACCATCAGGTGCACGTCGAGGATCGCGCCGGCGGCGTGGACCGCCGGCGCGATCGCCTTGGCGACGTCGGCGCCGATCGTGATCGGCGGCACGAAGTGGCCGTCCATGACGTCGAAGTGGATCGTGCGGGCGCCGGCGTCGAGGAGCAGCTGGACGTCGTCGCCCAGCCGCGCGAAGTTCGCCGACAGGATCGAAGGGGCGACGCCGCGGGGGATCTCGCTCATATCGGGAGCAGCATGCTGTCACCGCAGGCGGAGCACTGCGTCGTCGCCGTGGAGGACATCCGCACGATCGTCGAGTGCTCGCCGCAGTTGGGGCACACCGACCGCAGCTCGTAGCGGTGCAGGCAGTACACGCAGCGGTAGCGCCCGGCGAGGTTCGTGGGACGCAACCAGGGCTCGTGGCAGTTCGGGCACTCGGGCCCGAGGTCGACGGGGCGCTCCTGGGGCATCCGCCTACAGCCTACGGATCGTCGCCACGAAGAACCCATCGGTTCCGTCCCGATGCGGCGTCGTCGTGCGGACGGCCTCCAGCTCGAAGTCGCGGTGGCGCGCGGTGAACGCGGCGACCTGGCGCTCGTTCTCCACCGCCGACAGCGTGCAGGTCGAGTAGACGAGCCGGCCGCCGGGACGGGTGGCCGCCGCGGCGGCGTCGAGGATGGCCCGCTGCTCGCCCGCGAGCTCCTGGATCTGGGCCGGGTTGGCGCGCCAGCGCAGGTCCGGGCGGCTGCGCAGCGTGCCCAGGCCGCTGCAGGGCGGGTCGACGAGCACGCGGTCGAACGTCTCCCCCGGCGTGCCGGCGGCGGCGTCGCCGTGGCGCACCTCGACGATCGAGGCGTGCATCCGCCTGGCGGTCTCGCGCAGCGCGTCGGCGCGCCCGGCGTGGCGCTCCACGGCCACGATGCGCCCGCGGTCCCCCATGAGCGCCGCCAGGTGCGTGGTCTTGCCGCCCGGCGCCGCGCACAGGTCGAGCACGGCCTCCCCCGGCCGCGGGTCGACGGCGCGGGCGACGAGCTGGGAGGCGCGCGACTGCGGCAGCAGCGCCCCGGCCGCGAACAGCGGCGACCCGTGCGCGTCGAACGCCGCGTCGGCGACCACCGCCTCGGGCGGCTCGGGGCCGAGGTGCGCGGGGACCGGCAGCGCGCGCACCAGCTCGCCGGCGGTGAGCACGAGCGCGTTGGCGCGCAGGGCGTGCTCGGCCGGGCGGTTTCCGGCGGCCAGCAGCGCCCGCGCCTCGTCGGCGCCGAGCTGCTCGAACCACATGCCCGCCAGCCAGCGCGGCACGCTGTGGGCGATCGCGGCCTCCTCCGGCGTGCCGTCGGGCAGCGCCGCGACCGCCTCGCGCGCCTCGGCGGCCGCGCGGCGCAGCACCGCGTTGACGAGCCCGGCCGCGCGCGGGGCGTCGCGCTTGACCAGCTCGACGGACTCGTCCACGGCCGCGTGCGGCGCGACCCCGTCGAGGAACGCGAGCTGGAACAGCCCCAGCCGCAGCGCCGCGAGCACCGGCGGGTCCAGCTCGCCGGCGGGCCGCCGCGCGTACGCGGCCGCGAGGTGGTCGAGCGTCCCGGCGCGCTGCACGGTCCCGTAGGCGAGCTGGGTCGCGAACGCCCGCTCGCGCGCGTCCATGCGCTCGGTCACCCGCCGCAGCGCCCGGTCGGCGTACGCGCCCTGCTCGAACACGCGCCGCACGACCGCGTACGCGGCCCGCCGGGCGGGGCTAGGCACGGCGATCCGGGAGCCCGTGGCCGCGCAGGTAGGCGGCGGCGTCCATCGGGCGGCCGCCGGGCGGCTGCACCTCGAGGAGCTCGAGCGCGCCGTCGGCGGTGCCCAGCAGCAGGCGGTCGCCGTCGCGCGAGAGCCCGGCCGGTGCGGGCTGCGCCACGGCGCGGGCGCGCAGGACGCGCAGGAAGGCGCCGTCGGGCAGCGCGAGGCGGGCGCCGATGTGCGGGTGCAGCGCGCGCACGACCCGCTCCAGCTCGGCGGCGGGCCGCTCCGGGTCCAGCAGGCGGTCGGCGGCCGTGATCTTCTCGGCGTAGGTGACGCCCTCGGCGGGCTGCTCGATGAACGGCGGGCGCTCGTCGAACACGTGCAGCAGCAGCTCGGTCGCGCGGGCCTCGAGGCGCTCGGCCAGCGTGGCGTAGTCGTCGTCGGGGCGGATCGGCTCGCGCGCGACCGCGCACACGGGGCCCTCGTCGAAGCCGGCGGTCGGGCGCATGATCGCCACGCCGGTCTCCGCATCGCCGGCCATGATCGCCCGCTCGATCGGGGCGGCGCCGCGCCAGCGCGGCAGCAGCGACGGATGCACGTTCAGCAGGCCCGGCTCGCTGAGCAGCGGCTCGCGCAGCAGCGCGCCGTAGGCGCACACGACGATCGCATCGAAGCCGGCGCCGGCCACGCGCGGGTCGGCGCTCACCTCCTCGGGCTGATGGACGTCGAGGCCGAGCTCGCGCGCGGCGTCGGCGACCGGCGGCGACTGCAGCCTGCGGCCGCGGCCCGCGGGCCGGTCGGGGCGGGTCACGACGAGCTCGGGCGCCCGGCCCGCCTCGGTCAGGCGGCGCAACACGCCCGCCGCGAACGCCGACGTGCCGAGGTAGGCGAGCCTCACGCGGTGGCGCCGGCCCGCTCGCGCTCGCGCAGCGCGCGGACGGCGGTCTTGCGCTGGTCGCGCGACGTGCGGTCGAGGATGAGCACGCCGTCGAGGTGGTCCATCTCGTGCTGGATGCAGCGCGCCTCCAGCCCGGACGCCTCGATGAGCTGCTCCTCGCCGTACTCGTCCTGGGCGCGGACGCGGATGTGGATGGGGCGCTCGACGTCGACGCCGACGCCGGGCAGCGACAGGCAGCCCTCCTCGGAGATCTCCTGCTCGCGCGAGCTCCACTCCAGGACGGGGTTGACGAGCGCGACGATCGGGCTGTCGTGCTCGATGCGGTAGACGAGCAGGCGGCGGAGCTGGCCGACCTGGGTCGCGGCCAGGCCGATGCCGATCGAGTCCTCCATGAGCTGCCCCATGCGCACGACCTCGCGGCGCAGCTCGTCGTCGAAGACCTCGACGGGCAGGGCCTTCGCGCGCAGGACGGGGTCGCCGTACTGGCGGATCTGCGCGAGGGCGGCGGCGCGGCGGGCGCGCGCCTCCTCGTCGAGCTCGAACGGCTCGGGCGCCTCCTCGATCGGCTCCTGCTCGTGCTGGGCCACGTCAGCGATTCTAGAACCCGCTCACTGCGGGTCGACGTCCACGCTGATCGCCACCCCGCGCCGGTGCTCCGTCGTCACCGCCTCGTCGACCGCCGCGATGGCGCCGGCCCGGTCCGTGGCCTTGACGACGACCTGGGCCCGCTCGCGCCCGCGCAGGCGGAACAGCGGGGCCGGGCCCAGCGCGCCCGGCAGCCGCCCGTGGACGGCCGCCGCGACCTCCAGCGCTGCGCCGGGGCGCTCCGACGAGCACACCACGCGGATCAGCGTCGAGAACGGCGGATAGCGCAGCGCCTCGCGGCGGCGCAGCTCGCCGGTGACGAAGCCCTCCGCGTCGTGGCGGGCGGCGGCCCGGATCGCGGGGGCGTCCGGGTCGATCGTCTGCACGAGCACGCGCCCGCCGCCGGGGCCGCGCCCGGCGCGGCCGGCGAGCTGGGCGAT
>DATMSA010000106.1:0-23137 GCA_035565675.1 Capillimicrobium sp. | reverse complement strand
GTCCGGGCCGCTCCCGAGTCGACACCCCAGGGGCCTCGACCGGGGACCGTGACGGATGCGGCGCAGGCCCGATCGCGCGACGGTGCGCCCATGGAGCCCACCGCCACCCCCACCCCCACCGCCGGCCGGCCCGCCCCGCGCGAGGCCGTCCTCGTCTCCGCCCCGGCCGACCCGCGCCTCGTCGAGGCGCTGCGGCGCCGCCGCCGCGCCGAGCTCGAGCGCTACTGCTGGCAGGCGCGCGTCGCCTCGCCCTAGCGCCGGCGAGCCAGCACGTGTGGCACATGGCATCCGCTATCCGGACGCCATGTGCCAGACGTCCGCTCCGGCGACGCGCGCTGTGGAGAGCGACGCCCCGGGGCGGGAGCCGTCGCGCGGCGCCCGCTCACTCGTGCGCGAGCACGCTCACGACCACGCCGCTGGGGTCGCGCACGAAGAACCGGCGCACGCCCCAGGGCTCGTCGACCGGTCCGTAGACGACCTCGTGGCCGCGGGCGACCGCCTCGGCGTGGGCGGCGTCCACCGCCGCGCGGGTGCCGACGTCGACGCCCATGTCCGGCAGCGGGCCGTCGCTCGCCGTCTCGGCGGTCGAGAACAGCACCTGGGCCTGGCCCGAGCCGAAGCCGATGTAGCCGCCGCCGAACGTGCCCTCCTCGATGCCGAGCACGCCCGTGTAGAAGGCGCGCGTCGCGTCGGGGTCCGTCGTCGCGTGGTACGGGATGATGCGCCGGACCGCCATCGCGTCAGATCCGGTCGCGCAGGCTCGGGTCGACGGCCTCGGCCAGCTCCGGGTGGCGGCGGATGTAGGAGATCGCGAACGCGCAGGTCGGGATGACCGTCAGGTCGGCGGCCCGGGCGGCGTCCACCGCGCCGCGCACCAGCTCGCCGCCGTAGCCCTTCCCGCCGTGCTCGTCGCTCACCTCGGTGTGGGTGAGGATGATGCTCGGTCCGGCCGGGCGGTACTCCAGGAACCCGACGAGGTCGCCGTCGACGTGCAGCTCGAAGCGGCTGTCGGGCTCGTTGGTCGAGAAGGTCGACGCCATCCACCCAGCCTACGCGCCGAGGACCTCGGCCAGGTCGAGGCCCGCGATCCGCGGGCCGGCGAGCGCGTCGATCGCCACCACGCGCCCGTCGGCGACCGTGAAGCGCAGGACCGCCACCGGCGCGCCGTCCTCGAGCGCGACGAACCCGGCCGCGCCGTCGACGAGCGCGGCCACCGCCGTCCGCGCGCCGCCCGAGAGCGCGCGCCCCGCGACGCGATCCGCGCCGCGCACCACGTCGAGCGCGCCCGTCCCCGCGTCGGCGCGCAGCACCACGTCCGGGTGCAGTACCGCCAGCAGCCGCGCGAAGTCGCCGTCGCGGGCGGCGGCCACGAACGCGTCGACGACCGCGCGGTCGGCGATCGCCGCGCCCGGATCGCTGCCGCGCACACGTCGCCGCGCCCGGCTGGCGAGCTGACGCGCGGCGGCCGGCGTGCGGTCCAGCACGCGCGCGACGTCGTCGAACGGCACCGCGAACACGTCGTGCAGCACGAACGCGAGCCGCTCGGCGGGCGTGAGCTGCTCGAGCACGACGAACAGGGCGGCGCCGGCGGCCTCGGCGGCGAGGATCTCGCCCTCCGGGTCGGGCGCCGCCGGATCCGGCCGCCGCACGATCGGGTCCGGGAGCCGCCCCGCGTCCAGCGCCTCCTCGCGGCGGCGCCGGCGCGCGTCGAGCATCGTCAGGCAGACCCGCGAGACGACCGTCGTCAGCCAGGCGCCCAGGTCGTCGACGTCGCCGGTTCCCGCCCGGTCGACCCGCAGCCACGCCTCCTGGAGCGCGTCGTCGGCCTCGGTCGGCGAGCCGAGGATCCGGGTGGCGACGGCGTGCAGGCGGGGTCGGTGGGCCTCGAAGGCGTCCATGGGCGATGTCACATCCTCACGGTCGGGCTGGTCATGGGCATGACCGCCGTCCACCCCACGACGTGACAGGAGGCTCACCCATGGTGACGACCGCCCGCATGCCCCACCCCGCCTTCGCCGTGCCCGGCGCGATGGACGCGCTGCAGGCCCTCTCGAAGGCGATCGCCCGCGCCGGCGTCCCCGTCCCGCGCGATCTCGTGCACCTGCGCGCCAGCCAGATCAACGGCTGCAGCGTGTGCGTGGACGGCCACGCCAGGCACGCCCGCGCCGAGGGCGAGCCCGAGGAGCGCGTGTTCGCGGTCGGCGCGTGGCGCGACGCGACCTGCTTCTCCGACGCCGAGCGCGCCGCGCTCGCGCTCACCGAGGCGGCGACGCGCCTGGCCGACCGCGAGGATCCGGTGCCGGACGCCGTCTGGGACGCGGCGGCCGAGCACTTCGACGAGGTCCGGCTCGCCGCGCTGCTGCTCGACATCGCGAGCGCGAACGTGTGGAACCGGCTGAACGTGGCGACGCGCCAGATCCCCGGCGAGCACGCCTGGTGAGGGAATGGCGCCGGGGGGTCGTGGTCTCGCACGCGGTGAACCCTCGACATCGCCGAAGGAGGCACCGCATGTCCATCACCCAGACCACGAGCTCGCTCGGCCGCACGGCGCGGCGGCTCGCGATCGCCGCGGCCCTCGTGGCCACGGCGGGCGCGGCCGCCGCCCCCGCCGCGAGCGCGTCGGAGCCGCCGGTGCCGCGCACCTACCTGGTCACCGCGGACCTCGACGGCCGCAACACGCCGTCCAAGAACGACATCGCGCTCATCGACTTCCTGCGCAAGGGCGAGCGCGTGTTCGTCGAGTGCCAGGCCTACGGCGGCCTCGCCTACGGGAGCCGCTGGTGGGACCTGGTGTCCAAGGACGGCGAGACGCTGTTCGTGCCCGATCGCTACATCCGCACGGGCACGAGCGGCGAGGCGCCCGGCATCCGCCTGTGCACGGAGGACGAGCTGAACGAGTGACGCCCGGGGGCGCGGGGCGGCGCACCGCCGCCCCGCGCCGGCCCGCGTCTCAGGAGCCGGCGAGCGCCTTGCGCTTCAGCTCGTCGAACTCGGCCTGCGTGATCGCGCCCGTGTCGAGCAGCTCCTTGCCCTTGGCGATCTGCTCGGCCGGGTCGGCCGCCGGGGCCACGCTCTTCACGTAGTCGGCGAACTGCGACTCGGCCTCCTTGCGCTGGGCGATGTTGCGCTCCGTCATGCCCTTGTGCTGCGTGATCAGGTAGATGAACACGCCCAGGTACGGGAGGATGATCAGGAAGAACAACCAGAGCGCCTTCCCCCAGCCGGACGTGTCGTCACGACGGAACAGGTCGACGACGACCGTGAACAGGATCCACAGCCAGATGACGAATGCGAAGAAGATCAGCATCGTCCACAGCAGGTTGAGCAGCGGATACTCCGCGGCGAACGGCACGCTCGGCACGGGCTCTCCTCCTTGAGTCGGTTACGGGTCCACTCTCGCGGCTACGGGCGCGCCGCGCAGGCGACACTATGTCATCTGCGTCGCCGCGGTCCAGTCCGGGATTCGCGCTATCTTGACTGCTTCCAAAGAGCCGGATGCCCTCGACCTCGACATGCCAACAGCTGCTGCGCGACGCGTCCCTGCGGGCGACGCGCCCGCGCGTGGCCGTGCTGAAGGCGGTCCACGACCATCCGCACGTCGACACGGCGACCGTCATCCGCCTCGTGCGCGAGGACCTCGACGTCTCCCAGCAGGCGGTCTACGACGTCCTCGCCGCGCTGACCGACGCCGGGCTGCTGCGGCGCATCCAGCCCGCCGGATCGGTGGCCCGCTACGAGTCGCGCGTCGGTGACAACCACCACCACGTGGTGTGCCGCTCGTGCGGCGCGATCGCCGACGTCGACTGCGCGGTCGGCGAGGCGCCCTGCGTGAAGGCGCCCGAGGGCCACGGCTACGAGATCGACGAGGCCGAGGTCATCCACTGGGGGCTGTGCCCCGAGTGCTCGGCCCCATCCACCCCCACTCACTGACGACCCACCACCAGAAAGGACGCGCGTTGTCCGAGAGCCCAGACGCCGTCATCGGCGAGATGAACGACGAGAGCGCCGGCGGCTGCCCGGTCACGAACGGCAACGGGCGCTTCGCCCATCCGACGCAGCGCCCCGGCAACAGCACGTGGTGGCCGAACCGCCTGAACCTGAAGATCCTGGCCAAGAACCCGCCCGCCGCCAACCCGCTCGACGAGGACTTCGACTACCGCGAGGCGTTCCAGAAGCTCGACCTCGACGCGGTCAAGAAGGACATCGAGGAGGTCCTCACCACCTCGCAGGACTGGTGGCCCGCCGACTTCGGCCACTACGGCCCGCTGATCATCCGGATGGCCTGGCACAGCGCCGGCACGTACCGGATCCACGATGGTCGTGGCGGCGCCGGCGCGGGCCAGCAGCGATTCGCACCGCTCAACAGCTGGCCCGACAACGCCAACCTCGACAAGGCCCGCCGCCTGCTGTGGCCGGTCAAGCAGAAGTACGGCCAGAGCCTGTCGTGGGCCGACCTGATGATCCTCGCCGGCAACGTCGCGCTCGAGTCGATGGGCTTCGAGACGTTCGGCTTCGCCGGCGGCCGCGAGGACGTGTGGGAGCCCGACGACGACGTGTACTGGGGCCCCGAGACCGAGTGGCTCGGCGACGAGCGCTACACCGGCGACCGCCATCTCGAGGAGCCGCTCGCCGCCGTCCAGATGGGCCTCATCTACGTCAACCCCGAGGGCCCCAACGGCAACCCCGACCCGCTCGCCGCCGCCCGCGACATCCGCGAGACGTTCGGGCGCATGGCGATGAACGACGAGGAGACCGTCGCGCTCATCGCCGGCGGCCACACGTTCGGCAAGACCCACGGCGCCGGCCCGGCCGACCTCGTCGGCCCCGAGCCCGAGGCCGCTCCGCTCGAGGAGCAGGGCCTGGGCTGGAAGAGCTCGTACGGCACCGGCAAGGGCGGCGACACGATCACCAGCGGCCTGGAGGTCACCTGGACGTCGGCGCCGACCCGGTGGACGAGCAACTTCCTGTGGAACCTGTTCGGCTACGAGTGGGAGCTGACCAAGAGCCCGGCCGGCGCCCACCAGTGGACGCCCAAGAACGGCGCCGGCGCCGGCACCGTGCCGGACGCCCACGACCCCGAGAAGCGCCACGCGCCGTCGATGCTGACGACCGACCTGGCGCTGCGCTTCGACCCGATCTACGGGCCGATCGCGCGTCGCTTCCTGGAGAACCCCGACGAGTTCGCCGACGCGTTCGCGCGCGCGTGGTTCAAGCTGACCCACCGCGACCTCGGGCCGAAGTCGCGCTACCTGGGGCCGGAGGTGCCCGAGGAGGACCTGCTGTGGCAGGACCCGCTGCCCGAGCGCACGTACGAGCTCATCGACGCCACCGACGTCCGCACGCTCAAGGACCAGATCCTGGCGACGGACCTGACGGTGTCCGAGCTCGTGTCGGCCGCGTGGGCGTCGGCCGCCTCGTTCCGCGGCAGCGACAAGCGCGGCGGCGCGAACGGCGCCCGCGTGCGCCTGGAGCCGCAGCGCGGGTGGGAGGTCAACGACCCCGAGCAGCTCGCGAAGGTCCTGGGCGTGCTGGAGGGCATCCAGCAGCAGTTCAACGCCGCGCAGTCCGGCGGCAAGCAGGTGTCGCTGGCCGACCTGATCGTGCTCGGCGGCTGCGCCGCGGTCGAGAAGGCGGCGCGCGACGCCGGCTTCGACGTCGAGGTGCCGTTCACGCCCGGCCGGGTGGACGCGACGCAGGAGCAGACGGACGTCGAGTCGTTCGCGGTGCTCGAGCCGCGCGCGGACGGCTTCCGCAACTACCTCGCGGACGCGGGCGGGCTGCCGGCCGAGTACCGGCTGATCGACCGCGCCAACCTGCTGACGGTCAGCGCCCCCGAGATGACGGTGCTCGTCGGCGGGCTGCGCGTCCTGGGCGCGAACACCGGCCAGTCGCCGCTCGGCGTCTTCACCGAGCGCCCGGGCCAGCTCACGAACGACTTCTTCGTGAACCTGCTGGACCTGGGGCTCGAGTGGTCGCCGACGTCCGACGACGCGCAGACGTTCGAGGGCCGCGACCGCGCCACCGGCGAGGTGCGGTGGACCGGCAGCCGCGTCGACCTCGTGTTCGGCTCCAACTCGGAGCTGCGCGCGCTGGCCGAGGTCTACGCCAGCGACGACGCGCGCGAGAAGTTCGTGCGCGACTTCGTCGCCGCGTGGGACAAGGTCATGAACCTGGACCGGTTCGACCTGGTCTGAGCCGGCCGGCTCAGCCCTGGCGCAACAGCTCGGCGACGCGGCGGCGGCCGGCGTCGGTGGTAGGCACGACGACCACGAAGTCGGCGTCGGGCCCCACCGCCGCGCCGCCGCCGTCGCCGTCGATCGCGCCGAACGCGCGCCGGCACAGCGCGAGCGCGCGGTCCAGCAGCGCCCGCGGGTCGGCGTCGTCGTCGGACGCCCACCGGTCGAGCACGTCGTTGACGGCCGCCACGATGCCCGCGGCGGCGACGCGCGCGGCGGTCTGCGCGTCCGGGTCGCCGGGGCGCTCGGCGACCAGGTGCTCGACGATCGCCGCCTCGTAGCGCAGGTCCTGGATGCGCTCGAAGTCGCGCAGCGTCGGCACCGACCGGATCAGCCGGTAGCGGGGTCGGTACAGCTCGGGCTGGTCGAACGCCTCCCCCATGAGCCGGCGCGTGACGTCGAGCACCGCGTCGAGCGGCGCCCCGGCGCCGCGGCGGGCCGCGAGGCGCAGGCGCATCTCGGCGAGGCGGTCGGCGTGGTCGGGGAAGGCCGCCGCCTCCTTGGTCGGGAAGTAGCGGAAGAACGTGCGCACCGAGACGCCGGCCGCCGCCGCGATCTCCTCGGTGGTGGCGGCGTCGAAGCCGCGCCGCGCGAACAGGTCGACCGCCGCCGCGGCGATCGCGTAGCGCCGGTCGCGCGAGCCGTGGGCGCCGGGCCGCTCACTCCCCATGGCCGTGGCTGCAGCAGTGGGACAGCTTCGAGTCCGACGGCGGCACGTCGAGCGCCGGGTTGCGGTCGAAGAACCCCGACGGCCGCAGCTGGAACTTGCAGCGGGCGACCGGCATCACCGGCCAGTCCTCGGGGCGCACGACGTGGTGCTGGCCCATCACGTACCAGACCACGATGTCGGTGTCGCGCACGCTGCGCCCCGCCTGCGTCCACGCCGGCAGGCCGTCGCCGCCCGGGTGCTGGTTGGGGAACTCGCCCGCGGGATGGCGCTCGTCCTCGGCCCACGGCGTGACCCACACGTGGTGCCACATGTAGCCGGCGCGCTGGGCGATCGCCGAGTCGGGCTGCGCGAAGGGACGGCAGTTGTCGCCGGGCGCGAGCTTGAACGCCGTCGGCGAGCCGTGCGCGTTGGTTCGCTGCGTGCTCTCGATCAGCCAGTAGCGGGCGCGGTCGAGGTCGATGTCCCGGCGCGCCTGGTCCTCGGTGTCGAACGTCGTGCGCCGGGTGGAGAAGGCGTTGCCGTACGGGTTGGTCGGCCCGGTCGGGTCGGCGACCGTGTCGACCTCGGTCACCTGGTTGCGCTCCCCGTCGATCGCGGTGTCCAGCCGGGCGCAGAAGAAGTGCTGGTGGTGGGGCGCGTACAGGTTGGGGCCCAGGCGCGCGCCGTGCGCGGGCTGCTCGCCCTCGGCGACGTAGCCGGTCTGCACGATGCCCGTCGCCTTCACCTCCAGCTCGATCGTGCCGTCCTGGTAGAGCGACCAGTAGAACGCGTACTCGTAGTTGCCGACGGTGGCGATGAACGAGATCACCAGCCGGCGCGAGCGACGCATCTCGGTGCGGCCGGTGCGCATGTCGTAGTGCTTCCAGAGGATCCCGTCGTCCTCCTCGTGCAGGCAGATCGCGTTGCGCAGCTCGCGGATCCCGCCATGCGGGTCGACGTAGGCGGCGTCGAAGTAGTGGATCTCGCCGAGGCAGTCGCAGCCCAGCTCGAGGCTGTTGGCGAGCGCGCCGAGCCCGTACTCGCCGACGTCGAACGCGTTCTTGCGGCGCTGGATGAACGCGGCGTCGCCGTAGGGCACCGTCAGCTCGGCGACCGACGCGCGGTGCAGGATCGGGCGCACCTCGCCGTGGTCGTCGTAGGCGACCTCGTGCAGCACGAGGCCCTCGCGCTGGTTGAAGCCGACGCGGAAGCTCCAGTTCTGCCAGGTGACGCGCCAGCCGTCCACGCGGAAGCTCGGCCCCTCGGGCTGGACGATCTCCAGCGGCCTGAGGTCCTCGCGCCACGTCTCCTGCGCGGCGGCGTGGTAGTTGCCGTGCTCGCGCGGGATCGGCAGCACCGCGTGGTCCTCGACCTTGACGACCTCGCGGCGATGCAGGTCCACCACCGTCGACAGGCCGTCGATCGGGTGCGCGTACGGGTTGTCGTCCTCGTGGTCGCGCACGAAGAACAGCCCGCGCGCGATCCGCCGCTCGCCCTCCTCGGGCTCGCCGAAGTTGCCGGCCGACCACGGGTCGATCTGCACCTCGTGGCGGTCGACGTCGAGGCCGCGGCGGCGCAGCGCCTCGTGGACGCGCGGGTCGCGCTTGGAGATCTCCTCGACCTCCACGTACTCGTCGTCGACCATCCGCGGCTGGACCCCGTCGAGTCGCTCCCACGGCGTGCACGCGCCGCTGGCCGGGTCGACGCGGAAGCGGTGGGCGGTCTCGCGCTCGCCGTCGAGCAGGATCACGTCGGCCAGCCGCGGCGGCGGCGTCTCGGCGCGCAGCGCGCGCTTGTCGGGCTCGACGAGCGCGACCTGGCCGAACCGCATGCCGGCGCGGAAGTCGGGGTGCGCGCGCACGTGCGCGACGACGGCGCTCATCTCGGCGGGCGACAGCGGGTCCAGCGGGTGGGTCGTGGTCACGGCGGTGACAGTACCTGACACCGCCGTGACACGCCGTGTCAGGACTGCGCCATGATCGTGTCGAGCACCCAGTAGCGCGGGCCGCGCTCGGCCTCGAGCTTCGCGAGCTGCTCGCGGTGGATCTCGCGCACGCGGGCGGCGGTGATCGCCTCCGCCGGGTCGACCTCCTCGATCTCGAGGCTCGTCTTGTCCTCGTAGAGGTGCTCGCCCTTGAGGCGGCCGCGCTCGTCGTAGGGCCAGATGAACGCCTGGCGGCTGGACACGTGGTAGAGCGCGTCGTCGGAGTCGACGTCGTAGCCGATCGCGCGCAGGTCCGAGCCCTTGGCGAGCTGGTGGAACGTCAGCTCGTCGGCGATCCCCCAGTCCGCGACGGCGATGTCGTCGTCGGAGTTCCACAGGACCGCCTCCCCGACGCTCTCGTAGAACGCGACCACGCCCTCGCGGCCGCGCACGACGACGGGCTCGACGCCCCACGTCACCCGGTACACGGGCTCCTCGACCATCATGTCGTCGGCCGTGATGAGGTCGAACTGGCCCGAGCCCTCCAGGTGCACGTGACGCCAGAAGTTGAGCAGCATCGCCCGGTGCAGCGGGTTCTCGGTCTTCTCCAGCAGCGCCGCCGTCGGCTTCATGCAGTCGTAGACGGCCTGCTCGAAGCGGTTCATTCGGAGGTCCTCCCTTCGTTGCCTGATGTTCGCATGCTGACATGCGCGGCAACGCGCCAGCCCCAGCGCGGGTAGCGCGAAGATGCCCTGAGCTTCCCCGAGTACCTCGACACCCGCTCCGAGCTGGTCCTGGACCTGACGATCGAGCACGCGCTCGTCGTGGCGCTGTCGATCGCGATCGCGATCGTCGTCGCGGTCGGCGTCGGGATCGCCGTGTACCGGCACCAGCGCGCCGCCGGCGTGGCGCTCGGCGTCGCCGGCGTCTTCCTGACGATCCCGTCGTTCGCGCTCTTCGGCCTGCTGATCGCGCCGCTCGGGCTCGGCTATCCGCCGACCGTCGTCGCGCTCGTGGCCTACGCCCTCCTCCCCATCCTGCGCAACACGATCACCGGCCTGCGCGGCATCGACCCAGCGGTCCTGGAGTCCGCGCGCGGCATGGGCATGAGCGCCCGCCGCCGGCTGCTGCGCGTCGAGCTGCCGCTCGCCTGGCCGCTGATCCTCACCGGCATCCGCATCTCGACGCTCATCACGCTGGGGATCGCGGCGATCGCGGCGGCGATCAACGGGCCCGGCCTGGGCGAGCTGATCTTCAGCGGCATCGGGCGCATCGGGGCGGTCAACGCCGTCAACGAGACCGTGACCGGGATCCTCGGCATCGTCGTCCTCGCCCTGCTGTTCGACGTCCTGTTCTTCGTCGTGCGCCGCGCGACCACGCCACGGGGGCTGCGCGCATGAGCACGCCGATGATCCGACTGGAGCACCTCGAGAAGCGCTTCCCCGGCCAGGCGCGGCCGGCGGTCGAGGACCTCACGCTCGACATCGCGCGCGGCGAGATCGTCGTGCTCGTCGGGCCCTCGGGCTGCGGCAAGAGCACGACGCTGCGCCTCATCAACCGCCTCATCGAGCCGACCGGCGGCCGCATCGAGATCGACGGGCGCGACGTGACGCACGCCGACCCCGACGAGCTGCGCCGCCACATCGGCTACGTGATCCAGCAGATCGGCCTCTTCCCGCACATGACGGTCGCCGAGAACGTGGCGACGGTGCCCGAGATGCTCGGGTGGGACCGCTCCCGGATCCGCGCGCGCGTCGACGAGCTGCTGACGACGGTCGGGATGCCGCCCGACGAGTACCGCGACCGCTACCCCAAGGAGCTCTCCGGCGGCCAGAGCCAGCGCGTCGGCGTCGCGCGCGCGATGGCGGCCGACCCGCCGGTCCTGCTCATGGACGAGCCGTTCGGCGCGATCGACCCGATCACGCGCGTCCGCCTCCAGGACGAGTTCCTGCGGCTGCAGGCGCAGATGGCCAAGACCGTCGTGTTCGTCACCCACGACATCGACGAGGCGATCAAGATGGGCGACCGCATCGTGCTGCTGCGCGAGGGCGCCCACATCGCCCAGTACGACACGCCCGAGCGGCTGCTGACCGCACCCGCCGACCAGTTCGTCGCCGACTTCATCGGGGCCGGGCCGCTCGTGCGCGGCCTCACGCTGGCGCGGATCGCCGACGCCGAGCTCGTCACGTGGCCCGTCGTCGACGCGACCGCCGACCGCGACCGCGCGCTCGCCGCGCTGCGCGAGGGCGGCCGCGACGCTCTCGTGGTCCTCGACGGCGGACGGCCGGCGCGCTGGGTCGGCGCCGACGACCTGCGCAACGGCCGCCCGCTCAGCGAGGCCGGGGCGCCGATCCGCCGCGTGCTCACGCCCGACGTGACGCTGCACGACGCGCTCGACGAGCTGATCGGCTCCGGCACGGGCGCCGCCGCGGTCGTCGACGAGCACGGCGCCTACCAGGGCGTCGTCGAGCTGCGCACGCTCACCGACGCCGTCGCCGCGATGCGGAACGAGCGATGACCGACGCCGTCCTCGAGCGCCGCCAGGCCCCGCGGGTGCCCGCCCGCGTCCTCGTGATGCCGCTGGCCCTGGCCGCGGTCGTGGGCGCGCTCGCCGTCTACCTGAACGCCAGCGACCTCGACGCGATCGAGCGCCGCAACCTCGACCTCGACGTGATCCTGCGCGCGGTCCGCGTGCACGTCCAGCTCACCGTGATCTCCACCGCGATCGTCATCGCGATCGCCCTGCCGCTGGGGATCGCGCTGACGCGGCCGGCGGCGCGCCGCGTCGCGCCGGCGGTGCTGGCGGTCGCGAACGTCGGCCAGGCCGTGCCGTCGATCGGCGTGCTGGCCCTGTTCGCGATGATCATCGGGCTCGGCGCGACCGGCGTGATCTTCGCGCTCGTCCTCTACTCGCTGCTGTCGGTCCTGCGCAACACGATGGTCGGCCTCGAGGGCATCGACAAGTCGATCATCGAGGCGGCCCGCGGGATGGGCATGAGCCGCTGGCGCACGCTGCGGCGCATCGAGCTCCCGCTCGCCGTGCCGGTGATCCTCGCCGGCATCCGCACCGCGCTCATCCTGAACGTCGGCACCGTCACGCTGGCGACCTTCACCCTCGGCGCGCCCCCGGACGGCAGCGGCGCGCTGGGCGAGATCATCAACAGCGGGCTGCGGCTCGGCCGCCTGGACACGGTCGTGCTCGCCGGCGCCGTCCTCACCGCGGTCCTCGCGCTCCTCGTCGACTGGATCGCCGGCCTGGTCGAGGACGTGCTGCGCCCGCGCGGCCTATGACCACGACCCCCGGAGGCACCCGCATGCGCCTGACCCCGACACGACTCCTGGCCCTCCTGCTGGCCGCGCTCGCGCTGGCGATCGCCGGATGCGGCGACGACGACGGCGGCGGCGGATCGGGCGGGACCGTCGCCTCGGGCGTCGACCTCTCCGGCGCCTCGTTCACCGTGGGCTCCAAGGAGTTCACCGAGCAGCTCATCCTCGGCCAGATCACGATGCAGGTGCTCCGCGCGGCCGGCGCCGAGGCACGCGACCAGACCGGCCTCGAGGGCAGCCTCGCCGCGCGCCGGGCGCTGACGTCGGGCGAGATCGACATGTACTGGGAGTACACGGGCACGGCCTGGGTCACCTACCTCGACAACGAGGAGGGCATTCCCGACGCGCAGCAGCAGGCCGAGGAGCTCGCCGAGGCCGACCGCGAGAACGGCGTCGCGTGGCTTCCGATCGCCGAGGCCAACAACACGTACGCGTTCGCCGTGCGCTCGGACACCGGCACGGAGGTCGACCAGGTGGAGACCCTGTCGGACCTGGCCGAGCTCGCCAAGTCCAACCCCGAGCTGGCGACGCTCTGCGTCGGCGAGGAGTTCTCCACGCGGCCCGACGGCCTGCCGGGCGTCGAGGAGACCTACGGGTTCGAGTTCCCGGGCAACCAGGTGTCGCTGGTCGGCGACGCCGTCGTCTACGACCAGGTGGCGCGCGGCGACCGGTGCAACTTCGGCTCGGTGTTCGCCACCGACGGGCGCATCGCGGCCAACGAGCTGCGGGTGCTGGAGGACGACAAGGCGTTCTTCCCGTTCTTCAACCCGGCGCTGACCGTGCGCGCGAACGTGCTCGAGGAGCACCCGCAGCTCGAGGAGCTCTTCGCCCCCGTGATCGACGCGCTGACCGACGAGGTGCTGATCGAGCTCAACGCGAAGGTCGACGTCGAGGGCCAGACGCCCGAGGACGTCGCCTCGGAGTTCCTCGAGGAGCAGGGGATCGTCGGGTAGACGCTAGGCGTCGCGGCGCAGGAGCAGCAGGCCGTCGCCGGGCCGCACGACGGCGGCGGCCGGGTCGTTGAGGTCCAGCTCCTCGCCGTCGCGCGTCATGACGAGCGGCACCGCGCGCCGGTCCAGCAGCGCGCGGTGCGCCGCGAGCAGGGACACCGGCCGGTCGCCGGCGTGGCGGACGGCCTGCGGCGACAGGTGCGGGTCGAGCGCCAGCCCCTCCTGGGCGGTGGTCCGGTCGCGGTCGGTGCTCGACAGGACGAGGGAGCGGGCGACGAGCTCGGCGCGGCTGATCGCGCGGATGCGCGGGTCGGCCAGCCGCAGCCGGCGCGCCTGCACGCTGGAGTGCTGCTCGACGACGATCGGCACCGGGCGCGGGGTCGCGCGGCTCACCCGCAACGCCGCGAGCGCGGCGCGCGCGTGGCAGCCCATCGGGTCGGCGCCGCCGTTGGCGCCGGCCAGCAGGACGACGATGTCGGGGTCGAGGTCGGCGAGGACGGCCGCGATCGTCTCGGGGTCGCCTGGGTCGCCGGCGCGCAGGCACGCGGCCGGGAGGCCCGCCGGCGGCTCGTCGAGGCGAGCCACGACGGTGAGGACCGACGGGTCCGGGATCTCGCGCGCGAGGTCGGTGCCGGCCAGGCTCCAGCCGAGCGCGAGGACGCGGCGCGCCCCGGGCGCGACCGGCTCGAGCGCGAGCGCGGCCGCGTCGGCGTCCCCGCCGGCCGCGCGCGCGCCGCGCTCGTGCGCGGCGGCGCGGTCGGGCGCCAGGACGACGATCCCGTCCCGCGCGTCGATCGCCGTGTCGGCGGCGGGCGCGTACTCGGCGCGGCCGTCACGCAGGAGGCCGATCGGCACCGCGCGCGGGCAGCGGGCGAGCGCGTCGCCGAAGCGGGTGCCGGCGAGGTCGCCGGCCGGGACGACGAACGGCACGGCGCCGTCGGGCCCGGTCGGCGCGGCGACGACGCTGGGGTACTCGGGCAGGGCCACGCCGAGCGCCAGGATCGCCCCGATGTTGCGGTCGCCGGGGACGGCGTCGAAGCTCTCCGGCAGCAGCGGCCAGACGGTGTCGGCGTTGGCCGCGCGCTCGATGTGAACGGCGACGAGCGGCGCGGTCGCGGCGTCGGCGAGGTGGTCGGCCAGGGCCGCGCACGCCTCGAGCGTCTCGAGGTCGGCCACCGCCCCGTCGGGCGACCCGCCGCCAGCGATCACGATCCCGTGGGCCGCGGCGGCGCGGGTCGCCTCGAGCGCGGCGGCGTCGGTCGGGTCGCCGGTGCGCGTGAGCAGCCGGTAGGGCCATCCCGCCGTCGGCGGCGCGTCGTCGGCGGTCGGTGACAGCGCGACGACGGTCGGCCGGCGCGACCCGGGCTGCGGCTCGAGCGAGGCGAACGCGTCGAGCACGGCGTCGCGCACCGGGCCGCGGCCGACGACGAGCACGTGGCCGGACTCGGTGATCGGCGGGGCGTCCTCGCTGAGGCGCCGCAGCCCGCGCTCCACGCCGTCGGCGAGCACCGTGAACGCGACGCCGGCGAGGAAGATCAGCCCGGTGAAGACCTGGGTCACGCCCACGATGCGCTGGGCGGTGGTCTCGTCGTCGCCCAGCGAGCCGGGGTCGAACAGGTGGCGCAGGCCGCTCCACAACGCCATCCCGTAGCTGGAGTGCGCGTCGGTGATGGCGGCGACCGCGGCGGTGATCAGCCACAGCGCGACGACGGCGGCGCCGAGGAGCGCCAGCCTTCCGCCGGTGCTCCCGGCGGCCGCGGCGAGCGCGATGCGCCCGCGCCGGCGCCAGCTCAGCCGCGGCACACGCGCGTCCGTGGGCGGCGCCGATGTCACGGCGGCTATCCAACCAGACCTGGCACGCTCGGGTTTCGCTTCTTCGGTTCCGTCAAGCGTTGCTTCACGTACACTGACGCTGAACAGCCTGTCGGCGGAGGAGGAGCAGCAGATGGCCGAGCCGCGCATCGCGGTCGTGGGAACCGGCGCCAACGGCGCCGCGATCGGCGCGGACCTGACCCGCGCCGGTCACGACGTGACCTTCATCGACCAATGGCCGGCGCACGTCGAGGCGATGCGGGCCGACGGCGTCCGCGTCGAGTCGCCCGACGGCGTCGAGGTGACCGAGGTGCGCGCGTTCCACGTCTGCGAGGTCGCGACCCTGCGCGAGCCGTTCGACCTCGTGATCCTCGGCGTCAAGGCCTACGACACGCGCTGGACCAGCGAGCTCATCCGCCCGCTGCTGAAGCCCGACGGGGCGGCGGTCGGCATCCAGAACGGGATGACCGTCGACGACATGACCGCGGTCTTCGGGCCCGAGCGCACCCTCGGCGCCGTCATCGGGATCGCCGGCAACCTGTTCACGCCCGGCGTGGTCGAGCGCCAGGTCGGCCGCTCGGGCACCTGGTTCGCGCTCGGCGCCCCCGACCCCGCCGCGGCCGGCAGGGTCGACGCGATGGCCGACGTGCTGCGCCACGCCGGGCGCGTCGACGTCACCGACGACATCCTCTCGGCCAAGTGGATGAAGCTCGTCGCCAACGCGGCCGAGATGGTGCCGTCGGCGATCCTCGGCGTCCCGCTCATCGAGGCCGCCCACATCCCGGGCATGCGCGAGGTGATGGACGCCGCCGGCACCGAGGCGCTCGCCGCCGGGCTGGCGATCGGCCACCGGATCGTGCCGATGTTCGGGCAGGAGGGCATCGACGAGCTCGCGCCCGAGGACTACGCGCCCGCGCTGCTGGACGCCGTGCTCGGCGGCTGGTCGCTGGAGGACACGCGCGTGGCCGTGCTGCAGGACTGGATCAAGGGCCGCCACGCCGAGGGCGAGGAGATCAACGGCCTCGTCGTCGTCGAGCAGGAGCGCCGCGGCGGGCAGGCGCCCGTCAACGCGCGGCTCATGGAGGTGGCGCGGCGGATCGAGGCCGGCGAGCTGACGCCCGACCCGGCCAACGCGAAGCTGCTCGTGCCCGCGCTCGAGCGCTGACGGGCGCCGGGCCGCCTGAGCCCGCCGCTCAGCCGCGCGGCCGCTCCTGGGCGCGCCGCACGTCGGCCTCGGCGGCGGCCGCCAGCTCCGCGGCCCGGGTGATGCGCGGGTCGTCCTTGCTGCCCGCGAGGTTCAGGCTGAGGATCGGGCCGCCCGCGCGCACCACGGACTCGGCCAGCGTGACGGCCGTGATGGCCTCGCCGCGCACGCCGCCGCGGGCGTCCTGGGTGGCGTCGGCGGCGAGGCTCGCGACCTCGGCCGCGAGCTCCACGATGCGCATCGGCGGGTCGGCCGCCTCCGCCAGCGCCTCGCGCAGGCGCTGGCCGTGGCCGGGCTCGTCGCGGCGGCGCATGACGGCCATCACGCCGCGGAACGCGACGGCGTCCTCCTCGGCCAGGTCGAGCGCCTGCTCGCGGAGCTGCGCCGCCCGCTCCTGCCGGGCGGGCAGCGCCTCGGCGTCGGGATCGGCGCGCAGCGTGACGGCGGTGACCATCTCCACGAGGGCGGCCGCGAAGGCGGCGGTGATCGCGAGCGTCGGGCCCGCGCCCGGCGTGGGATCGGGCGCGGCCACGCCGCGCAGGAGCGTGCTGACGGTGCGGTCGGCGAAGCGGGTCATCGTGCCCGCAACCATGGCACCTGGCGCGCCGGCGTGCGTTCAGGCGCCGGCCCGGACGTCGGCGCGCAGGGCGCCCAGCGCCGCCACGTACGCCTCCGAGAACGTCGGGAACGGCTGGATCGTGTCGACGAGCGTGTCGAGCGGGACGCGGGCGCGGATCGCGAGCGTCGCCTGTTGCAGCCACTCCCCCGCCTCGGGCCCGACCGCGTGGGCGCCGGTCACCCACTCGCCGTCGCTCACGAGCGTCAGGAAGCCGCCGTCCTCGGCGTAGGCGCGGCTGAAGGTCGACGCGCGCGGCACCTCCGCCAGCCAGGCGGTCCCCGCGTGCCGGTCCTCGGCCGCGCCCACCGACGCGGCCTGCGGGTCGGTGAACGTCACGCGCGGCACGGCGTCGTAGGACGCGGTGCGGTCCTCGCCGAGGATGTTCGCGGCGACCACGTCGCCCTGGTACTTGGCGACGTGCGTGAACGGCCACACGCCGGTGACGTCGCCGACCGCCCACAGCCCGTCGCCGGCCCGCAGGCGCTCGTCGACGGCGATGCCGCGCGGACCGGGCTCGACGCCGACGGTCTCCAGGCCGATCCCGTCCACCCGCGGCCGCCGCCCCGTGGCGACAAGCAGCCGGTCGCCGCGCACCTCGTCGCCGCCGGCCAGCTCGACGACGTACTCGTCGCCGTCGCGCCGGGCCGCGGACGCCTCGGCGCCGAGCACGAGCTCGACGCCGTCGCGGCGCAGCGCCTCGGCGATCGCGTCGCCCAGCGCGGCGGGCTCGCGCGCGAGCAGGCGCTCGGACCGCTCCACGATCGCCACCTCGGCGCCCAGCCGCCGGGTCGCCTGCGCGAGCTCGACGCCGACCGGGCCGCCGCCGAGCACGACCAGCCGGTCGGGGATCTCGGTCATCGCCGTCGCCTCGCGGTTGGTCCACACGCCGTCGAGCTCGCGCAGGCCGGGGACGGGCGGGAACGCCGGCGCCGAGCCGGTGGCGACGACGACGTGGGCGGCGGTGTGCCGCACCCCGTCCACCTCGACGACGCCGGGGCCGGCCAGCCGCCCGTCGCCGCGCAGCAGCGCGATCCCGGCGTCGGCCAGCCACGCCACCTGCCCGTCGTCGGTGTGGTCGGACACCATCCAGTCGCGCCACGCCAGCGCCGCGCGGACGTCGATGCGCGCCTGGCCGGCCGCGTGGTCGCTGGCCCGCGCCGCCTCGCCGGGGCGCAGGAGCGTCTTGGACGGGATGCACGCCCAGTAGGAGCACTCGCCGCCGACGAGCTCGCGCTCGACGAGCGCCACCCGCAGCCCGCCCTCCGCCAGCGCGCCGGCGCAGTGCTCGCCGCCGGGGCCGCCGCCGAGGACGATCACGTCGTAGTCGTGGTCGGGAGTCACGTCGGGCCTCCTGGTCGCTGGCTTGCGGGCACCCTACGACGCCGCCGGCCCGGGCGAGGTGGCGGCCGCGACCACGGGTGCGCCGATGAGTTTCCGGGCGCCGCGCGGTCTGGACGACGACACACCACCCCCGACCTCTTGGAGGATCGACCCCATGGGCGAGATCAACGTGCACATGTTCATGACCCTCGACGGCGTCGTCGACGAGCCGAAGTGGTCGATGGACTTTCCATTCCTCCCCGAGATGGAGAAGACGCTCGGGGCGGTCTGCGACCGGTCGAGCGCGATCCTGCTCGGCCGCAGGACGTACGAGATGTTCGAGCCGGCGTGGTCGACGCGGACCGTCGAGGAGGATCCGGGCGCGCCGTTCTTCAACGACACAACCAAGTACGTCGTCACCTCCACGCTGACCGAGGCGACCTGGCGCAACTCGCGGATCCTCGGGCCCTACGACCCGGCCGCGATCCAGCGCCTGAAGGAGGAGACCGACGGCGACATCTTCGTCAGCGGCAGCATCACGCTCGCGCGGGCGCTGCTCGCCGACGGCCTGGTCGACGAGCTGCACGTCTTCCTCTACCCGCTGACGCGCGGGTCCGGGCCGCGCCTGTTCGCCGAGGGCGACGCCCCGATGAGGCTCGAGCGCTCGGCGTGCGAGGCGTACTCGAACGGCATGACGTACCTCGGGCTGCGGCCCCGGACGTAGGGCACCTCGACGCCACCCGGCGCGGTTGCCGCGCCGGGTGGCGAGGCGTACGGTCAGGGCATGCCGCCGATCTCACGGGGCTTCCGGGGCCGACGCCACGCCGACGTGGACCCGTCGCGCATCCCGCCCGGCCAGTACCTCACGCCCGACTTCCCCGTCCTGTCCGCGGGCCCGACCCCGCGCACGCCGCTGGACCGGTGGACGTTCTCGATCGACGGCGAGATCGACGAGGTGCGCCGGTGGACGTGGGACGAGCTGCTCGCGCTGCCGCAGGAGACCGTCACCGTCGACATCCACTGCGTGACGAAGTGGTCCAAGCTGGACACCGAGTGGACGGGCGTCTCGCTCGACACGCTGCTCGACGGCGTCGAGACCGAGGCCGAGCACGTCGTCGCCTGGTGCGACGGCGGCTACACGACGAACCTCCCGCTCGAGGACGTGATGGGCGGCCGGGCGTGGATCGCGCACACGTACGGCGGCGAGCCGCTGGAGCCCGCGCACGGCGGGCCGGCGCGCCTGCTGGTTCCGCACCTCTACTTCTGGAAGAGCGCGAAGTGGGTGCGCGGGATCACGCTGACGGTCGAGGACCGCCCGGGCTTCTGGGAGGGCTACGGCTACCACAACTACGGCGACCCGTGGCGGGAGCAGCGGTACTGGAGCGATTGACGTCCCGCGCCCCGATCACCTGGCGCGTGGCGACCGTCCGCGAGGTGGTCGTGGAGACGCCGACCGCCCGCTCGCTGGTCCTCGACGTGCCCGGTTGGCCCGGCCACCGCGCGGGTCAGCACGTCGACGTGCGCCTCACCGCCGAAGACGGCTACCAGGCGCAGCGCTCGTACTCGATCGCGTCGGCGCCCGAGACGCCGGGCCTGGCGATCACGGTCCAGGTCGTGCCCGACGGCGAGGTCTCCCCCTACCTCGTCGAGGAGGTGCGGCCCGGCGACCAGCTCGAGCTGCGCGGGCCGATCGGCGGCTTCTTCACGTGGCGCGTCGAGGACGGCGGCCCGCTGCTCCTCGTCGCCGGCGGCTCGGGCCTCGCGCCGCTGATGGCGATGCTGCGCCACCGCGCCGCGCAGGGCAGCACGGTCGACACGCGCCTGCTCGCCTCCGCCCGCACCGCCCGCGACGCGCTCTACCGCGACGAGCTCGAGCGGCTGGGCTCGCGCGACGGGCTGCGGGTCGCGTGGACGTTCACGCGCGAGACCCCGCCCGGCTGGGACGGCTTCACCGGCCGCGTCGACGCCGAGAAGCTCGCCGCCGTCGCGCCCCCGCCCGACGCCGGGCCGCGCTGCTTCGTGTGCGGCCCCACCCCCTTCGTCGAGACCGTCGCCGACCTGCTCGTGCACGCCGGCCACGACCCTCGCGCCATCCACGCCGAGCGCTTCGGCCCGACCGGGAGCTGACGATGTCCGACGACCAACCCCTCGACGGCAACGGCGTCGCCGGCCTCCTGCGCGAGGTCCTCGCCGGCGACCCGACGACCACCCGCCGCCGCTGCCCGGACTGCGGCGACGAGCAGCCGCTCGGCGCGCACCGCGCCTACCGCGGCGCGGGCATCGTCCTGCGCTGCCCGAGCTGCGAGGCGGTCGCCGCCGTCATCGCCGAGCAGGCGTCCGAGCTCGTCGTGCACCTCCGCGGCGCGCTCCTGGTCGCCCGCGCCTGACGACGCTTGTCGGATCCAGCTCGCGATGCGAGCTCGATCCGACAACGGCGGCAGCGTGCGGCGGACCGGGGGTCAGCAGTCGCCGGGCGGCAGGTGCGTCATCGCCCACTGGGCGATCTGCTCGAGCGCGGGCATGAGCGCGCGCCCCCGCGGGGTCAGCGCGTATGTGACCGTCACCGGCGGGCCCTCGTCGACGGTCCGCTCGATCAGGCCGCCGGCGGTCAGGTCCGAGAGGCGGTCCGACAGCACGGAGTCGCTGATGCCGTCGATCGCGCGCGAGAGCTCGCGGAAGCCGGCCGGGCCCTCGCTGAGGCGCCCGAGGACCACCGCGTTCCAGCGCTTGCCCAGGAACCTGAAGGCGCGCGCGAGCGCGTCGGCGCGCGGGACGCACGCGTCGGGATCGTGCAGGCCGGGGCTGTCGGTCGTCGTGGCGATGCCCTGACGATAGCAACTCAGAAGGCGCTATGATTTTCGAAGCGACTTTCATCCCAGGCGCAACCGGAAGGTGACCCCGATGCCCGACTACGGCCACGACCTCAGATTCGGAACGTTCCTCACCCCGCAGTCGGCCCAGCCCGACGCCGTCGTCGCGCTCGCCCAGCTCACCGAGCGGGTCGGGCTCGACCTCGTGACGTTCCAGGACCACCCCTATCAGCCGGCCTTCCTCGACACCTGGACGCTCATGTCGTGGGTCGCGGCGCAGACCGAGCGCGTCCACGTCGCGCCGAACGTCGCCAACCTCCCGCTGCGCCCGCCGGCCGTCCTGGCCCGCGCCGCCGCGAGCCTCGACCTCCTCTCGGGCGGCCGCCTGGACCTGGGCCTCGGCGCGGGCGGGTTCTTCGACGCGATCGCTGCGATGGGCGGACCGCGCCGCTCCCCCGGCGAGTCCGTCGACGCGCTCTCCGAGGCGATCGACGTCATCCGCGCCATCTGGGACACGTCGGAGCGCGGCGGCGTGCGCGTCGAGGGCGAGCACTATCGCGTGCGCGGCGCCAAGCGCGGCCCCGAGCCGGCGCACGACATCCCGATCTGGCTGGGCGCCTACAAGCCGCGGATGCTGCGCCTCACCGGGCGCAAGGCGGACGGCTGGCTGCCCTCGCTCGCCTACCTCGACCTCGCCGACGTCCCCGCCGCCAACCGCACGATCGACGAGGCGGCCGAGGCCGCCGGGCGCTCCCCGCGCGAGATCCGGCGCCTGATCAACATCAACGGGAGCTTCGGCGCGCCCGGCGGCGGGCTCCTCCAGGGTCCGGCCGAGCAGTGGGTCGAGGACCTGCTCCCGTTCGCGCTCGAGCTCGGGTTCTCGACGTTCATCCTCAGCGCCGACGACCCGCGCCTCATCCAGGCGTTCGCCGAGGAGGTCGCCCCGGCGCTGCGCGACGCGGTCGCCCGCGAGCGGCGCGCGGCCGGGACGCCGACCGGCCCCGCCCGCGGACCGAGCGCGCTGGCCGCCCGGGTCCCGGGCATCGACTACGACGCGATCCCCGCCGAGCTGGAGGCCGGCGCCGTCGAACCGGGCGACCGCGCCTACCCCGCCGTGCGCTCCACGTACGTCCACCGCGGGTCGCCGGGCCTCGTCCTGCGTCCCGCCGACGCCGCGCAGGCGCGCTCCGCGCTGCTGTACGCGCGCGAGCAGGACGTCGAGCTGGCCGTCCGCAGCGGCGGGCACGGGATCAGCGGCCGCGCGACCACCGACGGCGGCGTGGTCATCGATCTCGGCGCGCTGAACCGCGTCGAGGTGCTCGACCCGGCCACCGGGCGCATCCGGGTCGGCGCGGGCGCGCGCTGGGGCGAGGTCGCCCGCGCGCTCGCCCCGTACGGCTTGGGCATGAGCTCGGGCGACTACGGCGACGTCGGCGTCGGCGGCCTGGCCACCGCCGGCGGGATCGGCTTCTTCGCCCGCCGCCACGGGCTGACGATCGACCACGTCGTGGCCGCCGACGTCGTGCTCGCCGACGGGCGGCTCGTGCGCGCGGACGCCGAGCAGCGGGCCGACCTGCTGTGGGCGCTGCGCGGGGCGGGCGGCAACTTCGGCATCGTCACCGCCGTCGAGCTCGACGCCTACCCGGTCGGCGACGTCGTGTTCGCGACGATGACGTTCGACGCGTCCGACACGGCCGGCGTGCTCGAGCGGTGGGGCGACGCGATCGAGCGCGCGCCGCGCGAGCTCACGAGCTTCGCGATGCTCGTCGGCCGTGGCGACCGCCGCTACGCGCAGGTGTACTCCGTGTACGCCGGCGACGACGTCGAGGCGGCCGCGGCGGCGCTGTCGCCGCTGCTGGAGGTCGGCCCGGTCCTGCGCCAGCAGGCGCAGCTCGTCCCCTACCCGGCGATCATGGCGCCGCAGGGCGGGACGCACGTCGGCGGCGGTCCGCCGGCCGTGCGCGCCGGCCTGTTCGACCACGTGACGCCCGGCGTCGCGGCCGCGCTGGCGGGGCTGCTCGACGCGGGCACGAGCTCGTTCGTGCAGCTGCGGTCGGTGGGCGGCGCGGTCAACGACGTCCCGGCCGACGCGACCGCGTATGCGCACCGCACCCAGACGGTGTCGGCGAACGCGGTCGGGTTCTCGGTGGGCGAGCTGAACGCGCACTGGGACGCCGAGGTGCATCCGCTCGCCGACGGCCTGTACCTGAGCTTCGACACCGACCGGCGGCCGGAGCGCCTGCACGACGCGTTCCCGAGACCGACCCTCGACCGGCTGCGGGCGCT
>DATMSA010000105.1:0-92505 GCA_035565675.1 Capillimicrobium sp. | reverse complement strand
GCTCGATCGCCCGCTGGCGCTGCGGGAGCGCGAGGACGGCGTGGCGCTGCTGGACGGCGACGTGCTCGTGGCCGAGGGGCGGCGCGCCGGGCGCCCCGACGTCGATCCGCCGGCGGCGATCGACGCGGGCGAGGCGCGGCGGGCGACCGGCCGCCATCCGTGGAAGGACACCCACCCCTACCCCACCTGCTTCGTCTGCGGGACCGGGCGGGCGCCCGGCGACGGCCTGCGGATCTTCTGCGGGCCGACCGACGACGGCGCGCGCTTCGCCGCCCCCTGGACGCCGCCGGCCGAGCTCGCCGGCCCGGACGGGGCCGTCGCCCGCGAGTTCGTGTGGGCGGCGCTGGACTGCCCCAGCGGGATCGCGACGGTCGGCTGGGACGACGTCGAGCGCATCCTGCTCGGCCGCCTGACCGCCGAGCTGCGCGCGCCGGTCGCGGCCGGCGCCGAGCACGTCGTGCAGGCCTGGCCGCTGGCCCGCGACGGGCGCAAGCTGCACACCGCCAGCGCGCTGTACGACGCGGACGGGCAGGTGCTCGCGTTCGCCCGCGCGGTGTGGATCGCGGTCCCCGCCGCCTAGAATCCGGGCCATGGACCAACCGGCGAAGAAGCAGTGGAGCGACCTGTCGCCCGGCCAGCGCGCCGCGATCGTCGGCGCCGGCATCGTGCAGGTCGGCCTGCTCGTGGCCGCGCTCGTCGACATCCGCCGCCGCCCGGCGAAGCAGATCAACGGCCCCAAGGGCGCGTGGGTCGCGGCGTCGTTCGTCAACTACGCGGGGCCGCTGGCCTACTTCGCCTTCGGGCGCAAGCGCTGAAGTCGTCCGTGCCCGGTCCGATCACCGGGATGTGGACGAGCTTCCGTTCACCCGCGTCCTGCTGATCCTCGCCGGAGCCTTTCCGGTCGTCCTCGGCGTGGTCGCCCTCGTGCTGCGCAGCGAGATCGCCTTCGGCGTGGCGCTGGCGCTCGCGCTCCTCTACGTGCCGGCGGCCGCGAGCCTGGCCGACTGATCGCGCCGCAGGAGGTCCGGCTCCGCGGCGGCAAAGGCGGTGAAGTCGTCCACCTCCGGGCGCCGGGCGATCGCCGCCGCGATCCGGTCGCACCACGCCTCGGTGAGGGTCGCGTCGAACTTGTCGGGGACGCCCGCCGCGCCCGTGATCGCGCGCAGGTCGGCGGCCATCCGCCGCCCGGCCTCGTCGCGCCCGTGCCGGCGCAGCAGCAGCCAGGCGACGCGCACGTGCTCGCGGTGGTCGAAGCCGACGGGCGGCAGCGTGCCGGCCGCGAACGCGCGCAGCAGCTCCGCGTCGGTCATTCCGGGGTCTCCGCGGCGAACCGCTCGAGCGCCCGGCGCAGCGCCCGTGCCTCGTCCTCGGGAAGGTCGGGCTCGAGCGCGCGCATCGCCGCGAGCACGCGGTCGCGCGCCTCGCGACCCTGGGGCGTCAGCACGGCGAGCACCGCGCGGCGGTCGGCCGGATCGGGCCGGCGGTCGACGTGCCCGGCGGCCTCCAGGCGGTCCAGCACGCCCGTCAGCGTCGACGGGCGCTGTCCGGTGGCGCGGACGAGGTCGCCGACGCGGCGGGCGTCCTCGGCCCCGAAGCAGCCCAGGGCGTTCGCCTCGGCCGCGCCGATGCCGGGCAGCGCGGCGTCGAGGGCGCGGAGGGCGTGGTGCGCCGCGCGTTCGACGAGCAGGACGATCGGCGGTTCCATTCGGATCCGCATCATACGGATCCGAAATAGGTCATCGCGTGCAGGTGGTCAGCGCGTCGTCCAGGATCTCCAGCGCGAGGCCGACCTCCTCGGCGCCGATCGTCAGTGGCGGGGCCATCCGCAGGCAGTTCGTGAACCCGGCCGACGAGCCGCGCACGAGGTTCACCGAGAGCCCGCAGCGCAGGCACTCGTCGGTGACCGCGCGGCCGAGCGCGTCGGCGGGCGCGCGGGTGTCGCGGTCCTCGACGAGCTCGACGCCGCACAGCAGGCCCAGGCCGCGCACGTCGCCGACGGCCTCGTGACGGCCGGCCAGCTCCTGCAGGCCGGTCAGGAGCTGGTCGCCGCGCTCGCGGGCGGCGCCGGCCAGGTCCTCCCCCACGACCACGCCGAGCACCGCGTCGGCGGCGGCCGCCGGGAGCGGGTCGGACACGTGCGAGGTGACGTGGGCGAACCCGCGCTCGACGCAGAGCGCCTCGAGCTCCGGGCTGGTCACGACGGCCGAGATCGGCACGCCGCCGCCGAGCGTCTTGGAGAGCACGAGGAAGTCCGGCACGACCTCGTAGATCTCGAAGCCGTAGAGCGCGCCCAGCCGGCCCAGCCCGGTCTGGCACTCGTCGAGGATCAGCATCATCCCGCGCTCGTCGCACAGCTCGGCCAGGCGCAGGAAGTAGCCGGGCGGCGGGACGACGACGCCGCCGGCCGAGAGGACGGGCTCGGCGACCACCGCGGCGGGCGCGCCGACGCTGGCGGCGTCGAACAGCTCGAAGCCGGCCTCCAGGCACGAGCAGTCGCACGTGCCGTCGCAGTGGCGGATCGGGCAGCGGTACGCGTAGGGCGCAGGCAGCGCGAAGGTGCCGGGCATCAGCGGCCCGTAGCCGCGGCGGCCGGCCGACATCGTCGCCGAGCTCGCGCCGGCGGTCATGCCGTGCCAGCTCCGGGTCAGCGACAGCACCTCGAACCCGCCGGTGGCGAGCTTGGCCATCTTCAGCGCCGCTTCGATGCCCTCGCCGCCGGTCGACAGGAACATCGCGCGCTGGAGCTGCGGCGGCAGCGTGGCCAGGAGGTGCTCGGCGAGCGACAGCAGCGGCGGCGAGAGCGCCCACGCGTTGAGGTGCAGCACCTCGCGGCACGACCGCTCGATCGCGTCCACGACCGCCGGATGGTTGTGGCCGATCGTCGCGCAGATCTGCCCGGCGGTGAAGTCGAGCACGCGGCGGCCGTCGGTCATCTCCATCCAGGAGCCCGACGCGGAGGCGACGACGCCGTCGACGAAATCCCCGCCGTAGCGGATGAGCAGGTCGCTGGGATCGGTCATCGGCGCATCCTCGTCGCCAGCGCCGTTTCAGGACAAGCGCGCGTTTTCGCACTGCACCGTGCACAATCCCTTCACGATGCTCGACCTGCGCCGCCTCCGCGTGCTGCTCGAGCTGCGCGAGCGCGGCACGGTCGGCGCCGTCGCCGCCGCGCTCGGCTACAGCCCGTCGGCGGTGTCCCAGCAGCTGCGGGTGCTCGAGCGCGAGGCGGGCGCGGCGGTGCTCGAGCGGCGCGGGCGACGCGTCGTGCTCACCGAGGCGGGCGTCGTCCTCGCGCGCCACGCCGAGCGGCTGCTGACCGGCGTCGAGGAGGCCGAGGCCGAGGTCGCCGCGATGAGCGGCGCGGTGGCGGGCACCGTGCGCATCTCGGCGTTCCAGACGGCGACGATGACGCTCGTCCCGCCGGCGCTGACCGCGCTCGCCGCCCGCCACCCCGATCTGCGCGTCGAGCTGATCGAGGTGGAGCCCGAGGAGGCGCTGGCCGCGATCGCGCGCCAGGAGATCGACCTCGTCATCGCCGACGAGTGGGAGTACGCGCCGCGCCCCGGCCACGAGGGGCTGCTGCGCGAGGAGCTGCTGCGCGAGCGGGTCCGCCTGGTGCTGCCGGCCGATCACCCGTTGGCGGCCGGCGGCGGGCCGGTCGCGCTGCGCGATCTGGCGGGCGCCGCGTGGGCGTGCGGGCGGCCGCCGAGCGCGCACGACCGCATGCTGCAGAGCGCCTGCCGGCTGCTGGGCGGCTTCACGCCCGACGTGCGCCACCGCTCGACCGACCTGCTCGTCCTGTTCGCGCTCGTGCGCAGCGGGCACGCGGTGACGCTGCTGCCGGAGCTGGCCGGCGGCCACGCCGATCCGACCCTGGCGCTGCGCGACGTGGCCGAGGGCCCGCTGTCGCGGACCGTGTTCACGGCGGTGCGCGCCGCGGCGGCGCGCCGTCCGGCGCTTCGGGCCGTCCGCGCGGCGCTGCGCGACGCGGTGGCGCTCAGCGGGCCGACCGCGCCTTGACGCGCAGCCGCCGGGCGGCCGCCAGGCGCGACCACCACGGACCGGTCGACAGCTCCCGCAGCCACCGGCGCATGACCTGCTCGCGATCGTGCGCCTTCTGGGCGGCCACGTGCAGCTCCTCCACGCGGGCCAGCAGCTCGTCGCGCTCGGCGCGCAGCGCGTTCAGCTCGTCGCGCTCGCGCTCCTCCAGCTCGGTCGTCCACTCCCAGGCCGGCCGGCGGCGATCCTCCACCACGAAGTCTCCATCACCAGGCATGCATCCGGGGTTCGCGGCCGCGCCACGCAACCCTCCCCCGGCCACCCCCGCCTGGACGTCTGGCACATGACATCCGCTATCCGGACGCCAGGTGCCACACGTCCCAGAGAGCGAGCGTCCCGCGGGTTTCGCCCCCTGGGCGAACACCCGCTGAGGGACCGAGCCCGCAGGGCGAGCGTCCCCCTAGACCTCGACGACGACCGGCAGCACCATCGGGCGGCGCTTCAGGCGCTCGTAGACGAAGTGCGCCAGGTCGTCGTGCAGGATCTGCTGCAGGAGGTCGATCTCGCGGATCTCCTCGCCGGCGGCCCGCTCCAGGGAGCGCTCGACGGTCTCGCGGATCTCGTCGAGGAGGTCGTCGGCCTCGGCGCGGAACGGGACGCCGCGGAAGATCACCTCGGGCTCGGCGACCGACGAGCCGTCCTGTTCGCTGATCGTCGCCACGACGACGAAGATGCCGTCGGCCGACAGCATGCGGCGGTCGCGCAGTGCCACGTCGGCGACGTCGCCGATGTCGACGCCGTCGACGAACACCATGCCGCTCTGCTCCTTGTCGCCGAAGCGGGCGCCGCGCTCGTCGATCTCCAGGGGCAGCCCGTTGACGCCGCGGAACACGTTGCCGTGGTCGATGCCGACCGCCTCGGCCAGCTCCCCGTGCAGCTCGATGCGCCGGTAGTCGCCGTGGAACGGCATCACGTACCGGGGCTTGACGAGGTTGAGCATCAGCTTCAGCTCCTCGACGTACCCGTGCCCGGACGCGTGGATCGGCGCGTCGCGGGTGGTGATGACCGAGCAGCCGATCTGGTACAGGCGGTCGACGGTCTCGTTGACCGCGCGCTCGTTGCCGGGGATCGGCGTGGCCGAGAACACGACGGTGTCGCCGCGGTGCAGCTCGACCTGCGGGTGGTCGCGGTGCGCCATGCGCCGCAGCGCGCTCAGCGGCTCGCCCTGCGACCCCGTGGAGATGATCACGAGCTTGTCGTCGGGGAAGTCGTCGATCTCGCGCGCCTGCACGAGCATCCCCTCGGGCATGTCGATGTGCCCCAGCGAGCGCCCGATGTTCACGTTCTTGCGCATCGACCGCCCGACGAGCGCGACCTTGCGCCCGTGCGCGGCCGCCGCGTCGACGACCTGCTGCACCCGGTGGATGTTCGAGGCGAACGACGTCACGACGATCCGCCCCTTGCAGTGCGCGAACACCTCCTCGAGGTGCGGCCCGACCCCGGACTCGCTGATCGACCAACCGGGCCGGTCGGCGTTGGTGGAGTCGCCGCACAGCAGCAGCAGCCCCTCGCGGCCCAGCTCGGCCAGGCGGGCGACGTCGGCGGGCCGGCCGTCGACCGGGGTCTGGTCGAACTTGTAGTCGCCGGTGACGAGCATCGTCCCCAGGTCGGTGGTGAGCGCCACGCCGCACGAGTCGGGGATCGAGTGCGTCATGTGGATCAGCTCGAGGTCGAACGGGCCCAGCTCGAGCTTCTCCCCCGGTTCGACGTCCTCGAGCTCGACCTCGCGCAGCTTGTGCTCGTCGAGCTTGGAGCGCGCCATGGCCATCGTCAGGCGCCGCCCCAGCACCGGGATGTCCTGCCCGAGCTCGCGCAGCACGAACGGCAGGGCGCCGATGTGGTCCTCGTGGCCGTGCGTGATGACGATCGCCTCGATGTCGTCGGCGCGGTCGCGCAGGTAGGCGAAGTCCGGCAGCACGAGGTCGATGCCCATCATGTCCGCCGTCGGGAACCGCAGGCCGGTGTCGACGACGACGATCCGGTCGTCGTACTCGACGACCGTCATGTTCTTGCCGATCTCGCCCAGCCCGCCGAGCGGGAGGACGCGCAGCGTGCCGGCGCTCACGACGCGGCGCCGCTCAGCAGTCCGTGACGCTCGAGCACCGCCCGGATCTGGGCCTTCTCCTCGGCGGTGGCCTCGACCAGCGGCAGCCGCAGCCCGCCCGCGCGCAGGCCGATCATCTCGACCGCGGCCTTGACGGGGATCGGGTTCGTCGTCACGCCCATCGCGGCGTACACGTCGCGCAGCGAGGCGTCGATCTCGGCGCGGCGCTCCGGCTCGGCGACCATCCGGGCCATCTCGTCGCCCACGACGTGGCTGGCGACGAGGATGCCGCCGGCGCCGCCGAGGTCGAGCGTGCGGGCGAAGATGTCGTCGTTGCCCGCGTACAGCTCGAGGCCGTCGACCAGCGCGAGGTTGTCGTTGTTGGCCTGCTTGACCGCCGTGACGTGCTCGAGCTGCGCCAGCTCGGCGAGCAGGTCGTTGGGCATGTCGGTCCCCGTGCGGCTGGGGATGTTGTAGAGGATGATCGGCCGGTCGGTGGCGCGGTCGATCTCGGCGAAGTGCGCCAGGATCCCGCGCCGGTTGGGGCGGTTGTAGTACGGCGTGACCGACAGCGTCGCGTCGACGCCCAGCTCGGTCGCCCGCTCGGTCAGGTGCACGGCATGGCGCGTGTCGTTGGACCCGGTCCCGGCGATCACCGTGAACCCCTCGGGCCGCTCGCGCACCGCGAGCTCGACCAGCCCCAGGTGCTCCTCGTCGCTGAGGGTCGCGGCCTCCCCGGTGGTGCCGCAGACGACGATGCCGTCGCTGCCGTGGTCGCGCAGATGGTGCATGAGCGCCACGAACGCCTCCTCGTCGACCTGCAGGTCGGCGTCGAACGGCGTGATGATGGCGGTGATGACGGTTCCGAGACTGCCCACGGAGTGCAGTATCTCAGCGTCGGCGGTCGCGTGGGCGCCGGGTGCCCCTCTAGCGTCCTGGACGTGACCGAGCAGCTCGCCGTCGAGGTCTCCCGGGTGCGCTTCGCCACCGACGACGGCGGCTTCGCGGTGCTCGACGCGATCACCGACGACGGCGACCCGGTCGTCGTCTGCGGCCCGCTGGCGCACGTGCACGCCGGCGACGCGATGGAGGTCCGCGGCGCCTGGCGCGACCATCCCCGCCACGGCCGCCAGTTCCAGGTCACCGACGTGCGGATCGCCGAGCCGACCTCCGACGCGGCGCTGATGGCGGTCCTCAGCGCCGTCAAGCACGTCGGGCCCCGGGGCGCCGCCTACCTGCTCCAGCGCCACGGCAGCAGCGTCCTGGAGGTCGTCGACGCCGACCCGCACGCGCGCCTGCGCGAGGTCCCCGGGATCGGGCCGGTGCGCATCGGCCCGGCGGTCGAGGCCTGGCGCGAGGCGCGGGCGCTGCGCGGCGTGCGCATGTTCCTCGACGCTCACGGCGTGCCGGCCGCGGTCGCCGGGCGGGTGATCCGCGCGCTCGGCGCCGACGCCGTCGACGTCCTCACCGTCGACCCGTACCGTCTCGCGGAGCTGGACGGGATCGGCTTCGCGACCGCCGACGCGCTCGCGCGGGCGCTCGGCGTCGAGCCCGGCGACGAGCGGCGGCTGGCCGCCGGGGTCGTCCACGTGCTGCGCGAGGCCGAGCGCGACGGCCACTGCCACCTGCCGCGCGACGAGCTGCGCGAGCGCGCCCGGCGCATGCTCGGCGCCGACCCGGACCCGGCGCTGGCGGCGCTCGAGCAGTCGGGCGCGATCGTCGTCGAGGAGGACCGGGTCGCGGACGCCCGCCTGCACCGTGTCGAGTCGCGCCTGGGCGGGCGCATCCGCGCGCTGCTGGAGGACGGCCCCGTCCACGACGGCCCGCTGCCGCCCCGGCCGACGAGCGGCGCGTTCGTCCCCACCGCCGCCCAGTGGCATGCGGTCGAGCGGGCGCTCGCCGGCCGCCTGTCGATCCTCACGGGCGGCCCGGGCACCGGCAAGACGCAGACGCTGCGCACGCTCGTCGACGTGCTGCGCGAGCGCCGGCTGCGGGCGGTGCTGTGCGCGCCCACCGGCAAGGCGGCGCGGCGGATGGCCGAGGCGACCGGCGCCGAGGCGTCGACCATCCACCGGCTGCTGGGCTGGCAGCCGGGCGAGGGCTTCGTCCACGGCCCCGCCGACCCGATCCCCGGCTGCGACGTGCTGATCGTCGACGAGGCGTCGATGCTCGACGTGCGCCTGGCCGGCGCCCTGTTCGGCGCGGTCGGCGACCGCACGCACGTGGTCCTCGTCGGCGACCCCGACCAGCTCGCCCCGGTCGGGCCGGGACGGGTGCTCGACGACCTGCTCGCCTCCGAGGCGGTCCCGGTCACGCGGCTGACCGAGGTGTTCCGCCAGGCCGCGCGCTCGCTGATCGTCCGGGCCGCCCACGCGATCAACGAGGGCCGCCCGCCGTCGCGCGACCTCCCCGACGACGCGGTGCGCGACTTCTACTTCGTCGGCCGGGCCGGGGCGGCGGCGATCTTCGACGAGGTCGTGTCGCTGGCCGCCGAGCGCCTCCCCCGCCACCTCGACGTCGACGCGCGCGCCGACGTGCAGGTGCTGGCGCCGATGCACAAGGGCCCGGTCGGCATCGACGCGTTCAACGAGGCGCTGCGGGCGCGGCTGAACCCCGACGGGGAGCCGATCCCGGGCACGCCGCTGCGGGTCGGCGACCGCGTCGTGCAGACCCGCAACGACCACGAGCGGATGCTCATGAACGGCGAGGTCGGCGTGCTGCTCGCCTACGACCCCGACGAGGCCGAGGCGATCCTCGCCACCGACGACGCGCGCACGCTGCGCCTGCCGGCGACGGCGCTCGACACGCTGCGCCTGGCCCACGCGATGTCCGTGCACAAGGCGCAGGGCAGCTCGGCGCCGGCCGTCGTCGTGCCGCTGTTCACCGGCCACCGGATCATGCTCACGCGCAACCTCGTCTACACGGCGCTCACCCGGGCCGAGCGCATGTGCGTGTTCGTCGGGGAGCCGGCCGCGCTGGACCTTGCGCTGCGCCGCGTCGACGCGCGGCGGCGGCACACCCGCCTGGCGGAGATGGTCCGCGGTTAGCGCAGCGCGACCGGCGCCCGGACCGTCTCGACATGGCGCACGAGCGCGCCGGTGACCCGGGCGATCCGCTGCGGCAGGTCGCACCCCAGCCACCGCGACAGGTGCTCGGGCAGCGTGACGACCACGATCTCGTCGTGGCGGCGCGGGTCGTAGACGTCGAGGACCGCGTGCAGCGGGTCGCCGTCGCCGGCGACCACGCCGCCGGCCTCGATCCCGTTGCCGCGCAGCGCCTCCAGCCCGCGCTCCAGGCGGGCGCGCGCCGCGTCGCGGCCGCCCACCCCGACGGGGACGAGGAGCGTCGCCCGCACCGGCGACGTCGCGGCACGCCGCGACAGGTAGGAGACGAGCTCGTCGGCTGCGGCGGTGCGGCTCGCGACGACGAGCAGATGGGTCGTCATCGGCATCGAAGCCTCCTCGGAGATGCCTGCACCCGCGACTGTACGCCTCCCCCGCGGCGCCGGAGACGACGTGGCACGTCCCCGCTCAGCGATGGCGGCGCGGGCGCGCGTCGGAGCGCACCGGCTCGGGCTCGCCGGCGACGTCGGCGACGACCGTGCGCGCGATGCGGTCGTGCAGCGCGCGGCGGCGCTTGTCGACCAGGATCAGCAGGAAGCCCGCGCACAGCGGGATCGCCGACAGCGGCAGGACGATGAGCCGCAGCAGCGCCCGGCGCGCCCGCGGCGGCGCGTTCGTGCGCGCGTCGAGCACGCGGATGCGCATCAGCCGGTTGCCGGGCGTCTGGCCGGTCGTCGACCAGAAGAAGACGAAGTACGCGCCGCTCCACACCAGCCCGCACAGCGAGCCGATCGCCAGGATCGTGTCCTCCACCCCGGCGGGGATGTCGAGCAGCGACAGGCCCAGCGAGACGATCCCCGCGACGAGCCAGCCGACGACGTTGACGACGATCGCGTCGGCGGCGAACGCCAGCACGCGCGTGGCCAGGCCCGCGTAGGGCGACGCGCTCGCGGTGCGCGCCTCGGCGGCCAGGCGCGGATGCGCGGTCGCGGCGGCCCGCGCCACGGGCGGCGGTGGCGCCGGCGCCGACGACGGCGGCGGCTCGACCGGCGGGACGAAGTCGCTCATCAGGCCTCCGGCGGCGCCGCCTGCGCGGCGCGGCGGCGCAGGACCCGGCGCGCGACCGCCTCCATCCAGGCGTCGGCGCTGCGCGTGCGGTCGCGGACCTCGTCGGCGACCTGGTCGGCGAACCCGATCCCGTGCTGGGTCATCGCCTCGGTGATCGCCGGGCTGGCGGCGACCTCGTCGACGAGCTCCCACATGCCGCGGCTGGCGACGAGGCGGGCGGTGATCTCCTCGATCAGGCGCGTCATCGTCTCGTCGACCAGCCGGCTGTCGAGCGTCTGGTCCACGAGCTGCCGCGTCCCCGGCGCGTCGAGCGCGCCGGCGACGAGCCGCCGCGCCCCCGGCGACTCCAGCGCCTCGGACACCAGCCGGTCGACCGCGGGCGACTCCAGCGCGTGCTGGAGCAGCCGGTCGGCCGCCGGGCTGTCCAGCGCGGTGGCGATGACCGCGTCGAGGCGCTCGCTCTCCAGCGTGAGCTGCACGATGCGGTCGACCTCCGGACCGGTGAGCACCCGCTGGGCGGTCCGCTCCACCAGCGGGCTGGCGATCACGCGGTCGACGACCTCGAGCGCGAACGCCGACGCGAGCGCGCGATCCAGCGCGGCCAGCGTGACCGCCTGCGCGGTGTCGACGGCGACGGTCGCCGCGCCCCGGGCGGTCTGCGCGACCGGCCGTGCGAACGCCCGCGCCAGCCCGATCCCTGGGAGTGACGCCATGTCCCGGCAGGCTACCGGCGCGGCGGGCGCCGCTCCAGCGCGTCGGTGAAGCGCCGCGGCACCCGCGCCGCGTCGCCCTCCTCCCACAGCGTGATGACGACGAGCTCGCCGCCGCGCGCGTCGTGGCGGCACACGAACACGAGCCCGCGGTCGTCGAGGTCGGTCACCCGCAGCGCACCGCGCTCGCCGGCCTCCACCGCCCCGGCCGCCCAGGCGCGCCCGACGCGGGCGACGACGTCGGCCTTGGGGTCCAGCGTCCCGCGCACGCGCTGGCGGTAGCGATCGGCCGCGTGGTCGGTGACGGCGATCGTGACGCCGGGCGGCCCGCTCACGCGTCGAAGAGCAGGTGCTCCAGCCCCACGACCGGGGACTCCGTGAGCGAGCCGACGCGGCGGATCGCCAGGAGCACGCCGGGCATGAACGACTCGCGGCTGATCGAGTCGTGGCGGATCGTCAGCGTCTGGCCGAGGTCGCCGAGAATGACCTCCTGGTGCGCCATCAGGCCCGGCAGGCGCACCGAGTGGATCGGCACGTCGCCCTCCATCAGCTCGGCGGTGCGCGCGGCGGTGCCGCTGGGCGCGTCGAGCTTGCCGTCGTGGTGCAGCTCGACGATCTCGGCCTTGGCCATGTGCCGCGACGCCTCGGCGGCGAAGCGCATCATCAGCACGGCGCCGATCGCGAAGTTCGGGGCGAAGAAGACGTTGGCGGGTGGATGGGGACCGAGTCGGCGCAGCGGCTCCAGGTCGAACGAGGACGTCCCGATGACGACGTGGACGCCCGCCTCGACGCAGGCCAGCGCGTTCGCGGTCGCCTGGTCGGGGACCGTGAAGTCCACGACGACGTCGACGTCGCCGAGGATGTCGGCCAGCGCGGTGTCGAGCGCCGGATCGGCGCGGCCGGCCAGCACCATGTCGTCGGCGCCCTCGACCGCGGCGCACACGGTCTGTCCCATGCGCCCGGCGGCGCCGGCCACGCCGACGCGGATCATGCCGCCGCGGCCTCCAGGCCCAGCGGCTCCAGCGCCGCGCGGAACGCGTCCTCGTCGGGGCCGATGCCGGCGGCCGACAGGCTCCCCGGCGCGTACAGCTCGGCGGCCAGCTCGCGGACGTCGTCCATCGTCACCGCGTCGATGCGCTCGAGCACCTCGTCGTCGGTGAGGATCGGCAGGCCCGCCAGCGTGGCCGAGCCCAGGCGGTTCATCCGCGACGCCGTCGACTCCAGCGACAGCACGTAGCGGCCCTTGGCGTTCTCCTTGGCCCGCTGCAGCTCCGCCTCGCTGGCCGGGTCCTCGGCGCAGCGCTCGAGCTCGGCGGCGACGACCTCGAGCGCGGGCCCGAGGTTCTCGCCGCGCGTGCCGACGTACAGGCCGACCTGGCCGGTCGCCGCGTACAGCGACGTGAACGAGTAGACGGCGTAGGCGAGGCCGCGCTTCTCGCGCACCTCCTGGAACAGCCGCGACGACGACGTGCCGCCGAGGATCGTGTCGAGGACGCGCAGCGCGAAGCGGCGCTCGTCGTCGCGCGGGATGCCGCGCCCGCCCAGGCACGCGTGCACCTGCTCGGTGTCCTTGCGCACGAAGCGCACCTGCGGGCGCGGGCGCGGGACCGGGTCGACCGTCGCGGGCGCGCCGTCGCCGTTCACGCGGCCCTCGCTCGCGGCGACGAGCTCGACGATCCGGTCGTGGTCGATCGAGCCGGCGGCCGCGACGACGACCTGCGGCGGGCGGTAGTGGCGGCGGTGGAAGGCGGCCAGGCCGTCACGGTCGACCGACGAGATGACCGGCGCGCGGCCGATGATCGCGCGGCCGAGCGGGTGGTCGCCGAACACGGCCTCGCCGAGGACGTCGAACACCTTGTCCTGCGGGTCGTCCTCGTACATGGCGATCTCCTCGAGCACGACCTCGCGCTCGGTCTCGAGGTCGCGCAGCGCCGGGCGCCACACCATGTCGGCCATCACGGAGAAGGCCTCCTCGAGGTGCACGTCCAGCACGCGCGAGTAGACCGACGTCGACTCCTTGCCGGTGCCGGCGTTCAGCTCGGCGCCCATGCCGTCGAACAGCTCGTCGATCTCGTGGGAGGCGAGCCGGTCGGTCCCCCGGAACAGCATGTGCTCCAGCAGGTGCGACAGGCCGGCCTCGTCGTCGTGCTCGAGGCCGGACCCGGTGCCGATGAAGAACCCGAGCGCCGCGGACCGCACGGAGGGGATCCCCTCCGTGACGACCCGGACGCCCGAGTCCAGCGTGGTGGTGCGGACGGCGCTCAGGACCGCTCGGGGTCGCGGTTGGCCCCGCGGCGGGGCCGGCCGGAGCCGCGCTCGCCGCGCCCGCGGCCGCCGCGGTCCCCGCGGTCGCCTCGGTCGCCTCGCGGGCCGCCGCCGTTGCCGCCGCCGGCGCCGATCGCGGCCAGCTCCTCGGGCGTCTTGCCGGCGATCGCCGGGTCCTCCGCCAGGCGCAGGCCGATGCGGCCGCGCTCGCGGTCGACCTCGACGACGCGGACCTTGATCTCGTCGCCGCGGTTGAGCACGTCCTCGACGGTGTCGACGCGCTCGCCCGGCTTGACGTTGCTGATGTGCAGCAGGCCGTCGGTGCCCTTGGTGAGCTCGACGAAGGCGCCGAACGTCGTGGTCTTGACGACCTTGCCGTCGAACTCGTCGCCGACCTCGACCTCCTTGGTCATCGCGCGGATGCGGTCCAGCAGCGCGTTGGCCAGCTCGCCGTTGGCGGAGTAGATGAGGACGGTGCCGTCGTCGTTGATGTCGATCTGCGACTCGAACTCCTCCTGGAGCCCGCGGATCGTCTCGCCGCCCTTGCCGATGATCATGCCGATCTGCGACGGGTCGATCTGGATCGTCTCGATCCGCGGCGCGTACAGCGACAGCTCGCTGCGCGGCGCGTCGATGACCTCGGCCATCTTGCCGAGGATCGTCATGCGCGCCTCGCGGGCCTGCGTGAGCGCGTCGCGCAGGATGTCGAAGGTGACGCCGGTGATCTTGATGTCCATCTGGAGCGCGGTGATGCCCCGCTCCGTGCCGGCGACCTTGAAGTCCATGTCGCCGAGGTGGTCCTCGACGCCGGCGATGTCGGTGAGGACGATGTAGTCGTCGCCCTCCTTGATCAGGCCCATCGCGATGCCGGCCACCGGCCGCTTGAGCGGCACGCCGGCGTCCATCAGCGCGAGGGTCGAGCCGCACACCGAGGCCATCGACGACGAGCCGTTGGACTCGAGCGTGTCGGAGACGACCCGGATCGTGTACGGGAAGTCCTCGATCGAGGGCACCATCGGCACGAGCGCGCGCTCGGCGAGGGCGCCGTGGCCGATGTCGCGGCGCTTGGGCCCGCCGAGGCGGCCGGCCTCGCCGACCGAGAACGGCGGGAAGTTGTAGTGGTGGAAGTAGTACTTCTTCGTCTCGAGCCCGAGGGTGTCGAGGCGCATCTCCTCCTTCAGCGTGCCGAGGGAGGCGACGCTGAGGACCTGCGTCTGGCCGCGGGTGAAGAGCCCGGAGCCGTGGGCGCGCGGCAGGAGGCCGGCCTCGATCGTGATCGGGCGGATCTCGCGCTCGGCGCGGCCGTCGGGACGCTTCTTGTGGACGGCGATGCGCTCGCGGACGAGCTGCTTCTCGAGCTTGTCGAAGGCCATCTGGACCTTGGCGCGCTGCGCCGCGTAGCCCTCCCAGGCGGGGTCGCCGGAGTGGGCCGCGATGACCTCCTCCTCGACGCGCTTGGTCGCCTCCTGGCGCTCGAGCTTGTCCTCGACCTGCGTGGCGGCGTCGAGGGCGGCGCCGTGCGACTGCTTGATGGCCTCGAACAGGCCCTCGTCGACCTGCGGCGCCTCGAAGGCGATCTTCGGCTTGCCGGCCTTCTCGGCCAGCTCGCGCTGGGCGGCGCAGAGCTTCTTGATCGCCGAGTGGGCGATGTCGAGCGCGTCGAGCATCTCCGCCTCGGAGACCTCGTTGGCGCCCGCCTCGACCATGAGGATGGCCTCCTCCGAGCCGGACACGATCAGGTCCAGGTCGGTGTTGTCGAGGAGGTCGGACTCGGCCGGGTTGACGACGAAGTTGCCGTCGATCTTGCCGATGCGCACCGCGCCGACGGGGAACGGCAGCGGGATGTCGGACACCATGATCGCCGCGGACGCGCCGTTCATGGCGAGGATGTCGTAGGGGTGGACGTGGTCCACCGACAGCGGGATCGTGACGAGCTGCGTCTCGCGGCGCCAGCCCTTCGGGAACAGCGGCCGCAGCGGGCGGTCGATCATGCGCGCGGTCAGCGTGCCCTTCTCGCCGGCGCGACCCTCGCGCTTGAAGAACGAGCCGGGGATCTTCCCGGCCGCGTACATCCGCTCCTCGACATCGACCGTCAGCGGAAGGAAGTCCACGTCGCGCTCGTTGCCTGCGACCGCGGTGCTGAGCACCATGGTGTCGCCAGAGCGGACGACGACGGCGCCGCTGGCCTGCTTGGCCATCTTCCCCGTCTCGAACGAGATCTCCGTCCCCGCGATGTCGACGGAGACACGGGTCACGGCGTCACTGCTCATATGTTCAACCTCTCTGGCCCGCCTTCGTTGCGGGCCGATGCGTGCGTCTTCTCTCTTACCGGACCAGCTCATGGTACAGCGCCGGGTCGGGCGATCCCGAGCGGAAGAACGCCGGGGTGGTGGTCGCGCCCGCCAGCACGGCCTCGCGGGTCTGGCGCTCGACGCGCTCGGCGACGGCGTCGCTGCGACGGTCGTCCTCGAAGCGGTCGACGTCGAGCCCCAGCCGCTGCGCCAGCGCCCACAGGTGCGGGTCGTCGACGTGGCCCTGGTCGGCGTACACGGCGTCGTGAAACGCCCAGAACGCCCCCTGCCGCGCCGCGGCCTCGGCGGCGCGGGCGACCGCGACCGCGCGCGGCTGGCGCGCCTTCAGCGCGAGGTGGCGGAAGACGCGGCGCACCGGCGGCTCGCGCTCGGTGAGGCGGACGTGCGCGACCGCGCAGAACGGGCACGTGAAGTCCGCGTAGACGACGATCAGCTCGCCGTCCTCGGGCCCGCGGACGTGGTCGTCGGGTCGCAGCTCGCCGGGCATGTCGCGGGCATGATGGCCGGTGCGCCCGACCGTTGCAGACCGACGTGTGGCACCTGGCGTCCGGATAGCGGCTGCCATGTGCCACACGTCCGCAGGAGACGGGGCCTACCTTGGAAGGGACGTGCTGCGTGTCGCCGCCGTCATCGCGGCCGGCCTGCTCGCCGGCCTGGGAGCGCTGTGGATCTTCTCCAGCGAGCGGGAGGTCTCCGCCGGTCGCGTGGAGCTGTCGGTGTCGCCGTTCCACCGCGGCGCGCTGGACGTGTACGTCCCGGTCGTCGACTGGGGCGTGCGCTTCCCGGGCGTGCGGCTCCCGGCGCGGCTGCGGGCCGAGGTGCGCGCGATCGACCGCCAGTCGGCCACGTCGCTGGCCACCGGCGACCGGGCCGCCGTCGACCGCGTGCGCGCGGAGGCACGCGACGCGATCGCCTCCTACCTGACGTCGCTGGCCGCGGTCGTGGCGGGCGCGGCGCTGCTGGGCGGCGCGCTGATGGTGCTCGTCCTGCGAAGTCCGCCGCGCCACGTCCTCTACGGCCTCGTGCCGGCGGTCGCCTGGGTCGGCGCGGTCGCGTTCCTGCTGGCGCCCCGCGGCGAGCTCGACGACCCCGAGTACTACGCGCAGGGCTCCGACATCCCGGTCGCGCTGCGCGCGGTGCAGAAGGCGACGCGCTCGTCGGCCAACCTCGGCGAGGTCGTCGACGAGCAGCTCGTCGGCCTGGCCCGCCTCGTCGCGCCCGGCGAGCGCGAGTCGCTGCGCGGCCTGCCCCGGCTCGTCGTCGCCTCCGACCTGCACAACAACGTCCTGGCGATCGAGGCGCTGCGGCGCGCCGCCGACGGCGCCCCCGTCCTGTTCGTCGGCGACCTCAGCGACTCGGGCACCCCGGTCGAGGTCGCCGTGCTGCGCCAGGTCACCCGCACCGGCAACCCGTTCGTGTTCGTCGGCGGCAACCACGACTCCGACGCGCAGATGCTCGCGCTCGCCCGCCGCGGCGCGATCGTGCTGACCGCCAACGGGCGGCTGATGCCCGACGGGTCCCTCGGCCCGGTCGTCAACCGGATCGCCGGCCTGCGGATGGCCGGCTACACGAGCCCGAACCTGCGCCGCGCCGCCGACAGCTACCGCGACCGCGGCGGGCGCTGGCACGTGGGCCAGCAGGCGCGCTTCCAGCGCTGGCTGCTGGGCCTGGCCGGCAAGGTCGACGTCGTGCTCGTCCACGAGCCGCAGATCGCCGCCCCGGCGCTGGCGGCCTGGCGGGCGCGCCACCCCGAGCAGCCGCTGTTGGTCGCCACCGGCCACACCCACGAGCAGGCGGTGATGGCCAAGGGCTCGGTGGTGCTGGTCAACGGCGGCACGATCGGCGCCGGCGGCACCGGCAACCTGCACCAGGCCCAGGACATCGGCCTCGCCGTGGTGACGGTTCAGCGCGACCCGTTCCGCGCGCTCGCCGCCGACCTCGTGCAGATCGACCCCGACGACGGCTCCTCGACGGCGCGCCGGGAGCGGCTGCCGGCGCCGTGGTCGTCGCAGGAACTCGAGGCGGGCGCGACCGCTACGACGTCGCGTCCAGCGCGTCGAGAATGAGGTTGGCCCCGGGCAGCTCGGCGGGCGAGGCGGCCAGGTGGCTCCAGCGCACCACCGCGTCGGGGCCGAAGACGACGATCGCGCGGTTGGTGGTCCCCGCCGGCTCCAGGTAGGCGCCCAGCCGCCGCGACGTCGCGCCCTTGGGCTCGAAGTCCGAGAGCTGCGGGATCGAGACCCGCAGCTTCTCGACGAACGCGGCCTGCGACCACGTCGAGTCGGTCGAGACGCCGTACAGGGTCGCGCCGCGGCGCGCGAACTCGTCGCCCACCTCGTCGTAGATCTGGAGCTGGTCGGAGCAGACCGGCGAGAACGCGCTCGGGTAGAACACGAGCACGCTCGTGCGGCCGAGCAGGTCGGCCGCGGTGAAGGTCGTGCCCTCGGCGGTGGCGAGGGCGATCTCGGGGGCGGGAGAGCCGGGGCCGATGAGCCCGGTGCTCACCGACGAAGGCCGAGCTCGCGGATGAGCTCGCGGTAGCCCTCGAGGTCCTTCTTCTGGAGGTAGCCGAGCAGCCGCCGGCGCTGGCCGACGAGCATCAGGAGGCCGCGACGCGAGTGGTGGTCCTTCTTGTGCGTGCGCAGGTGCTCGGTGAGGTCGTTGATTCGGGCCGTCAGGAGCGCGATCTGCACGCGGGTGTTCCCAGTGTCCTGCGGGGACTCCCCGAACTTCTCGACGATCTCGGCCTTGCGTTCAGCAGTCAGGGTCATGTGCGACCGGACACGGTAGCAAGCGCGGCGTCCACGTCGTGGTGCATCTGCTCCACGAGGGCGTCCACGGAGTCGAAGCGCTGCTCCCCGCGCAGCCGCTTGAGGAAGTCGACGCACAGCTCCCGGCCGTACAGGTCGCCGTCCCAGTCGATGAGGAACACCTCGATCAGCTCACCCAGCTCGGTCTCGAACGTGGGCCGCACGCCGACGTTCACGGCGGCCGGCACGGCGCTGCCGTCGTCGAGGTGCGCGACCGCCGCGTAGACGCCGTGGGCGGGCACCGCGTACCCCGGCTGCGGCGCGAGGTTCGCCGTCGGGAAGCCGAGCTCGCGCCCGCGCTTCTCGCCGTGCTCGACCACCCCGCACCAGCGGAACGGGCGGCCCAGCAGCCGCCCCGCGGTCTCGACGTCGCCCTCGACGACCAGGCGCCGGATGAGGCTCGACGAGACGATCTCGCCGTGGACCTCGAGCATCGGCGCGATCCGCACCTCGAAGCGCCCGTCGGCGGCCAGCAGCGCCGGGTCGCCGGTCGCGCGGTGCCCGAAGCGGAAGTTCTCCCCCACGCTGACGTGCGTGGCCTGCAGCGCGCCGGCGAGGACCTCGTCGACGAACTCCTGGGCGGAGTGGCGCGCCCAGCCCTGGTCGAAGGGGACGATCACGACCTCCTGGACGGCGAGCTCCTCCATCAGCTCCAGCTTGCGGTCGAGCGTGGTCAGCAGCGGCGGCTGGGTGCCGGGAGCGATGACCGACAGCGGGTGCGGGTCGAACGTGAGGACGGTGTCGTTGCCGGCGATCACGGCCCGGTGGCCGAGGTGCACGCCGTCGAACGTGCCGACCGCGACGCGGCGCGGCCGCCGCTCGACATCCGGGAGTCGCGTGACGTTCATGCGGCCCGGAAGCCTACGACGGGCTTCAGCGCGCCGCCCTCCCGCGGCTGCGCGATCGCGATCGGGCCCTCCTCGTCGCACAGCAGGACCTCGCCGTGCGCCGGCGCTCCCGGCGCGTCGACCGCCACCCCGTGCGCGGCCCGCCGGGCGTCGTCGCCGGCGAGCTCCACCACCGGCAGCACCGCGGCCAGCGCGTCGCCGAGGCCGATCGCCCGCTCGAGCGCCTGCGCCGCGTTCGCGGCCGCGTCCTCCACCGCGAACGGCCCGATCCGCGTGCGCCGCAGCTCCAGGCAGTAGGCGTCGCCGAGGTCGGCGATCAGCGACCGCACGTACGTGCCGCTGGAGCAGTCGATCGCGAACGCGGCGCGGTCGTCGCGCCGCCACAGCAGCTCGAAGCGGGTCACCTCCACCTCGCGCTCGGGCAGCTCGACCGCGGTCCCGGCCCGCGCCAGCTCGTACGCGCGCCGCCCGTCGACGTGCACGGCCGAGTGCGCGGGCGGGCGCTGGCGGATCGTCCCGGTCGGCAGCGCGGACAGATCCGGGATCCGCCCGGTCTCGACGAGCTCGCCCTCCGGGTCGCCGGTCGTCGACGTCCACCCCAGCCGCGCGACGGCCTCGTAGCCCTTGGGCCGGCCCATCAGCACCCGCTGGGCCCGGGTCGCGCGCCCGACGAGCACGAGCAGCAGCCCGGTCGCGAACGGGTCGAGCGTGCCGGCGTGGCCGACGCGCACCTTCCCGGCGCCCCGGCGCGGGCCGCCGAGCTCGCGGCGGACCGCGGCGACGACGTCGTGCGACGTCACGCCGGCGGGCTTGTCGATCGGCAGGACGGCGTCCATGCGCCCATTGTCGCGGCGCTAGGCGTCGAGCTGCTCGGCGACCGCCGCGCGCAGGAACGCGACGATCTCGTCGATCGACATGTTGGTCGAGAACCCGGCGGCGCGGCGGTGGCCGCCCCCGCCCTGGGCCCGGGCGATCACGCTCACGTCCACGGTCCCGTCGGTGGAGCGCAGCGATGCCTTGCGCGCGCTGTTGCCGTTCTCGCCGCCGCAGGCGCGCTCGCGCACCAGGGCGGCGACCTTCGTCCCCTCGACCGCGCGCAGGTGGTCGACGATCCCCTCGGTGTAGCTCTCCTCGGCGCCGGTCTCCTCGAAGTCCGCCAGGGTCACGTACGCGAACGTCAGCGCCCCGCCGTCGAAGCGCGCCACCCGCCGCAGGGCCCGCCCGAGCAGCTCGAGCTTGGCGAACGGCGTGCCCTCGTACAGGCGCCGGTAGATCGCCTCGACGTCGATGCCGCGATCGATGAGGTCGGCCGCCATCAGATGCGCGGTCCGCCCCGTGTTCTCGTACATGAAGCGGCCGGTGTCGGTCACCAGGCCCACGTACAGCGCCTCGGCGATCTCGCGGTCGCCGGGCACGCCGAGCGCGTGCATCAGGTCCCACACGATCTCGGCCGTGCACGACGCGTCGTCGACGACGTGGTTGACCGTCCCGAAGCGCGTGTTGTCGTGGTGGTGGTCGATGTTGAGGACCGGCAGGCCCGACACGTCGAGCGGGCTGCGGTCGACGTTGCCGCAGTCCAGGAAGATCGTGGTCCGCGCCGCCAGGTCCGGCGGCCGCGCGGTCACGAGGTCGTCGAAGCGGAAGAAGCGGTACTCGTAGGGCAGCGGGAAGTCGTTGGGCGACAGGTAGACGAGGCAGTCCTTGCCCAGCGCCTTCAGCAGCGCGTGCATCGCGACGAGCGAGCCGAGCGCGTCGCCGTCGGGGTTCTCGTGCGTGACGAGCAGGAAACGCTCGCCGCCGTTGATCTCGTCGAGCACCTGCTGGCGCGTCGTGACCCCCTGGACGCTCATGCGTCGTCCCCGAGCTCACGGTCGATCAGCCGCTCCAGGCGGAACGCGTTCTCGGCCGTCTCGTCGAGCACGAACTGCAGCTCGGGGGTGTTCTTCATGCGCAGCTGGTCCGACAGGCGGCGCTGCAGGAAGCCGTGGGCCGACTCGAGGCCGGCGAGCGACGCCTTGCGCGCCTTGCGGTCGCCGAGGACGCTCACGTACACGCGGGCGTGGCGCAGGTCGGGGCTGGTCTTGACATCGGTCACGGTGACGAACCCGACGCGGGGGTCCTTGAGGTCGTGGGCCACGGCGTCGCTGACGACCTGGCGCACGGCCTCGTCGACACGGCGCATCCGGTCGCTGCTCATCCTATGTCCTCGGCGGAGGTCACGATTCTCTGAACGGAGACGGTGTCGGGAAACCGGTCGATCAGCCAGCGCTCCACGGAGTCGGCCTGGCGGTCGAGCTGGCCCAGCGAGCCGCTCGTGAGCGCCACCGACAGCTGCGAGCGCTGCCAGGTCTCCTGGTGATCGACCTCGGCGACCGCACAGCCCAGCCGCCCGTGCAACTGGGCCTTCACCGACTGCAGCTCCTTGCGCTTGGCCTTCAGGGAGCCCGCCTGCGGGAAGTGCAGGTCGACCAGCAGGAGCGCGACGTAGGCGCTCATCGGACGACACGATCTCAGGCGAGCTCGCGCTCGACCTGCTTGGTCTCGTACGCCTCCAGCACGTCGCCCTCCTTGACGTCCTGGTAGTTGCGCAGCACGATGCCGCACTCGAACCCGGTCTGGACCTCGCGAACGTCGTCCTGGAAGCGGCGCAGCGACTCGATCTCGCCGTCGTAGACGACGGTGCCGTCGCGCACCAGCCGCGCCTTGGCGCCGCGGCGCATCATGCCGTCGGTGACGTAGGAGCCGGCGATGACGCCGATGCGCGACGCGCGGAACGTCTGGCGCACCTCGGCGCGGCCGAGCGTCTCCTCGACCTCCTCGGGCTCCAGCATGCCCTCCATCGCGGCGCGCAGGTCCTCGATCGCGCGGTAGATCACCGAGTACGTGCGGATCTCGACGCCCTCGCGGTCGGCGAGCGACGCGGCGTCGCCGACCGGGCGGACGTTGAAGCCGAGCACGACCGCGTCGGAGGCCGCGGCGAGCATGATGTCGGACTCGTTGATGCCGCCGACGCCGCGGTGGATCACCTGCGCGAGGACCTCGCCCTGCGGCAGCTTGGCGATCTCGTCCTCGATGGCCTCCAGCGAGCCGGCCACGTCGGCCTTGACGACCAGGTTGAGCTCCTTGGACTCGCCCTCCTTCGCGCGGGCGAAGACGTCCTCGAGGGACACCTTGCGGCCCGAGCGGCGCGCGATCGCCTCGGTCTTGAGGCGGTTGGCGCGCTCGGCGGCGAGCTGGCGGGCGCGGCGGTCGTTCTCGACGACGTGCACGAACTCGCCGGCCTCGGGGACGCCGTCGAAGCCGAGCACCTCGACCGGGTCGCCGGGCTTGGCGGCCTTCATGCGCTCGCCGTTGTAGTCGTGCATCGCGCGGACCTTGCCCCAGTCGGCGCCCGCGACGAGCGCGTCGCCGACGTGCAGCGTGCCGCGGTCGATGAGGATCGTGACGACGGGGCCGCGGCCCGGGTCGAGCTTGGACTCGATGACGTGGCCCGACGCCTCGGCGTTCGGGTTGGCCTTCAGCTCCTGCAGCTCGGTGACGACCTGGATCGTCTCCAGCAGGTCCTCGAGGTTCTGCTTCGTCTTGGCGGAGACGTCGACGTACTCGGTCTCGCCGCCCCACTCGGCGGGCTGCAGGTTGCGCTGCGTGAGCTCGGTGCGCACGCGCGTCGGGTCCGCGCCCTCCTTGTCGATCTTGTTGACCGCGACGACGATCGGGACCCCGGCGGCACGCGCGTGGTCGATCGCCTCCTCGGTCTGCGGCTTGACGCCGTCGTCGGCGGCGACGACCAGCACGACGATGTCGGTGACCTTGGCGCCGCGGGCGCGCATGGCGGTGAACGCCTGGTGGCCCGGCGTGTCGAGGAACGTGATCGGCTTGCCGTTGTGGGTGACCTGGTAGGCGCCGATGTGCTGCGTGATGCCGCCGGCCTCGCCCTCGGCCACCTGCGTCTCGCGGATCGCGTCCAGCAGCGACGTCTTGCCGTGGTCGACGTGGCCCATGATCGTGACGACCGGCGGGCGCTCGACCAGGTCGGCGGGATCGTCCTCGAACTCGGGCTCGGTGTCGATGTCGTCGGCGGCGTGGACGATCTCGATATCGCGGTCGAACTCGTCGGCGAGGACCTGGATCGCGTCGTCGGACAGCGTCTGCGTGAGCGTCGCCATCTCGCCGAGCGTCATCAGCTTCTTGATGATCTCGGGGACGGGCACGCCGAAGTACTCGGCGACGTCCTTGACGGTGGAGCCGGAGTTGACCTTGACCTTGTCGATCGCGCCCTGGGCCTTGACGTCCAGCGGCTGGACCGTGTCGTCGTAGGTGCCGCGACGGCGCCGGCCGCGGCTGCGCGGCGGACGGCGCGGAGGCCCGCCGGGGCCGCCGCCGGGACCGCCGCCCGGGCCACCGCCCGGACCGCGGCGCGACGCCTGCGAGTCGATGACGACGCGACGCCGGCCGCCGGCCTGCGCGGGCGCGCGCTCGCCGGTGCGCTGGTCGTCGCGCGTGGGGCGCGCCGAGCCCGAGCGCGCGGCGCCCTGACCGGAGCCGGAGGGACCGCCGGGACCGCGACCGCCGGGACCGCCCTGGCGCTGACCGCCGGGACCGCCGCCCTGGCGCTGGCCGCCGCCGGGACCGCCCGGACCGCGTCCGCCCGGACCGCCCTGACGCTGGCCGCCCTGGCGCTGGCCGCCCTGCCCGCCCTGGCGCTGACCGCGCCCGTCGCCGGACTGGCGGGACTGGTCGGGGCGGCGGCGCTGCTGCTCGGGCGGCAGGTCGCCGATGCGCTGCGGATGGTTGGCGCCGTTGGTCGGCTCGTTGGCCTTGACGACGCTCAGCGCGAGCTTCTCGTCGATGGTGGAGTTCGGTGACGGCACGCTGAAGCCCGCCTCCTGCAGCTGCTTGGAGAGGTCCTTCGCGTTGAGGCCGTGCTTCTCGGCGATGTCGGCGATGCGCTTCTTGGCCATTGGCTAATCCGAGTCTAGATGGTTGGGCGCGGACGTCACGCGTGCCTTGAACGCGCGGGCGAGTCCGCCGCGCCGGACGGCGCGCTCCAGGCACGCCGGGTCCGGGTGAACGTAGGCGCCGCGTCCGCCGAGGCGCCGCTCCCGGTCGACCACCGCGCGGGTGGGCGGGTCCCCGGTCAGCGCCAGGCGGACGAGCTCGCGCTGCGGGGCGCGCTCACCGCACCCCGTGCAGCGTCGGATCGGTTCGCTCAGGAGTCCTCGGCCTCGCCGGTCGGCTCGGCGGACTCCGGCGCCGGCTCCAGCGACTCCTCGGCCGCGACGGGCGCGGCCTCGGCCTCCGCCTCGACCTCGACCTCGGTCTCGCTCTCGGCGTCGGGCTCGCCCTCGGCCTCCAGCGCCTCCTCGGCCTCCAGCGCCTCCTCGAACTCCTGCTCCTCCTCCTCGTCCTCGCCGGTGAGGACGGTGACGTCGTCGGTGTCGTAGTCGACGAGCGCCTGGTGGGCGGGCAGGCCGCAGTAGCGCGAGCCGCCGAGCGCGGCGTTCGGGCAGCGCCGGCCGTTGGCCAGGATCGCGTGGCAGCGGCCGTCGCCGACCTCGCCCTCGTCCTCGCCGCCGCCGTGGTCCTCGGTGGCGTACTCGGTCTCGGACTTGATGTCGATGCGCCAGCCGGTCAGGCGCGCGGCGAGCCGCGCGTTCTGGCCCTCGCGGCCGATCGCCAGCGAGAGCTGGTCGTCGGGGACGATGACGGTCGCCTGCTTGGCCTCGTCGTCGACCAGCACCTCGCGCACGCGCGCGGGGCTGAGCGCCTTGGCCACGAAGCGGGCGGGCTCGTCGTTGTAGGGGATGATGTCGATCTTCTCGCCGCGCAGCTCGGACACGACCATGCGCACCCGCGAGCCGCGAGGCCCGACGCACGCGCCGACCGGATCCACGCCGTCGGCGTGCGAGACGACCGCGATCTTGGAGCGGTAGCCGGGCTCGCGCGCGACGTTCTCGATCTCCACGAGCCCGTCGGCGATCTCGGGAACCTCGAGCTCGAACAGCGACTTGATCAGCTCCGGGTCGCGGCGGCTGACGATGATGCTCGGCCCCTTCGTGGAGGGCGAGACCTCCTTGATGACCGCCTTGACGCGCTGGTTGTGCTCGTAGCGCTCGCCCTCGACCTGCTCGGACTTGGGCAGCAGCGCCTCGACGCGCTCGCGGAGCTGGATGAGCGTGTAGCGGGCGTCCTTCTGCTGGACGATGCCCGTGACCAGCTCGCCGACCCGGTCGCGGTACTCCTCGTACATCATGTCGCGCTCCGCCTCGCGGATGCGCTGGAGGATCACCTGCTTGGCGGTCTGCGCGGCGATGCGCCCGAAGTCGTCGGGCGTGACGTCGCGCTCCTCGATCTGGTCCTTGTACTGCTCGAACTTGATCGGGTCGATCTCCGGGTCCTCGGGCTCGCGCATCTCCCCCGTCTCGGGGTCGATCGTCGTGCCCTCGTCGATGGTCTCGACGATGAGCTGCGCCTCGAGGCGCTCCGGGATGATCAGCTCGATCACGCGGAAGTCCGCGGTCTCGGGATCGAGCTCCACGCGCGCGTACTTCGCCGAGCCCGGCTGCTTCTTGTAGGCGGCCAGGAGCGCGTCCTGCAGCGCGAGCATGAGCTTCTCCTGGGAGATGCCCTTCTCGCGCGCGAGCGCGCCCATGGCCTCGATGACTTCACGGGACATGTGGGCTACTCCTCGACGAGGTTCGATCGGGTGATGTCGTCGTACGGGATCGCGACGACCCCGGTCGCAGCCGCGATCGTCACCTCGACGTCGCTGGCCCCGACGAGCTCACCGGTGAACGACTTGTGGCCGTCGCGCGCCTCGCGCAGGCGCACGCGGGCGCGGCGCCCCAGGAAGCGGCGGAAGTGGGCGGGCTTGGACAGCGGGCGCTCCAGGCCGGGGCTGGAGACCTCGAGCGCGTAGCGCTCGCGCACGTCGGGCAGGAGGTGCGTGACCCGCTCGCACAGGTCGAGCGTGACCCCATCCGGGTGATCGATGAAGAGGCGGACGGTCTCGCCGGAGACCTCGGCCAGCAGCACCTCGACGTCGGGAGCGGCCTCGGCGAGCCGGCCCTCGATCTGGCTCTGGATCGGGTGCATGCCTTCCCTCCTTCCTCCGTCGTGCGGGTGGTCCAAGAAACAAAAAAAGCGGGCGATCGCCCACTTTCGGTACGGCTCCGGCCAGGCGGCCGGCAATCGAAAGCTGTGCTGATGAGCGTAGCACCACCGGGGCGCTGCGAGGATGGGGTGATGGCCCGCGCAACCGTCGATGCATACCTGTCCGAGATCGAGGCCGACAGCCGTCGCGTGGCCGACGGCGAGTGGGGCCTGAGCGTGCCCGACGTGGCCGGCTGGCCCCTGCACGTCGGCCTGCGGCTGCACCAGGACCTCCTGCGCGCGCAGGCCGAGGCGCTCGGCCCCGGACAGGTCGACGCGCACGAGCTCCTGTTCCGTAACCGGTCGCTGGCGATCGTCCGCTACGCACACACCGGCGCTGGCGCCGTGTGGGTCGTCGGCGACCTGCCGGCGGGCGCGGTCACGGCCGTCGAGCTGGACCGGCTGCTCGGCCTGGTCGTCGACGCCGCGGGCGCGGTGCGGCGGCTGGCCGCGGCGCTGGACTAGGCGGCGCGGCGGCGGGCCTGGTCGCGGTAGCGGCGGTAGTCGCCGCGCTCGGGACGGAGCTGCGCGGCGAGCGCGAGCGGCCGGCGCGCCTCGCGATGGCGGCCGAGCTGCTGCAGCGAGCGGCCCAGGCAGAACAGCGCGTAGTCGTTGGTCGGCGCGCGGTCGACGACGGCCTCGAACTCGGCCGCCGCCTCGCGGTAGCGCTGCGAGCGGAACAGGGCCCGGCCGAGCGCCTCGCGGATCGACGTCTTGTCGGGCTCGAGGTCGCGCGCGCGGGCCAGCGGCACGGCGGCGGCGTGGAAGTCGCCGCCCTCCAGCAGCGCGGTGCCGCGCTGATACAGGTCGTACACGTTGTCTGACGGCGCCACCGCGTCTCAGTGTAGGCCCCGCGGCGGCAGCGCCCAGAGCGCCCGCAGGCGCCCGGCGAGGCCCAGACCGCGGGCGAGCGCGTCGCGCAGCGCGCGCCGCTGGCGCGGGGTCGGGCGCGGCGCGTCGGGCGCGTAGCGGGCGCGCGCGAGCACGCGCACGTACTCGCGCGCGGCCGGCTGATGGGCGAAGCGCCGCTCGAGCTCCATCAGCGTCGTCCCGGGCGCCACCGGCCGGCCCGTGCGCCGCAGCGCGCGCTCCAGCTCCTCGACGTCGGCCTCGGGCCCGGCCTCGTGGTGCTCGCGCCGGCGGCGCTGCAGCGTCAGCCACGCCCACCGGCCGCCGACGGCCAGCGCGACGAGCGCGGCGGCCAGCGCCAGCGGCGGCCACGGGGAGCGGCCGTCGCCCTCGACCGCGGGCAGCGGGGCGGGCTCGCCGCCCGGGCCGAGGTCGGCGCCGATGTCGCCGGACGGCTGCGGGCCGCCCGGGAACCCGGTGGCGAGGATCCCCCCGCCGGCCCCGGCCTGGCTGTTGGCGGGCGCGTCGCTGGGCGTCGGGTCGAACGTCACCCAGCCGATGCCGGCGAACCACACCTCGACCCACGAGTGCGCGTCGAGGTCGGTGACGACGAACTCGTTGCGGTCGTCGTCGCGCTTGCCGGGCGCGAAGCCGGCGCTCACCCGGGCGGGGATGCCGGCCATCCGCAGCAGCAGCGCCATCGCACCCGAGAAGTGCTGGCAGTAGCCGGCGCGGTCCTCCTCCAGGAACGACACGATCGGCAGGCGGTGGTCGGGGACGTCCTCCTCGTAGCGGAACCGCGAGCTGTTGAGGTAGCGCTCCACGCGCTCGACCACCTCGTAGGGCGAGGACGCGTCGCGCGACAGGCGCCGCGAGAGCGCCAGCACCTCGCCGTAGCCGGACGCTCGCATCACCGCGTCGACGTCGTCGCTGCCGATGTTGGGGCCGATCGTGAACGCGCCGCCGCCGGAGCCGAACGGCGCGAAGCGCACGAACACCTGGCCCGACGTCCACCGCGCGGGCGCGAACACGGTCGTGTACTCGGCCAGCCAGTCGGGGTAGGCGGCGGGCGCCGCGCGCAGCGTCTCCTCGTCGGGGCGCGGCACGTAGCTCTCGGCCCGGTAGGCGTCGCCGCTGGACAGCGGCTCCTCGTCGTCGGCGACGGAGAAGCCGCCCGGCCGCGACGCCACCGGCCGGCGCGGCGAGCGCGACACCTCCAGGCCCTCGCCCGGCGTGATGAAGTCCTCGGTGGTCATCCCCTCGACCTTCACGCGGATCCGCTCGCGCCAGCGCGGATGCGCGTCCAGGCCCTCGGCGATCGGCGCCGAGCGCCGCCCGCCCCACTCGCGCCAGCGCACCCCGTCGAACAGCCCGAGGTCCTGCACCTTCCAGTACGCGGGCCGCTCGGCGCGCACGCGCAGCAGCGTGCGCCCGTCGCGCGGCCAGTCCAGCGGCCCGTAGCCGTGCGTCCACTCGAAGCGCTCGGGCTCGCGCGGCTCCAGCGCGGAGGCGATCTCCTGCACGTCGATCACCGGGCCCTCGGTGTCGAGCGCGGGCGCGAGCGCCATGCCCAGCAGCGTCGCGACGCCGAGCAGCGCCGCGGCCGCCCACGCCTGCACGCGCGTGAGGCGCTCGGCCAGCAGGAACAGGCACAGCGGGAGCGCGAACGCGGCGCCGACGAGCCACGGGTGGTCCGCGCTCATCTGGATCGCCGGGACGGCGAACAGCACGCTCAGCGACACGACGGTCCAGCCGGTGCGGCGCAGGCCGGCGGCGATCGCGACGATCGAGGCGAGCACGCAGCCGCCCGCGCCGATGACGACGCGCACCCAGTCGCCCTGCTCCTCGTAGGGCACGGTGATGCCGGGCAGCGCGCGGATGCCGTCGGCGATGCCGGGCGCCAGCGAGCCCCAGTCACGCGGGTCGAGCATCCACAGCGGCACCCCGGACGCCAGCAGCGACACGCCGACGAGGACGATCGCGGCGAGGATCGCGGCCGCCCACCGGTGCCGGGGCACGATCGCGAGCGCCCCCGCGACGGCGGTGGCACCGAGCGCGAACCCGATCGCGGTGGCGGTCGGCGGCTGCTCGAGCAGGCCGAACCAGCGCACGAGCGCGAGGACGAGCATCGCGGCGAGCGCGACCAGGCGCAGCGCGTCGCGCGCGGGGACGAGCCGGGCGACCGCCTCGCGCACCGGGCCGGTGTTCCCGTGCGGGCTCCAGGTGGGGATGCCGGGGGCGTCGGCGCTCACGCCGCCATCCGCTCCCCCGCGACCGAGCCGAGCACGTACCCGTGGCAGCCGGCGACCGAGAACGCGGCCCGCCGGCCGGCGAGCTCGCCGGGCGCGACGAGGACGCGCCGGCTCGACGGCGAGCTGACCAGCAGGCGCGGGACGCGCGCCGGCACGTGGGCGATGACGAGCAGCAGCGGCCCGCGGCGGCCCGACAGCGCGGCCGGCAGGGGCCCGGCCCCGCCCTCGAGCAGCGCGAGGCGGACGTGCTGGGCCGTCCAGCCGTGCAGGTCGCCGTCGAGCGTCACCGGCCGCCGGTCGCCCGGCAGCAGCAGCGCGACGCCGCCGCGGCGCGCGAGGTGCACGGTGAGCGACGCCGCGGCGCGCACCGCGTCGTCGAGCGCCTCGTCGCCGGCCGGCAGGCGCGCGTCGAGGGCGACGAGCGGGCGGGCGTCGGCCTCCGGGCGCAGGCGGCGCTCCATGAGGCCGGCGCCGCGGGCCAGCGACGGCCAGTGGATGCGGGCCGCCGACGCGCCCTCGCGGGCAGGACGCAGCCCGTCGAGCTCGACCTCCGCGGCGCCGAAGCCGGAGCGCCGGCCGCCGGCGCCGGTCCCGTCGCCGCCGTCGTCGCGGCCGACGGCCACGACCGGCTCCACGCGCGGGAGCACGAGCACGGACGCGGGCGGCCCGTCGCCGTCGACGCGGGCGGTCACCAGCCCGAGCGGGTCGCCGAAGCGCAGCGACGGCGGCCCCAGCTCGCGACGGCCGCGGCGCTCGAAGCGAGCCTGCACGCGCAGCCGCGCCCGGCGCCCCCAGCCCAGGCGGCGCGGCTCGTCGATCAGCGGGTCCACGAGCCGCGCGCCGAGCAGGCCCAGCGGTCCGCCGCGGGCCGCGAGGCGCACCTCGACCGCCTCCCCCTCCACCGCGCGCCGCACCCCGACGCTGCGGTCCACGCGTGCGCCGAACGCGCCGGCGACCGCCCAGCCCAGCGAGCCGAGCGACAGCACCAGCAGCGTCGCGGCGGGCACGAACAGCGGCTCGCAGTCGAACAGCCCCGCGCCGGCGAGCAGGAACAGCGCCACGCCGAGCAGCCGCAGGCCGCCTCGCGCGTCGACCTGGCCGAAGCGTCGAGTCGCGCGCGCCCCCATCCCCACGCCTCCGCTACAGCGCGGGCGTGGCCGCCACCGCGTCGGCGATCACGGCCTCGGCGGTCTCCCCCACCGCCTCGGGTCCGAGGAGGATGCGGTGCGACAGCACCACCTGGGCGAGCGCCTGCACGTCGTCGGGCAGCGCGTGGTCGCGGCCCTCGAGCAGCGCGCGCGCCTTCGCGGCGCGCAGCAGCAGCAGGCCGGCGCGGGGCGAGGCGCCCAGCTCGACGCGCGGGTCCTTCCGGGTGCGCTGCAGCAGGTCGACGATGTAGCCGCGCAGCGCGTCGGACGCGTGCACGGCGTTGGCGGCCGCCTGCGCGGCGAGCACCTGGGCGGCGGAGGCGACCGGCTCCAGGCCGGCCACGCGGTCGCCGCGCTCGTGCTCGTGCAGCATCGCGACCTCGGAGGCGCGCGACGGGTAGCCGAGCGAGATGCGCACCATGAAGCGGTCCACCTGCGCCTCCGGCAGCGGGTAGGTGCCCTCGAACTCGACCGGGTTCTGCGTGGCGAAGACGATGAACGGGCGGGCCAGGTCGTGCGTGGTGCGCTCGACGGTGACGCGGCCCTCCTGCATGCACTCCAGCAGGCCCGACTGCGTCTTCGGCGAGGCGCGGTTGATCTCGTCGACGAGGACGACGTTGGCGAAGATCGCGCCCGGGCGGAAGACGAAGACGCCCTCGCGCTGGTCGTAGACGTTCGTGCCGACGAGGTCGGCGGGCAGCAGGTCGGCGGTGCCCTGCACGCGCGAGAACGAGAGGTCCAGCGAGCGGGCCAGGGCGCGCGCGAGCGTGGTCTTGCCGACGCCCGGCAGGTCCTCGACGAGCACGTGGCCGTCGGCGGCGAGCGCGACGAGCACGCCGGTGACGACCTCGTCGCGGACCTCGACGGCGCGGCCGATGTTCTCGGCCACGCGGCGCAGCGTGTCGGCGGCGTCGGCGGCCTCGCCCGGGGACAGGCGCTCGGTCGCGCTCACCGCACGCTCCCGGCCTGGGAGGCGGGCGCGCGCAGCGCGGTCACGACGTCGAGGACGGCGGCCGCGACGGCGCTCTTGGCGCCCATCGGCACGTGGGTCTCGGCATCGGCGGTCACGATCGTCACCTCGTTGGTCGGCACGTCGAAGCCGGCGCCGGGCGCGGCGACGTCGTTGACGACGACGGCGTCGAGGTCCTTGGCGCGGAGCTTGCGGCGGCCGTACTCGACGGCCTGCTCGCCGGTCTCGGCGGCGAACCCGACCAGCGTCTGGCCGGGACGGCGGCGGGCGGCCAGACCCGACAGGACGTCGGGCGTGCGCTCGAGCACCATCTCCATCCGCTCGCCGACCTGGTCCTTCTTCAGCTTGTGGCCGGCGACGTCGGCGGGGCGGAAGTCGGCGACGGCGGCCGCCATCAGCAGGACGTCGCAGTCGTCGAAGCGGGCCTCGCAGGCGGCCTGCAGCTCGGCGGCGGTCTCGACGTCGACGACCTCCACGCGCGGGTTGCGCGGGAGCGACACGTTGGCGGCCACGACGGTGACGCGCGCGCCGCGCGCGGCGGCCTCGTCGGCCAGCGCGAAGCCCATCCGCCCCGACGAGCGGTTGCCGACGAAGCGCACGGCGTCGATCGGCTCGCGGGTGCCGCCGGCGGAGATCAGGACCCGCAGGCCGTCCATCGGGCCGCCGGTCGCGGCGGGCAGGACCGCCTCGACGGCGGCCAGCAGCTCGGCGGGCTCGGGCAGGCGGCCGGCGCCGGCCTCGCCCTTGGAGGCCAGCCGCCCGGTGCCGGGTTCCAGGACGGTGACACCGCGGGCGCGCAGCGTCTCGACGTTGGCGACGGTCGCCGGGTTGGCCCACATCGCGTCGTTCATCGCGGGCGCGACGACGAGCGGGCAGCGGGCCGCCAGCGCGGCGCTCGTGAGGAGGTTGTCGGCGTGGCCGTGGGCAAGCTTGGCGATCGTGTTCGCGGTCGCCGGCGCGACGAGGTAGGCGTCGGCGTTGCGGACCAGCTCCAGGTGCGAGAGCGGGTCGTGCTCGGGTGGCGACTGGTCGGGGAACGCGCCGCGGGCCGGGTCGCGCTCGAACTCGTCGGTGAGGACGGGCGCGCCCGTCAGCGCGGCGAAGGAGGCGGCGCCGACGAAGCGCTGGGCGGTCGGCGTCTGGACGACGCGCACCGCGTGACCGGCGGCGGTGGCCAGGCGCACGAGCTCGAGCGCCTTGTAGGCGGCGATCCCTCCGCTGACGCCCAGGAGGATCCGGGCCACCGCGTTCTCCCTCCCGCGTGGGACCTGGCCGGGTTCGGCCGGGTTACCGGTAGTGGTACTTGATCTTCCCCGAGGCGACTTCCTCGAGAGCGATCGTCAGGTAGTTCTTCGAAGCCGTGTCGACCATCGGCGGCGGGAACTCGTCGAACGTGCCCTCGCCGAGGTTGTGGTAGTAGGAGTTGATCTGGCGCGCGCGCTTGGCGGCCACGATCACGGAGGCGTAGTTGCTGTCGACGTTCTCCAGGAGGCGGTCGATGCGCGGGGAGATCATGCCCCTGAGGGTACCGACTCGCCTAAGTGCTTCTTTACGATCGCCACGAGGCGTTCGACGGCCTCCTCCAGGCGGTCGTTGACGACCACGTAGGGGAACTCCTCGCGCGCGGCGAGCTCGTCGAGGGCGACCGCGAGGCGGCGCTCGATCTCCTCCTCGCTGTCGGTGCCGCGGCCGATGAGCCGCAGGCGCAGCGTCTCGGGCGACGGCGGCGCGATGAAGATCTGGACGGCGTCGGGGACCGTGCGACGCACCTGGCGGGCGCCCTGCACCTCGATCTCCAGCACGACCGGACGGCCCGCGTTGACGCGGTCCTCCAGCTCGGAGCGCAGGGTGCCGTAGCGGCGGCCCGAGTACTCGGCCCACTCGACGAACTCGCCCGCGTCGACCAGTCGCGCGAACTCCTCGTCGGAGAGGAAGTGGTAGTCGGCGCCCTGGGTCTCGCCCGGTCGGGGGCGGCGGGTCGTGGCGCTGACGGACAGCTCCAGCTCTGGCACGCGCTGGAGCAGCGCCCGGATCAGCGTCCCCTTGCCGACCCCCGACGGGCCCGTGATGACGAAGACCGCGCTCAGCGGCGCAGCATCCCGACGAGCTCGGTGCGCTGGCGCTCCGAGAGCCCGCCGATCGTCTTCGACGGCGAGATGCGGCACTGCTGGAGGATCTTGTTGACCTTCACGCGGCCATACTTCGGAACGGCCAGGAGCATGTCGAAGACCTTGGCCGTCTCGACCCATTCCGGCGGCTCGAGCAGCAGCTGATGGATCGACGCGCGTCCGGCGCGCAGATCGCGCTTCAGCTGGGCCCTGCGGCTGCGGATGTCGTTGGCCCGCTGGAGGGCCTCCATCCGCTGGACGAGGGAGCGCTCAGGAGCCGCCGAGGTCTTGGAGGCGGTGTTCGAGGGGGACGGCGGCATGGGCGGCGAGTCTACATAGGACGTGCGGGTGATCAAGCCGCGACAGCCAAATCTGCCTTGACCTCAACTTCAGGTCGAAGGATGTGGAGGCTGGTTGACCCTCGATTTCACGATTTGCAGGCATTTTGGAAGTGGACATGACAGACTCCGGCGTCTCATGGCGTACCGCCGTCTCCTGCGCCCGCTGCTCTTCCTCCTTCCGGCCGAGACCGCCCATCGACTGGGCGCGCTGGCACTGTCGATCCTGACCGCGGTCCGCCCGCTGCGGGCCCTGGCGCGCCGCCGCTGCGTGCCCGCCGACCCGGCCCTGCGGACGCGGGCGCTCGGGCTCGACCTGCCCAGCCCGGTGGGCCTCGCGGCGGGCTTCGACAAGGACGCCCGGCTGTTCGACGCCGCGCTCGCGCTCGGGTTCGGGTTCGTCGAGGTCGGGACCGTGACGGCGCTGCCGCAGCCGGGCAACGACCCGCCGCGCCTGGCGCGCCTGCCGGGCGACCGCGCGCTGCTCAACCGGTTCGGGTTCAACAACGAGGGCGCGGCCGCGGCGGCGGCCCGGCTGGCGCGCCGCGACCGCGCCGCCGGCGTCGTGGGCGCGAACGTCGGCAAGTCGAAGGCGGCGCCGCTGGACGGCGCGGTCGACGACTACCGCCGCTCGACCGCGGCGGTCGCGCCGGTCAGCGACTTCCTGGTCGTGAACGTCAGCTCGCCGAACACGGCCGGGCTGCGGTCGCTGCAGGACCCGGACGCGCTGCGCCCGCTGCTGGAGGCGGTGGCCGGCGAGGCCGGCGGCACGCCCGTGCTCGTGAAGGTGGCGCCCGACCTCGCCGACGAGGACGTCGACGCCGTCGTGGACCTGGCGCTCGAGCTGGGGCTGGCGGGGCTCATCGCGACGAACACGACGATCGACCGCTCGGTGCTGCGCGCCGACCGCGCGCGGGCCGACGCCGCGTTCGAGGGCGGCGGGATCTCGGGCGCGCCGCTGGCGCCGCGAGCGCTGGCCGTGCTGCGCCGCGCGCGGGCGCGCGCGGGAGACCGGCTCGTGCTCGTCGCGGCCGGCGGCATCGAGACCGCCGCCGACGCGTGGGAGCGGGTGCTGGCCGGCGCGACCCTCGTCGAGGTCTACACCGCGTTCGTCTACGAGGGCCCCGGGTTCCCGGCGCGCCTGAACCGCGAGCTGGCCGCGCTCGCGCGCGGGCAGGGGTACGCCCGCGTGCAGGACGCCGTGGGCGCGGGCGTGCCCCAGGCCGCGTAGGCCCGCGAGCGGTCGCCCGGGCCGCCGTTGTCGGATCGAGATCGCATAGCGAGCTGGATCTGACAACGGCCACGCGGAGAGCGCGGCGCGGCGGCCGCGCGCGCGTGGTGGGGAACGCACGCGTCGCTGCCGCGAGTGGCGATTTCTTTCCACCCCCTGGAAAGAAATCGCCACTCGCGTGCCGGGCGCCTACGCCGGCTCGGCCACCGCCATCCCGTGGATCTCCTGCAGCGAGCGAACCTCGGCCTCGCCGCCCACCCGGGCCGCGCGGATCGCGCGCGCGGCGGCCAGGCCGCCCGCCAGCGTCGTGATGCACGGGATCCCGTGGGCGATCGCCGCGCGGCGGATCTCCCAGCCGTCGGAGCGCGCGCCCGACCCGGTCGGGGTGTTGATGACGAGGTCCACCCCGCCGGCCTCGATGCGGTCGACGACGTGCGGTGAGCCCTCGCCGATCTTGTTCAGCGTCTCCACCGGCACGCCGTAGGGCCGCAGGGCCTGAGCGGTGCCGCGGGTGGCGACGATGCTGAACCCGAGGTCGTGCAGCAGGAACGCGATCCCGACCGCCGCCGCCTTGTCGTCGTCGGTGACCGACAGGAACACGGTGCCGCCGGACGGCAGCGCCGACCCGGCCGCCGCCTGCGCCTTGGCGAACGCGGTCGGGAAGTCGGTCGCGATGCCCATCACCTCGCCGGTCGAGCGCATCTCCGGCCCCAGGAGCGCGTCGGCGCCGCTGAAGCGGTTGAACGGCATCACCGCCTCCTTGACCGAAACGTGCGACCCGTTCATCGGGTCGGCGGGCAGGTCGAGGTCGGCGATCCGCTCGCCGAGCATGATCCGGCAGGCCATCTTGGCCAGCGGCACGCCGATCGCCTTCGACACGAACGGCACGGTCCGCGACGCGCGCGGGTTGGCCTCGATCACGTACACCTGGCCGCCGGCGACCGCGAACTGGATGTTGATGAGCCCGACCACGCCGAGGCCGAGCGCGATGCCGTCGACCTGGCGGCGGATCTCCTCGAGCTCCTCGGCGCCGAGCGAGTGCGGCGGCAGCGCGCAGGCCGAGTCGCCGGAGTGGATGCCGGCCTCCTCGACGTGCTGCATGATCCCGCCGATCCAGGTCTGCTCGCCGTCGCACAGCGCGTCGACGTCGACCTCGATCGCGTTCTCCAGGAACCGGTCCAGGTAGATCTCGCCCTGGGGGCGGACCCGCTCGAAGTACGCGGCCAGGCCCTCCTCGGAGTAGACGATCTCCATCGCCCGCCCGCCGAGCACGTACGACGGGCGCACGAGCAGCGGGAACCCGACCTGCGGGGCGACCCGCAGCGCCTCGGTGGGCGAGTGCGCGGTCGCGTACGGCGGCGCCTGGTAGCCGAGCTCGGCCAGCAGCGCGCCGAAGCGGCCGCGGTCCTCGGCGCGGTCGATCGCGTCCACGCTCGTGCCCAGCAGCGGCACGCCCGCGGCCTGCAGCCCGGCGGCCAGCTTCAGCGGCGTCTGGCCGCCGAACTGGACGATCACGCCCTCCGGCTTCTCGATCTCCACCACGCCGAGCACGTCCTCGAGCGTCAGCGGCTCGAAGTACAGCCGGTCGCTCGTGTCGTAGTCGGTGGAGACCGTCTCCGGGTTGCAGTTGATCATCACCGCGTCGCGGCCGGAGTCGCGCACGGTCATCGCCGCGTGCACGCAGCAGTAGTCGAACTCGATGCCCTGGCCGATGCGGTTGGGGCCCGACCCGAGGATCACGACGCTGCGGTTGTCGCCGCGCTCGACCTCGCTCGCCGCGCGCCGCTCCCACCCCGAGTAGAAGTACGGCGTCTCGGCCGCGAACTCGGCCGCGCACGTGTCGACCGCCTTGAACGAGCGCTCGCCGGCGAACACGGCGTCCGGGTCGGCGGCGATCGCGGCCAGCTCGCGCAGGTACCACGGATCGATGCCGGTGCGCGCGTGCAGGGTCTCGATCGTCGCGCCGCGGCGCAGCGCCTCCAGCAGCACGTCGTAGCGGTCGGCGCTCGGCTCCTCCAGGCGCGCGAGCAGCTCCTCGACGGTGCCCGACACGTCGGGCGCGGCGTCGAGCTCGCGCGAGCGCATCGCCTTCAGGAACGCCTGCCCGAACGTGCGCCCGATCGCCATCGCCTCCCCCACGCTCTTCATGTGCGTGGTCAGCTCGGCGTCGACCCCCTGGAACTTCTCGAACGCGAACCGCGGCCACTTCACGACGACGTAGTCGATCGTCGGCTCGAACGCCGCGGGCGTCAGGCGCGTGATGTCGTTGTCGATCTCGTCCAGCGCGTAGCCGACCGCCAGCCGCGCCGCGATCTTGGCGATCGGGAACCCGGTCGCCTTCGACGCCAGCGCGCTCGACCGCGACACGCGCGGGTTCATCTCGATGACGAGGATCTCCTCGGTCGCCGGGTTGACCGCGAACTGCACGTTGGAGCCGCCGGTCTCGACGCCGACGGCGCGGATGACCGCGAACGCCTGGTCGCGCAGCTTCTGGTAGAGCCGGTCGGGCAGCGTCTGCTGGGGCGCGACCGTGACCGAGTCGCCCGTGTGGACGCCCATCGGGTCGACGTTCTCGATCGAGCAGATGATCACGCAGTTGTCGAGCCGGTCGCGCATGACCTCGAGCTCGAACTCGCCCCACCCGATCACCGACTGGTCGATGAGGATCTGGCCGATCGGCGACGCCTCCAGGCCGCGCGAGGCGACCGCGCGCAGCTCGTCGGCGTCGTGGGCGACGCCGCCGCCCTGTCCCCCGAGCGTGTACGCGGGCCGCACGATCACCGGGTAGCCGGTCTCGTCGGCGAACGCGACCGCCTCGTCGACCGCGTGCGCGATCGCGCTGGCCGGCATCTTCAGGCCGGCCGCCTCCATCGTCGCGCGGAACAGCTCGCGGTCCTCGGCGCGGCCGATCGCCTCGTAGTCGGCGCCGATGAGCTGCACGCCGTAGCGCTCGAGCGTGCCGTCCTCGTGCAGCGCCCGCGCGAGGTTCAGCGCGGTCTGGCCGCCGAGCGTCGGCAGCAGCGCGTCGGGACGCTCCTTGGCGATGACCTGCGCGACCGGGCCCGGCAGCAGCGGCTCCACGTACGTCGCGGTCGCGAACTCCGGGTCGGTCATGATCGTCGCCGGGTTGGAGTTGACGAGGACGACCTCGTAGCCCTCCTCCAGCAGCACCTTGCAGGCCTGCACGCCCGAGTAGTCGAACTCGGCCGCCTGCCCGATCACGATCGGCCCAGAGCCCAGGACGAGGATCTTGTGGATGTCGTCACGCCGCGGCACGGATCTGCTCCAGGAATCGATCGAAGAGGTACAGCGAGTCGTTCGGTCCCGGGCCCGCCTCCGGGTGGTACTGGACGGTGCCGCCGGGGACGTCGAGGAGCATGAGCCCCTCGACCGTGCGGTCGTAGAGGTTGATGTGCGAGAGCTGCGCGGCGCCGAAGTCGGTCTCCCAGCGCACCGGCGCGTCGGTGTCGAGGCGGTGCTCGCCGCCCGGCCCGACCACCGCGAACCCGTGGTTCTGCGACGTGATCTCGACGGTGCCGGTCTCCAGGTCCTTGACCGGGTGGTTGGCGCCGCGATGGCCGAACGGGAGCTTGAACGTCTCCAGCCCGACCGCTCGCGACAGGAGCTGGTGGCCCAGGCAGATCCCGAACGTCGGCTTGGTGCCGATCAGCTCGCGCAGCGTGTCGACGACGTAGCCGAGCGCGGCCGGGTCGCCCGGGCCGTTGGCCAGGAAGTAGGCGTCGCCGTCGCGCGCGGCCAGCTCGGCCGCGCTCGTCGTGCACGGGTGCAGCTCGACGCGCGCGCCGCGCTCGAGCAGGTTGCGCACGATCGACCCCTTGATGCCGGTGTCGATCGCGACGATCCGCGGGCCGTCGTTCTCCTCGCCGAGCACGATCGCGCGCTCGGGGGTGACCTCGCGGGCCAGGTCGAGGCCGGTCATCGGCGTCTCGGCCCGGACGTGCTCCATCGCCTCGGCCTCGGCCATCGACGACGGGAAGATCCCGCCGCGCATCGAGCCCTTGTCGCGCAGGTAGCGGACGACCGCGCGGGTGTCGACGCCGGTGAGCGCCGGCACGCCCTCGCGGTCCAGCCAGTCCAGCCAGCCGCCCTCGGCGTTCGGTGCGTCGGCGTGGTTGACGGCCGAGCGCATCACGACGCCGCGCGCGTGGATCGCATCGGACTCCATCGCCGCCTGGCTGACGCCGTAGTTGCCGATGTGCGGGTAGGTGAAGACGATGATCTGGCGGCGGAACGAGGGGTCGGTGACCGACTCCTGGTAGCCGCTCATGCCGGTGGTGAAGACCACCTCTCCGGTGACGTGGCCGGCCGCGCCGGCCGGGTCCCCGTCGAAGCGGGTCCCGTCCTCGAGCAGGAGATAGCTCATCGGCCGACCTCGCTCAGCGCGAACGACCGCTCGCGGTAAGCGACCGCGCCGGCGGCGACGGTCAGCAGCACGCGGCCGTTCAGCTCGCGGCCGGCGAAGCAGGAGTTCTCCGAGCGCGACTCGTAGCCGCTCTCCCCCACCTGCCAGGTCGCCTCGAGGTCGACGAGGCACAGGTTGGCGGGGGCGCCCGTCCGGATCGCCGGGACCGGCAGGTCCATCAGGCGCGCGCCGGCGGTCAGCCGCTCGACGACGAGCTCCAGCGTCAGCACCCCGGGCCGCACGAGGCCGGTGTAGACGGCGGCGAACGCCGTCTCCAGGCCGGTGGTGCCCATCGGCGCGTCCTCGAACGGCACGTCCTTCTCGAAGGCGGCGTGCGGCGCGTGGTCGGTGGCGATGCACTCGATCGTGCCGTCGCGCAGGCCGGCGATCACCGCCTGGCGGTCGCGCTCGGTGCGCAGCGGCGGGTTCATCTTCATGCGCGTGTCGAGCCCCAGCACCGCCTCGTCGGTCAGCAGGAGATGGTGCGGCGAGGCCTCTCCGCTCACCGGCGCGCCGGACGCGCGGGCGGCGGCCAGCGCCTCGACCGACTGCCAGGCCGACAGGTGCTGGAAGTGGGTGCGCGCCCCCTCGTCGAGGGCGAGCGCGGCGTCGCGGGCGACCATCGTCGACTCGCCGACCGACGGGTAGCCGGCCAGGCCCAGCCGCGCGGAGATCGCGCCCTCGTGCATGACGCCACCGGCGCTGAGTGTGGGGTCCTCCTCGTGGAGGGCGATCACGCCGCCGCACAGCTTCTGGTAGCGCATCGCGCGGCGCAGCATCCCGGCGGAGGTGACCGGCTTGCCGTCGTCGGTGAAGCCGATCGCGCCGGCGTCGCGCAGCTCCTGCATCTCGGTCAGCTCGGTGCCGCCGAGGCCGCGCGTGATCGCGGGCATGAACCCGACGGGCACGCGCGCGTCGCGCTCGGCCTGCTCGCGCACCGCGTTCAGCAGCGGCGCGCTGTCGAGCACCGGGTCGGTGTTGGGCATCGCGACGACCGCGCAGTAGCCGCCGGCGGCGGCGGCGCGGGTGCCGGTCTCGATGTCCTCCTTGTGCTCCTGGCCGGGCGTGCGCAGGTGCACGTGCGGGTCGACGAAGCCCGGGAACAGATGGCGGCCCTCGCCGTCGACGACCTCGGCGCCCTCGGGCACCGCGGCCTCGCCGGGCGGGGCGATCTCGGCGATCTCGCCGCCGCGCACGACCACGTCGTGCGGGGCGTCGATGCCGGCGTTGGGGTCCAGGACGTGGGCGCGGCGCACGACGAGGGTGGCGTCGGGCGCGGGCGCGCGGACCAGCCGCGGCGCGGCCATCAGGCGAGCACCGGGCCCGGAGTGGCCGGCTCGGGCGTGGTCGCTCGGGCCCCGGCCAGCAGCTCGTACAGCACCGCCATGCGCACCACCACGCCGGCCTCGACCTGGGCGGTGATCACCGCCTGGGGCGAGTCGACGACGTCGCCGCTCAGCTCGACCCCGCGGTTGACCGGGCCCGGGTGCATGAGCACCTGGCGCGGCCCCAGCCGGCGGCCGTCGATCTGGTAGTTGGCGACGTACTCGCGCAGCGACGGCACGTAGCTGTCGCGCATGCGCTCCTTCTGCATCCGCAGCGTGTAGACGACGTCGGCGTCGCGCAGCTCGTCGAGCGTGAAGCGCACGTCGCAGCCGAGCGCCTCGATCCCGCGCGGGATCAGCGTCGGCGGCCCGCACACCGTCACGTGCGCGCCCATCGTCGTGAAGGCGAGGATGTCCGAGCGCGCGACGCGCGAGTGCTCGACGTCGCCGACGATCCAGATGCGCTTGCCGTCGAGCGAGCCGAGGCGGCGGGTGAGCGTGAAGACGTCGAGCAGCGCCTGGGTGGGGTGCTCGTGCTTGCCGTCGCCGGCGTTGACGACCGCTGCCGGCGTCCAGCGGGAGACCATCGCGGCCGCGCCCGCGTGCGGGTGGCGAATGACGATCGCGGCCGGGTCGTAGGCCGACAGCGTCTGGATCGTGTCCTTCAGCGACTCGCCCTTCTCGACGCTGGAGCCGCTGGCGGCGAAGTTCGTGACGTCGGCGCTGAGCGTCTTGGCGGCGATCTCGAAGCTCGACCGCGTCCGCGTCGAGTTCTCGTAGAAGAGGTTCAGGACGCGGCGGCCGCGCAGCGTCGGCAGCTTCTTGATCTCGCGACCGGAGGCCTCGGCGAACGAGCCGGCACGGGCGAGGATGCGCTCGATCCCGTCGCGGTCGAGGTCGGCGATCGACAGCAGGTGGCGGGGCATCAGACGACGGCCTCCTCGAGCTCGGAGATGGTGACCTCGTCGACGCCGTCGAGCTCCTCGACGCGGACGTTCACGCGCTCGCGGTGCGAGGTCGGAAGGTTCTTGCCCACGTAGTCGGGGCGGATGGGCAGCTCGCGGTGGCCGCGGTCGGCGACCACGGCGAGCTGGACGCGCGCGGGGCGGCCGTAGTCGAACAGCGCCTCGATCGCGGCGCGCACGGTGCGGCCCGTGTACAGGACGTCGTCGACGATCACGACCGTGCGCCCGTCGACGTCGAAGTCGAGGTTGGTCGCGTGCACCTCGGGCTCGGCGGCGCGGGTGCCGACGTCGTCGCGGTAGAAGGAGATGTCCAGCGCCCCGAGGGGGACGTCGGCGTCGAGCAGATCGTCGACGAGGCGCTTGAGGCGGGCGGCGAGCGGAGCGCCGCGGCGGTGGATGCCGACGATGGCGAGCCGGTCGGCGTCGGCGTTCTTCTCGACGATCTCGTGAGCGATGCGCACGAGGGTTCGCCGCATGTCGTCCTGGTCCAGGACGACCTTCTCGTCTGCCATTGTGTCCGTCCTTCCTGGCCTCACGGGACCGGGTTAAAGGAACTCTCCGATCGACTGTAGCAACGGGTCCGGCGGCCGACGGTTCGGGCCTTGACCCTCCAATCGGTGGAGACCGCAGCATGGCGCCCATGACCGACGACACGCCGCTCATGCGCATCGGCGAGCTGGCCCGCCGCACGGGGCTGTCCGTGCGGACGATCCGCTTCTACGCGGACGCCGGCGTCGTGCCCGAGGCGGCCCGCAGCGAGGCCGGCTACCGGCTGTTCGACGCGGCCGCCCTGGCCCGGCTGGAGCTGGTGCGCACGCTGCGCGAGCTCGACGTCGACCTGGAGTCGATCCGGCGGCTGCTGGCGCGCGAGGCGTCGCTCGACGACGTGCTCGCCACCCACGCGGCCGCGCTCGACGCCCAGATGCGCGTCCTGCGCCTGCGGCGCGGCGTGCTGCGCGCGGTCATGTCCCGTCCCACCGAAGCCGAGGAGATCGAGCTCATGCACCGCCTGGCCACCCTGTCCGCCGACGAGCGCCGCCGCATCGTCACCGAGTTCGTGGACGAGACGTTCGCCGGCGTGAGCGGCCCCGCCGCCGACGCCGTCGCCGCGCGGATGCGGGCCGTGATGCCCGACCTGCCCGAGGAGCCGACGCCCGAGCAGGTCGCGGCGTGGGTCGAGCTGGCCGAGCTGATCGCCGACCCGGCGTTCCGCGCCGCGGTGCGGGCGATGGCCGAGCGCGGCGCGGAGAGCACCGGGCCCGGCGCCGGCCCGGACGTCGCGCGGCTCGTGGCCGAGCGCGCGGGCGGGGCGCTGGCCGCGGGCCTGGACCCGGCCTCGGCCGAGGCGCGTGTCGTGGTCGACGAGCTCGCCGCCGCGTTCGGGCAGGCCGCTGCCGACCGGGCCGCGCTGGCCGACGCGATCGAGGCGTTCACCGACCGCCGCGTCGAGCGCTACTGGCGGCTGCTGGCCGTGATCAACGGCTGGCCGGCCGTGCCCGAGACCGTGCCCGCGTGGCAGTGGCTCGTCGCGGGCCTGCGGGCCCAGCCGGTCAGCGCGCCGTGAGCTCCCGGCTGACGGCGATCGCGACCGCGTGCGTGCGATTGCGCGCGTGCAGCTTGCGCGTGATCGCGCGGATGCAGCCGCGCACCGTCTCCGGGGCGAGGTAGAGCCGCGCGCCGATCTGCGCGCTCGTGAGGCCGGCCGCCAGCAGGGCGACGATCTCGCGCTCGCGGTCGGTGAGCGTGCGCGGCACCGCTACGCCGCCATGGCCAGGGTCGGCTCCGTCGGCTCGGGGGGCGGGGTCGGCCCGGCCGCCTCCTCGGTCCCGATCGCGGCGCGCGCCTCGTCGAGCGCCTCGGACACGCCGGCCGACAGCTCGGTCAGCGACTCGGCCGTGCGCGCGACCTCCTCGGAGATCGAGCGCAGCTCCGACGCGGCGCCGGACACGTTGGCGACCCGGTCGACCATGCCGTCCATGCCCGCGGCCGCGTCGCGCACGCCGGAGCTGATCGCCGCGAAGCTCTCGCCCGCGGAGGCGGCGCGCTCGTCGACGGCGTCGGAGCGGCGGGTCATCGTGTCGACCGCGCCGGTCAGCGCGCCGAGCGCCTCGCCGGAGCGGGCGTTGAGCTCGGTGATGCGCTCCAGCGACGCGCGCGTGTCGTCGGCCAGCTCGCGCACCTGCGTCGCGACGACGGCGAAGCCCTTGCCGTGGTCTCCGGCGCGGGCGGCCTCGATCGCCGCGTTCAGCGCCAGCAGGTTCGTCTGGTCGGCGATCTCGCCGATGGACTCGACGATCGAGGCGATCTCCCGGGTCTGCTCGGCGAGCGCCTCGACCCGCTCGCCGATGTCGGACACCGCGTCGCGGAGCTGGCCGACCTCGCCGACGCACACCGACACGACCTGCTCGCCCTCCGAGGCGCGATCGACGCAGGCGCGCAGCTCTTGGGCGGCGGCGTCGGCCAGGCCGCCGAGCTGCACCGCCTCGCCGTGGAGCTGCTCGGCCGACCCGTGGGACTGCTGCGCGACGGCGGCCATCCGCTGGGCGGCCTCGTCGAGCTCGCCCTGGCGGTCGCCGAGCGTCTCGGTCTGACGGGAGAGCTGGCCCAGCAGCTCCCCGGTGCGGTCGCGCGACTGCATGAACGACTCGACGACGAGCGCCAGGTCGAACGTCGCCAGGCGCCGGTAGGCCATGATCGCGGCGGCCAGGTCGGCCGGCCTGCGGGCGTAGCGGCGCACGAGCGTCTTCACGATCGTCTCGTCGATGCGAAGCTGCGCGGCGGCGAAGTCGGCGAGCGGCAGGTCGATGCGGTCGTGCATGATCCCGATCGCCCGGACCCGCCCCACGCGCTGGTCGTCGAGGCGGCCGCTGGAGAGCGAGCGCACGTAGTCGGCGAGGGTGCGCGACAGGCGATCGCGCGAGCTGTGGCGCTCGATGATCGCGGCCAGGTGCGGCTCGGCGAGGACGTCGGTGTAGAACGCGTCGACCGCCTCGTCGGCGATCGCGGCGAGATCCTCGGCGGCCAGACGGCCGACGTCCTCGTCGCTGATCCGGCAGAACGCGGCAAGCCGATCGCCGGCAGGGTCGTCGATCCGCACGACGCCGGGGGCAGGCGCGGTCCGGCGGCGGGCGGGGATGCTGGCGGGGGAACGCATCGGGGACCTCCTCCGTGAGAGTGAGCGGCTCTGCGCCACCTTCATCGCCAGGACGCGTCCGGAATTTGAGCGGATCCGCACGCCTTCCCCGCATTGGGGATGGTCTCCCGAACGAGAAAATCGGCACGACTTTGGTGCGGTTCGGTTAGGTTCGAGCGGGTGAGCGGGGGACGCGACAGAGCCGGTGATCGCGGCGGCCGACGGCCGCTGTCGCCGCGCGAGCGCCGCGTGCTCGAGCGGCTGGCCGCGGGCGACGAGATCCCCGAGATCGCCGCGTCGATGGACGTCACGCCCGAGACCGTGCGGACCTACGCGAAGGCGGCGATGCGCAAGCTCGGCGCGCGCACCCGGCCGCAGGCGGTGGCGATCGCGCTGCGCGTCGGCGAGATCCCGCCGGTCACTCCACCCGCACGGTGACGGTCGCACCGCCGGCGAGCTCGGTGCCGGGGGCGGGGTCCTGCTCGGCGACGACGTCGTTGCGGCTCGGGCCGAAGAAGCCGCCGCCGACGGCGTCGACGTTGTAGCCGGCATCGCGCAGCGACACCTCGGCCTCGCCCAACGTCACGCCCACCACGTCGGGGACCGTCGGCATCACCTGGACCGTGCGCGTGTGGGTGACGGTGCGGACCTCGTCGTGGACGACCCCGCGGGCGATGACGAGCACGACGACGCCGAGCAGGAAGCCGGCGGCGCCGACGATCCCGAGCGTCAGCCACCCGGGGACCCAGCGTTGCGGAGCGTTCATCTCGGCGCCTCGGGCTGGGCGGGCGCCGCGGGCGCGGGTGCCGCGTTGGCGTTGGCGTGGTTCCAGTGGACGAGCTCGGCGTCGCCCTTCTCGGGCAGCGGGATCTCGATCGTGTCGAAGTCGCGCGGGACCTCGGTGTTCGGGTGGATCGCGCGGGCCTCGTCGCGCAGCTCGCGCCAGGCGTAGCGGGTCGACAGGTGCGTGAGCGCGAGCAGCCGCACGCCGGCGTCGCGGGCGAGCGTGGCCGCCTCGGTGGCGGTCGAGTGCTGGGTCTGGCGGGCGCGGTCGACGTCCTCGTGGCTGAACGTCGCCTCGTGCACGAGCAGGTCGGCGTCGTGCGCGGCCGCGGCGACGGTCTCGCACGGGCGCGTGTCGCCGGAGAAGACGAGCGTGCGGCCGGGGCGCTCCTCGCCGATCACCTGCTCGGGCGCGACGCCGTTGACGGTCTCCCCCCGCTGGAGACGGCCGAAGTCGGGGCCGGGCGTGACGCCGAGCTTCTGGGCGAGCTCGGCGTCGAAGCGGCCGGGGCGCGGGTCCTCGACGAGCGCGTAGCCGAACGCGGGGCCGCGGTGCTGGACGGGGATCGCGCCGATCACGTAGCCGTCGAAGCGCACGGTCTCCATCGGCTCGAGCTCGCGGATGGACACCTCGTAGCCGGTGCCGGCCCAGACGAAGCGCAGCGCGTTGAGCAGCTTCCTGGTGCCGGGCGGGCCGTGGATCGCGAGCGGCCGGTCGCGGTCGCGCAGGTCGAACGACTTCAGCATCCCGGGCAGCCCGAGCCAGTGGTCGGCGTGGAAGTGCGTGATGAAGACGTCGGTGAGGTCGGTCAGGCCCACCGAGCGCAGGAGCTGGCGCTGGGTGCCCTCGCCGCAGTCGATGAGGATGCGGTCCCCGCCGCGGCGGATTAGGGTCGCGGGGAGGCCTCGCCGCGCGCTGGGCACCGATCCGGCGGTGCCGGCGAAGAAGACCGAGAGATCCATGGGCGGGACTGCAAGGTACCGGCGGGACGCAGGGTGACGAGGAGGATCTCCGGGCGGGCGGCCAGGCGGACGGGCCAGCCCGACGTGCCGACGCCGCTGCTGAGGAGCAGGTGGCGGCCGCGCTCCACGATGTGGGTGCGGGTGGCGTAGCGGGCGCCGAAGCGCGACGGGATCCACGCGCGGCGCGCGCCCGGGATGTCGATCTGCCCGCCGTGGGTGTGGCCGGCAAGGGTGAGGGCGGGCCGGTCCGGCACGCGCGGGAAGACGTCGGGGTCGTGGGTGAGGAGGAGGACGGCGGCTTCGGGGTCCTGGATGGCTTCGAGCGCTCGGTGGGGGTCGGCGACGCGCTCGGTGGCGTCGCCGACGCCGGCGACGTAGAGCCCGGGTCCGGCAGGGGTGGCGTCGTTCTCGAGGACGGTGATGCCGTTGTGGCGGAGGGCTTGGGCTACCCGGTGCCCGCCGGCGAGCCAGTCGTGGTTGCCGAGGACGGCGATGACGCCGCGGGGTGCTTCGAGGTCGTTGAGGCGTTTCGCCACGCGCTCGGGCGGGATCTCGTCGCCGAGGTGATGGTCGTCGTCGACGTGGTCGCCGAGGAGGACGACGAGATCGGGCCGCGTCCTGTTCACGCGCGCGACGATGTCGGTCAGCGCGTCCTCGTCGATCTGCGGCGCGCCGGCGTGGAGGTCCGCGATGACGGCGACGGTTAGGCCGTCGAGGGCGTGCGGCCAGTTTGGGAGCCGGAGCGTGCGCCGGTTGATGCGGAGCCGCCGCGGCTCGACGAGCGTGGCGTAGAGCGCGACGGCGAGCGCGGCGGTTGCTGTCGTTGCGGCGACGATGCGGGCCCGAGGCGACACGCCGCCCCTCTTCCCCGCTCCGCCGCGCGCCACCCCCGGGGGTGATCGGGGAAATCACGCCCTGGCAGCGATCACTCCGATCACCCCCACCCCCAGGCTGCAATCCGCCCCGCGCGCGCCCGCCCGGCCAGCGCTAGGCTTCGTCGTCCCGCGCCCGTAGCTCAGTGGATAGAGCGCTTGCCTCCGGAGCAAGAGGTCACAGGTTCGAATCCTGTCGGGCGCGCTTCGTGCTGGCCTGGGTCGGACACGGGCAGACGTTGTGTTGGCACGCGCAGACTTCGCCCGCCACCGGATGTTCGGATCTCCCGCCGAACACAGCACCTCCCGAAGCAAGCCGGAGCGGCTCACGTCATGCCGCCGCCACCCACTCCACCCGGTGCTCGAACATCGAGCGCTGCGCCCTCGCGGCGCCCGGGGCGCGCAGCATCAGCGGCAGCACGGCGTCGCGGATCACGCGGCCCACCGGGCCGGCGGCCTTGTTCGAGTTCATCCGGGCGGCCCACTTCACGATGCGCTCCACCCGCGGGCGGCGGATGGACTCGAAGCGCGCCAGCGCGTCCGAGACCGAAGGCACGTCGCGCAGGCAGGTCGCCAGCACGACCGCGTCCTCGATCGACAGCGACGCGCCCTGGCCCGACGTCGGCGAGGGCGCGTGGGCGGCGTCGCCGACGACGACCATGCGGCCGCGCTGCCAGGCCGGCAGGCGGGGCACGGCGTGGAACGGGCTCATCGGCTCGAGCTCGGGCGTCGCGGCGATCACCGAGGTCGCCGGACCGGCGTCGTCGGCGAACAGCTCCAGCAGGCGCGCGCGCCAGGCCTCGCCGCCCTCCGCCGCGAGCTCGCCGCGGGAGGGCTCGGAGCCGCGGGGGACGTTCGCGAACCACCAGACCTCGCCGTCGGGCGCGACGACCATGCCGAAGAACGCGCGCCTGCCGAAGATCATCTCGAAGCGGCCGGGCTCGGCGTCGACGGACACGCCGCGCGCGTAGCCGCCCGTGCCGATCAGGCCCTGGTAGGCCGGGCTCGGCGCGGCCGGGTCGACCAGGCGGCGGACCGTGGACCACACGCCGTCGGCGCCGATCAGCACCTCGCCGCGCGCCTCGGTGCCGTCGGCGAAGACCACCCGCACGCCATCCGCCTCCGAGACCGCCGAGACCACCCGACGGCCGTGCTCGAACCGGATGCCGCGCGCGACCGCCTCGTCGCGCAGCGCACCGAACAGGTCGGCGCGGCGCAGCGTGTGGCTGGTCGTGCCGTCCTCGAGCGGCACGCCGATCGCCGTCTCCCCCAGCCGCTTGCCGGTCCCGCTGCGCAGCGTGATCGCCGGCGTCGGGAACCCGGCCGCCAGCACCCCGCGGTCGGCGTCGAGCACGCGCAGCGCGGCGATGCCGTTGCTGGCCAGCGTCAGGAACACGCCGCGGTCCAGGGTGTCGGCCGGCCGCGCCTCGTAGACGGTCGCGTCGATGCCGGCCTTCTGCAGCGCCATCGCGGTCACCGGGCCGGCGATGCCCCCGCCCGCGATGACGGCGGTGCGAATCGAGCTCATCGGTCCTCCTTCTCGTGCCACGCGGCCCACTGCGGGGCCCAACCGTCGTCGGGATCGGTGATGCGGGCGACGAAGCCCTCGACGAACGCGACCTCGGCGTCGAGCAGCGCCAGGCGGTACTCCTCCTCGACGAGGAACAGCGGGTGCACGCCGGCCTCGAGCGTCCGGTCGACGATCCCCTGCGCCTCCGCGCGCGCCTCGGCCAGCCCCGCCAGCCGCCGCCGCAGCAGCGCGACGACGTCGTCGGGCGGCAGCGCCGCGATCAGCGACAGCGCCGCGACGAACTGCGGGTACTCGTGGCGCGGCTCGGCCACCAGCTCGCGCAGCCAGTCCTCGAGCTCCGCCCGGCCGGCGTCGGTGATCGCGTAGACGGTCCGCTCGGGGCGCGCGCCCTCGCGCGTCGTCTCCCGCGGCTCGACGAAGCCGGCGCGGGTGAGCTGCTCGAACACCATGTACAGCGAGCCGTGGTTGAACTTGATGCTGCGCGCGTCGTCGTGCTCGCGCAGGGTCCGGCCCAGCTCGTACGGGTGCATCGGGCGCTGCGACAGATACGACAGCACCGCCAGCGCCAGCAGGTTCCCGACCTTGCGTCGCGTCGCCATGGCCGAGATTATTCAGTCCTGACTAGTTGATGTCAACTAGTCCCGCCGAAGGCGGACATGGACATGCGACGATGTCCCCTCCCCACTGCGCGGCGGGCCCCGACGCGGCGCCGATCCCGAGGAGCAGCCATGCCTGACGCCGCACCGACCGCCTGGCCCCCGCTGCCGTACGCCGACTGGGAGCCGACGAAGCAGACGGTCCACCGCTACACGCAGATCATCGGCAAGGTCCGGATGGCGCTCACCCCGCCGCTGAACCACTGGTGGCACGTCACGCTGCTGCCGGCCACGCGCGGCCTGACGACCGGCCCCATGCCCGACGGCGATCGGTACGTCGAGATCGTCTTCGACATGCTCGACCACCGGATCGTCGTGGCCAGCAGCGACGGGCGCTCGCGCACGCTCGAGCTGACGCACCGGCCCGCCTGCGCCGACGTGTACGACGACCTGTTCGCCGCGCTCGCCGCGCTGGACGTCGACGTCGAGATCCGCGCCGAGCCCTTCGACCTGGGCGACAGCCCGCCGTTCGCCCAGGACCGCATCCACGACGCCTACGACGCCGACGCCGTCACGCGGTTCTGGCACGTCCTCGCGTCGACGGAACGCGTCCTCGCCCGGTTCCGCAGCGGCTTCGCCGGCAAGGCGAGCCCGGTGCACCTGTTCTGGCACTCGTTCGACCTCGCCCACGCCCGCTACTCCGGGCGACGGGCTCCCGCCGCGCCGGGCGCCGACCCGGTCACCGCCGAGGCGTACTCGCACGAGGTCGTCGCGTTCGGGTTCTGGCCCGGCGACGATCGCCGCACGCCGTTCCCGGCGTTCTACTCCTACACGGCCCCGGAGCCCGCCGGCCTCGCCGACCGGCCCCTCGAGCCGGCGGCGGCCGCGTGGCAGGACACCGGCTCGGGCTCGCTCGCGGTCCTGCCGTACGACGACGTGCGCGAGTCGGCCGATCCGGCGGCGACGCTGCTCGCCTTCTACGAGAGCGCGTACGCCGCCGGGGCGCACGGCGCGGGCTGGGATCTCGAGCCGTTGGCGCGCGCCTGAGCGGGCGCGCCGCCCGTCAGCGGTCCGGCGGCGCGGCGCCGTGCAGCGCCTGGTCCACCAGGCGCTCGACGATCGACTCGTCGAACGGCACCTTCAGCACGAGCAGGCGGTGGTAGCAGGCGCCCCAGAGCTGGTCGACGATCACGTCGAGATCGGCGTCCTCGCGGAGCTCGCCCGCCTGCTGGCCGATCAGCAGGCGGTCGCGGGCGAGCTGGCGCCGCGGCAGCGCGTAGGCCTCCGACCACGCGTCAGCCAGATCCGGGTCCATCTGCGCGGCGCCGATGAGCTGCGACACCGGCTCGGCCGCCCCCTCGACCGTCAGCCACCGCACGAACGAGCGCAGCTGCGCGATCAGGTCGGCGCGCAGGTCGCCGGTGTTGGGGAAGTCGAGGGTCCGCCGGCTCTGGGCGAAGTACGCCTCGGCGGCCAGCGCGCCCGGCGACGGCCACCACTTGTAGAGCGTCGTCTTGCTCGCCCCCGACTCGGCGGAGACGCGCTCGAACGTCACCGCGCGCAGGCCGTCGTCCAGCAGCAGCCGGCCGGCCGCCGCCAGCACGTCGGCGCGCACCTCGGCCGCCGGGCGCCGGCCGCGCCCCCGGCGCTTCGTCGTCGAACCGCGCTCGCTCATCGAACCTCATTTGTGGACGAGTCGTACATATCCGTGCTACCGTGAGAAGTGTACAGATCGTCCATATAGGCGGGAGGACCACCAACCATGGCGAGCACAGAGCAACGCGTCGCCGTCGTCACCGGCGGCTCCGGGGGCATCGGCCGCGCGGCGGCCGAGCGCCTCGCCCGGGACGGCTTCGCGACCGTCGTGCACTACGCCGGCAACCCCGACCGGGCCGAGGCGGCGGTCCGCGCGATCACCGACGCCGGCGGTCGAGCGATCGCAGCCGGCGGCGACGTCGCCGACGAGGACGCGATGGCCGCCCTCTTCGGCGCCGCAGCCGACGCGTTCGGCGGCGTCGACGTCGTCCTCAACTCCGCGGGCATCATGCCGCTGGCGCCGATCGCGGAGATGGACCTCGAGACCTTCGACCGCATCCAGCGCACCAACGTCCGCGGCACGTTCGTCGTCGACCGGCTCGCCGCGCGCCAGGTCCGCGAGGGCGGCGCGATCATCAACGTGTCGACGACGGTCACGCGGCTGCAGCAGCCCGGCTACGGCGCCTACGCGGCGTCGAAGGGCGCGGTCGAGGCGCTCACCCTGATCCTCGCGCGCGAGCTGCGCGGCCGCGACGTCACCGTCAACGCGATCGCCCCCGGCCCCACCGCCACGCCGCTGTTCCTCGAGGGCAAGACGGAGGCGGACGTCCAGCGGATCGCGGGGCTGAGCCCGATGAACCGGCTGGGCACCCCCGCCGACGTCGCCGAGGTCGTCGCGTTCCTCGCCGGCCCGGGCCGCTGGGTCAACGGGCAGGTCGTCTACGTGAACGGAGGGACCGCATGAGAACGCTCCTCGTCGCCGCCGTCGTGGCCGTCCTGGCCGCCGGCTGCGGCTCGACCTCGACCTCGACTTCGACCTCGAGCGCCCCCAACGCGACGCCCGTCACCACCTCAGCCGCCTCGACCGAGGTCGCCACCCTCGGCGAGCCGGTCGAGATCACCACCGGGCTCGACGCCCCCTGGGGCCTCACGTTCCTGCCCGACGACTCGGCGCTGGTGTCCGAGCGCATCAGCGGCGAGATCGAGCGCATCCCGCCCGGCGGCGGCCGGCCGCGCACGGTCGGCGTCGTCCCCGGCGTCGAGGTCAGCTCGGAGGGTGGGCTGCTCGGCATCGTCGCCTCCCCCACGTTCCGGCGCGACCGCACGGTCTACGCCGTCGTGTCCGGCGCCGACCAGAACCGCGTCGTCGCCCTGCGCATCGCCCGCGACTTCCGCTCCCTGCGCGTCCAGCGGACGCTGCTCGACGGCATCCAGACGGCCGACCGCCACCACGGCGGGCGCATCGTCGTCGGGCCCGACGGCCACCTGTGGATCGGCACCGGCGACGCGTTCGAGCCCGGGAACGCCGCCGACGAGGACTCGCTGAACGGCAAGATCCTGCGTATCGCGCGCGACGGCTCGATCCCGCCCGACAACCCGGAGCGCTCGCCGATCTGGTCGAGCGGCCACCGCAACGTGCAGGGCATCGCGTTCGGGCCGGACGGCACCGCGTACGCGTCGGAGCTCGGCCATCGCACCTGGGACGAGGTGAACGTGCTGCGGCCCGGCCGCGACTACGGGTGGCCGGAGACCGAGGGCGTGGCCGGGTCGACCGGCGAGCCGCCGATCGCCACGATCCACCCCGACGACGCCAGCCCGTCGGGCGTCGCCTACTTGGCGGGGTCGCTGTGGATCGGCGCCCTCGGCGGCCAGCGGCTGTGGCAGCTCCCCGTCGACCGCGGCCGGCCGCTCACCCATCCGATCGACCACCTCGCCGGCGAGTACGGCCGCATCCGCACGGTCGAGGTCGCGCCCGACGGCGCGCTGTGGCTGGTCACGTCGAACACCGACGAGGCCACCTGGGGCGGCACCGACCCGCGCCCGGGCGACGACCGCATCCTGCGCGTCGAGGCGACCCCGCCCGACGGCGGCTGAGCGACCCGCGGCATCCGCAGTTCCCCGCAGGTCGGCTGCGGGGTTCCGCGGCTGCCGGGCGGCGCCGCGAGCCGTACGGTCGCGCCCGTGACCCGGGTCGCCCGGCTCGACGGCGCCGTCCGCACGCTCTACCCGGGCGCGTTCGCGCTCGTGATGGCGACCGGGATCGTCTCGAACGGGTTCTGGATCCTCGGCCACGAGGCGCTGTCCGACGTCCTGCTCGGCGTGAACCTCGTCGCCTACCCCGCGCTGGTCGTGGGGACGGCCCTGCGGATCGTCCGCCACCCCCGCGAGCTGTGGACCGACCTCGTCAACCCGCGCCTGGTGTTCTCGTTCTTCACGATCGTCGCCGGCAGCGACGTGCTCGGCCTCCAGCTCCTCATGCGCGGCCACACGGTGCCCGCGGTCGTGCTGTGGGTCGTCGCGCTCGTCGTATGGCTGCTGCTGAGCTACTTCAGCTTCGCGGTGCTGACGTTCCTCAACGCGGGCACCGGCGCCGACGTCGTCCACGGCGGCTGGCTCATCGCGATCGTCGGGACCGAGTCGCTGGCGCTGCTGGGCGCCGGCATCGCCCCCTCCCTCGGCTCGCTCACGTCGCTGACGTTCGTCCTCGTCTACACGCTGTGGGGGATCGGGATCGTCCTCTACGGCATCTTCGTGACGCTGTTCAGCTACCGGATCTTCTTCCTGCGCGTGGAGCCCGCGGACATGACCCCGCTGTTCTGGGTGATCATGGGCGCGGCGGCGATCAGCACCAACGCGGGCTCGACGCTGCTGGTCACGCCGACCGGCCTGCCGTTCCTGGAGGACATGGGCCCGTTCGTCGACGGGACGACGCTGATCCTGTGGGCGTGGGCGACCTGGTGGATCCCGCTGCTCGTCGTCTTCGGCGTCTGGCGCCACGTGGTGCGCGGTGAGCCGGTCGTCTACCACCCCGCCTACTGGAGCCTCGTGTTCCCGATGGGCATGTACACGCTGGCGACCTACCGCCTCGCGCTGGCCGCCGACTTCGCGCCGCTGCAGGACCTGCCGCAGGGGCTGATCTGGGTCGCGTTCGCGGCCTGGGCGGTGACGATGGCGGGTCTGCTGCGCCGCGTGCTCGTGCTCCTCGCCGCGCCCCGCGCGACCGCCTGAACGCGACCTCGTCTCACGGCCGGGCCGGGCTCGCCGAGCGCTCGCGCCGCGCCAGGGCGAGACGGCTGCGACACCACAGCCTGTCGCCGGCGGCCCAGGCGGCGAAGCACACGCCGCCCACCGTCCCGGTCACCGTCAGCAGCACGCCCGCGGCGGCGGCGGCCGCGACGCCGTCGCTGCCGAGGATGAGCACCGCGGCGGCAGCGCCCACGCTCGGGCCCACCGGCAGCTGCCCGAGCGTGACCACGGCGATCAGGACGGCGATCGCATCGAAGAACGAAGCGTCGACGCCGACCGCGTGCAGCAGCATCCAGTTGCGGAAGATCTGCGCGAACACCGCGACGAGCATCAGGGCGAACACGCGGCTTCCGCCCCGGACGTGGCGGAGCACCGCGAGGCCCCGCCACAGCTCGCGGCCCTTGCTGAGCGCCAGATGCCGCAGCCCGGCGCTGGCCGCCGCGAACAGCACCACGCAGACGACCGGCAGCCACCAGGGCAGCCCCAGCGGACCGACCAGCGTGAACGACGTCAGCGCCGCCAGGGTCCCCTCGATCGCCAAGATCGGGAACTCCGCGGCGATCAGCGTCGGCACCTGCGGGCTGACGGCGGGGGACGAGCGCCGCAGCGCCGCGATCCGGGCGGCCACGCCGAGATGCCCGTTGATCACGCTGCCCAGCACCTGCATGCTCGACGCGCGGAACAGGACGCGGCGCTCGACCGTTCCGCCCGCGGCTTCGATCGTCAGGTGCCACGCCTCGGTGCGCGACAGCAGGGCGACGATCTGCAGCAGGACGGCCACGGACAGCACCGACCAGCTCGCGGACGACAGCGCCGCCGCGAAGTCGTCGCGCTGCCCGGCGAGCACGTAGGCCAGGATCGCCGCGGTGGCGAGCGAGCCCACCACCGTGATCGGCACCCGCCGGCGGCGGGCGAACGCCGTGACCCGGCCGGCCAGGCGGCGCGGCGCGTCAGTCGCGACGACCGCGCAGGACACCGTCGGCTCCGCGCCGGAGCTCCGGCTCGGGCGGCTCGGCGGGCACCGGACGGCAGCGTGCGTCCGCGTCGTGCCGGCGCTGGATGTCCGCCCGGGCCTCGCCCGCGCGGGATTCGGCGGCCCGCAGCTGTCGCTCGGTGCGCGCGGCGCGCTCCGCCAGGTCGGCGTCGCCGGGGCGCAGGCGCGCCCGCGCGGCCTTGGCGGCCTTGCGCAGCACCCGCAGGTGCCGTTCGCTCACGGGCGAAGCGGCGCCGGACGGCCGGCCGCGTGGGTCCAACGGTGCGCTCGGCATGAGCGGCCTTTCCGCGTCGGGGGGTGGGAGGAACGACGACGTCCCGACAGGTTCAGTCTAGGCGCCGGAATCCGTCTGCCCCATTCGTGGCGCCCCTGAACGATTGTCGAGCGGACTGCCAACCGTCGTCCATGGCGCGGGACCGGACCGCAGGACTACGGTCGGCCCATGGTCGGAGAGTGGCGTTCGGACCTGTACCGGATGGCCTGCGAGCAGCTTCGCGGCGTCGCCGAGCTGATCGACCTCGACCCCGACGAGCACACCCGGCTCGTCGAGCCGCGCCGGTCGCTGATCGTGAACCTGCCCGTGCGCATGGACGCCGGCGAGCTCGTGAACGTCACCGGCTACCGGGTGCAGCACACGCTGACGATGGGCCCGACGAAGGGCGGGCTGCGGTTCGCGCCCGACCTGACCCTCGACGAGTGCGCGGCGCTGGCGATGTGGATGACCTGGAAGTGCGCGCTGCTCGGCCTCCCCTACGGCGGCGCGAAGGGCGGCGTGCGCTGCGACCCGCGCACGCTGTCGGCCGACGAGATGGAGCGCATCACGCGCCGCTACGCCGCCGAGCTGCAGCCGATCGTCGGCCCCGACGCCGACGTGCCCGCGCCGGACATGGGCACCGGCGAGCGCGAGATGGCGTGGTTCTACGACACGTACTCGCAGGCGGTCGGCCAGGCGGTGCCCGCGGTGGTCACCGGCAAGCCGATCGCGCTGGGCGGCACGCCCGGGCGGCGGCAGGCGACCGGGCTGGGCGTCGTGTTCGTGCTCGAGGGCATGCTCGCGCGGCTGGACCGCCCGCTCGCCGGCCGGCGCGTCGCGATCCAGGGCTTCGGCAACGTCGGCGGGGTCGTGGCGGCCGAACTGCAGGCGCGCGGCGCGGCGATCGTCGCGCTCGCCGACGCCGGCGGCGCGATCGCCCACCCGCGCGGGCTCGACGTCGCCGCCGTCGCGCGCTGGGCCCGCGAGCACGGCACGGTCGCCGGCTTCCCCGAGGCCGAGGCGATCGACCGCGAGGCGGTGCTCGAGGTCGACTGCGACGTGCTCGTGCCGGCCGCGCTGGCCAACCAGATCACCGAGCGCAACGCGTCGCGACTGCGATGCGCGCTCGTCGCCGAGGCGGCCAACGGCCCGACCTCGCCCGCCGCCGACGCGATCCTGCGCGACCGCGGCGTCGTCGTGGTGCCCGACATCCTCACCAGCGGCGGCGGCGTGACCGTCAGCTACTTCGAGTGGGTCCAGGCCCACCAGAAGTACACGTGGACGGCGGCCGAGATCCGCGAGCGGCTGCGCACCCAGCTCACCGAGGCGCTCGACCGCGTGCTGGCCGCCGCCGACGAGCTCGAGCGCGACCTGCGCACCGCGGCCCTGTCGGTCGCCGTGCGGCGCGTCGCGGAGGCGGCCCGGCTGCGCGCCGTCTTCCCGTGACGCGCGGTCAGGCGGCCAGCGCGCCCTGCGGCGCCGCCGCGCGGCGCAGATGCACGAGCCGCCCGGCGCGCCACAGCGCGACCGCGTGCGCCCAGCCGCCCTCGCCCAGCGCGACCGCGACCGCGTCGAGCGGCCGGCCCATGGCGATCGCCGGCGGCGCGAACCCGATCGCCCGCGCCGGCGCCGTCGTCGTCAGCGCCACCGCGTCGGCCAGCGGCAGCCCGTCGCGGTCGGCGAGCACGAACGGCGCGCGCAGCAGCGCGCTGGGCAGGTAGTCCGAGCACAGCACGTCCAGCACGCCCGCCGCGACCGCGTCGGCGACGAGCAGGTTGCCGGGCGCGGTCGAGCGGCCGCGCACCGCGTTGGGCGCGCCGAGCACGATCAGCAGCCCGCGCCGCCGGGCGGCCTCGGCGGCCTCCAGCGACAGCGGGAACTCGGCGATCTGCGCGCCCAGGCGCGCGGCGTCGCGGACGTCGTCGGCGTGGCGGTCGTCGTGCGTGGCGAGCGCGATCGCGTGGTCGTGGGCGATCGCGGCGATCTCGTCGCGCCGGCGGGGCGCCTCGGCCGCGCCCGCGCGCTTGCGGGCCAGGACCTGCTCGACCTCGTCGGGCGACATCCCCCAATCCTCGGCGTAGAAGGCGCGGTGCGCCTCGTAGGAGCCGTGGCGGGTGCGCTCGGCGGAGTGGTCCATGACCGACACGAGCGCGATGCGCGTCGTCCGCTCGAGCGCCTCGCGCAGCGCCTGCGGGCCGGCGTCCTCGGTCGCCTCGACGCGCGCGTGCACGCGCCAGTCGCACACCAGCGAGGGCGCGAGCCGCTCGACCGTGTCGCACAGCGCCAGCGCGTCGGCGATCTCGACGCCGGTGGCCGGCTCGTCCTCGAAGCGCGCGCCGATGCACACGGTCCCGATGCCGCTGGCGGCGAGCTCGGCGTCGAGCGTGGCGACGGTCTGGTCGAGGTCGAGCACGACGCTCGCACGCGGGCGGCGGCGCTCGGCCATCACGTCGAGGTGCAGGTCGACCGCGGGCGGCATCAGGACGAGCCCGGACGGCCGCCCGCCGTCGTCGATGCTCTCGACGACGCCGTGCTCGTCGACGCGGACGGTCACGGGGTGGCGGGCCGGGGCGCCGTCGCCGGCGACGAGGGTGACGCCCTCCAGCAGGTCGGTCGGGTTCATGCGATCGCTCCGTCGGTCAGGTCGAGGGTGTGGTCGGCGGTGTCGTCGAGCGCGCCCCCGGGCGCGCCCGTCGCCAGCAGCGCGGTCCCGCGCCGGCGCGCGGCGTCGAGCAGCTCGACGACGTGCGCGGCGGCCGGGGCGGCGAGCCCGGCGGTGGGCTCGTCCAGCAGCAGCACGGCGGGCGGGGCCAGGAGCCGCCGCCCGACCGCGACCGCGCGCCGCGCGTGCGCGGGCAGCAGGCCCACGGGCGTCGAGGCCAGCTCGGCCAGCCCGAGCGCGTCGAGCAGCGCGCCCGCCCGCGCCGCCGCGTCCTCCGCCGCGACGCCCGTTCGCTCCAGCGCCCGCGCGGCCGCGTCGCGGGCCGGCTCGCGCGGCGCGGCGATCAGCCGGCCGTCCTCGCAGCCGAGGTGGCCGCGGCGCAGCCAGGCGACCGTGCGCGCGTCGGCCGCGTCGACGGCCACCTCGCCGTCGTCGGCGACGAGGCGCACCGTGCCGCCGTCGGACCGGTACGTCCCCGCCAGGCAGCGCACGAGCGTGGTCTTCCCCGCTCCGGCGCCTGCGCGCACGACCGTCAGCGTCCCGGGGGTCACGGTCAGCGCGACGTCGCGCAGCACCGGCTCGGCGGCGGCGAAGCGCTTGGCGATCCCGTCGGCGTGCAGGGTCGCGGTCATGGCAGGCGGCTGGCGACCAGCGATCTCGTGTACGGGTGCGCGGGGTCCTCGAGCACGGCGTCCGTGACGCCCTCCTCGACGATCTCCCCGTGGTGCATGACGACGACGCGGTCGGCCAGCAGCGCGACGACGCCGAGGTCGTGCGTGACGAGCAGCGTGCCGGCGCGGTCCCGGTCGATCGCGCGGTCGATCAGGCTCAGGACCGTCGCCTGTACCGACGGGTCCAGACCGGTCGTGGGCTCGTCGAGCAGCAGCAGCCGCGGCCGCAGGACGAGCGCGCGGGCGAGCTGCACGCGCTGGCGCATGCCGCCCGAGAACGTGCCGAGCGGGTCAGCGTGGCGGCCGGGCGCGACCTCCATTCGGGCGAGCATCGCCGCCGCCTGGCGGCTGAGCGGCTCGAACGTGCGCGCGCCGTCGGCCAGCAGCCGCTCGGCGACGTTGGTCTGCGCCGCCAGCCGCGGCTGCATCCCGGCCGCGAAGGGGTCCTGGTGGACGATCGCCAGGTCGCGGGCGCGCGTCTCGCGCCGGGCCCGGCCCCGGCGCCCCAGCAGCTCGCCGCTGCCGGCCAGCGTCGCGCTGCCCGCGTCGGGCCGCAGGTCCAGCGACAGGCATCGCAGCAGCGTCGTCTTGCCCGACCCCGACTCGCCGACGACGCCGAGCACCTCGCCGGCGCCGAGGTCGAGGTCGACGCCGCGCAGCGCGACGATCGTCCCGCACGCCGGGCACCGGTTCGTGCCGGCCGCGTCGCCGGTCTCGTCGAGGCAGCGCGGGCAGCCGGGGCCGAAGCGCCTGGCCAGGCCGCGCACCGCGAGCACCGGCGGCGGCGCCTGCAGGCGGGCGGGCGCGGGGGCCGACAGCTCGGTCATGCCTGCGCGCGCTCCCGGCAGGCGTCGACGTCGGAGCAGCGCCACACGCCGCCGCCCGGGCGTACCTCGACGCGGTAGGAGGTCGTGCTCGCGCAGCGGTCGCACGGCCCGCCCATCGGCTCGGGCGCCAGCGGCCGGTCATCGAAGGCCAGCGGCGCGACCGGCGTCCACGGCGGCAGCGCGGTGATGCGCGCGAGGCGGCCGGCGCCGAGCAGGATCGGGTGCGGCCGGCGGTCGAGGCGCAGCACGTCGTAGCGGGGCACCGGGCTGGGGCTGGCCAGCGTGCGCCCGGCGACGAGGATCGGATGGTCGGCGCCGCCGACCGGCCCGCCGTGGCGGACCTCGTCGTCGAACAGCTCCACCCATGCCGGCGTCACGTCGCCGTCGGCGTGCAGGCGCGCGGCTCGCGCGGGGTCGCGCACGACGCGGCGCAGCGGCTCGGGATGCGGCATCTGCAGCACGAGGAGCTGGTCGGCGCGCAGCGGCAGCTCGGGCAGGCGGTGGCGGCTCTGCACGATCGTCGCCGCGCGCGTGCTGGTCGTCGTCTCCACGCCGGCGGTGCGCGCGATCAGGTCGCGCATCGCCGACGCGTTCAGCGAGGCGTCGTCGCCCTGGTCGATGACCTTGACGACGTCGCCGGGCCCGACGAGCGACAGCGTGAGCTGCAGGCCGCCGCTCCCCCATCCGCGCGCGACCGGCATCTCGCGCGAGGCGAACGGCACCTGGCGACCGGGCAGCGCCAGCGCCTTCAGCGTCGCGCGGCGGACCTCGCGCTTGGAGCCCTCGTCGAGATAGGCGTACGGCATCGCGCGCGCGTGGGCGCGGGCCAGCTCGGCCACGGTCGGGCTCACTCGTCGTCCTCCTCGGCGTCGGCGGCGACCCGCGACAGGTACGAGGCGAAGCTCGCGTAGTGCGGCAGGCACAGGTGCTCGACGAACCCGCTGGTCGCCAGCCCGTCGGCGGCCGCCAGGATCTCGGACTCGCGCAGCGCCCCCTCGCCCCCGGCCTGCAGGCCGCCGTCGACGATCGCGATCGCGATCGCGCGCCGCTCGACGCGGCCGAGCGTGGCCCCGAAGCCGATCGCGAACCCGGGCCGGCCGTCGACCTCGGCGTCGGTGATGACCTCGGCGCGGCTGACGGGCGCCCCGGCCACGCGGACCGGCGCCCCCGTCCGCGGGTGCGGGATCCGCACGCCGACGATCGCCTGCGTGGCCTCGAGCAGGACCTCCTCGCGCTGGCGGGCGTGGCCGAGCGCGGCGAGCGCGACGAGCGCGCCGGTCTCGCCGCGGGCCAGGGCGGCCAGGCGCGCGCCGCGGGTGGCGGGCAGCGTCAGCGGCTGCAGCGCCGGGTCGGGACCGTCGCCCTCGGGCGGCGGCGCCGCGATCGGCAGGTGCGCGAGCAGGTCGCCGACCCGCGGCGCCGCCGCGCGCGTGGGCGGCGCCTCGTCGGCGTCGACCACGTCCGGCTCCCCCTCGCCGCCCTCGTCGGGCTCCCAGCGCAGGAGGCGCGAGCGCATCTGCGGCGCGGCCCCCAGCCACTGCCCGGCCGGGACGTCGGCGAACGCGGCCGACACGCGCCGGGTGAGCCGCTCGTCCTCGGGCGCGACGATCGCGGACGCCAGCGCGGGCAGCGTCGCCGCCCACACCCGCAGCAGCGTCACCGCGCCGGCGACGTCGCCGTCGGCCTGGGCGAGCGCGCGGCGCGCGGCGTCCTCGTCGTACGTGCCGGCCTCGGCGCAGACCTGGTCGACGAGCAGGCGCAGCCCGTCCGGCGGCGGCCCGGGCTCGGGCGCGGCCAGGCGCCGGGCGGCCGCGACGGCGCGCTCGGAGGCGTGCAGGGTCGCGTACATCTACGCCGCCGCCTCCAGCACCGAGCGGGGCAGCGCGATCAGCCCGTCGGCGGCGACGACGAACGCGTCGACCCCCGCGGGCGGGTTGGCGGCGGCGGCCGCGAGCAGCTCGAGCTCTCCCGGCAGCAGCGGCAGCGCGACCTCCTCCGGCGCCTCGAAGCCCGGCCCGCGCAGCCGCCGGCGCACGGGCGGGTGGTCGGCGGCGTAGACGATCGTCGCGCCCTCGTGCGGGCGCAGCGCGCTGCCGTGGCGGGCGCGCCCCGCCACGCCCTGCGCGCCCGCGCCGGCGAGCACGAAGTCGGCGTCGCCGACCGGAGCGGGATCGGCGCCGGTCTCGCGCAGCAGCGCGTCGCCGACGTAGCGGGTGGCGGCGTCGCCGCTCACCGCGAGGCCGACCCCCGGGTCCAGCAGCGCGAGCAGCAGCGCCGCGGCATGGTCGAGCAGCGGGTCGGCGGCGAGACCGGCGCGCGGCAGCCCGGCGACCGGCCGGCCGGGGCGGCACATCGCCTCCAGGCCGGCGCGGAACGCGGCGCGGGCGTCGTGCACGGGGTCCCAGGCGCGGGTGATCATGCGGCCTCCTCTCCGTCCAACCGGGTCAGCGCCACCGCCTCGGCCTCGGCGGCCAGCGCGTCGGCCCGCGCCGCCTCGGCGGCCAGCACGAGCGCCTCGACCGCGTCCGCGAGCGGCCCGCCGCGCTCGGCCTCGGCGTCGCACACGGCGGCGGCCAGCGCGCCGCGCGGCCGGCGCCCCGCGACCGCGCCGTCGCCGCGCACGCCGGCGACGCGCACCGTGCAGGTCGTCACCACCACGCGCCCGGCCACCATCGTCGCGTCGGTCCCCGGCACCGGCAGGCGCACCGCGGCGGTCGCGACCTCGGGCCCGGCGACGACCTCGACGGGCGCGCCGGCGAGGATGCGGTCGGCCAGCGCCTCGCGCTCGCGCTCGGGCGCGATCGCCAGCCCCTCGTAGCGGCGCTCAGGCGTCATCGAAGCGCACCTCGAACTGGACGCGGTCGCCGCGGCCACGGTGCTCGACGACGGCGATCGGCTCGCCGTCCTCGGTCACGTTGAGGCCGCGCATGAGCAGCAGCGGGGAGCCGACGGGCACGAGCAGCAGCTCGCCGTCGCGCGGGCCGGCCGGCTCCGACCAGATCGTCCGCGACGCGCGGCGCATCCGCACGCCGGCGTGGCGCTCGAGCGCCTCGTACAGCGACGAGTCGCCGTGCCAGTGGCGCTCCACGGCGCGGAAGCGCCGCTCGGGCAGCCACGTGCGCGACAGCGTCCAGGGGATGTCGTCGACGAAGCGCAGCAGCTCCAGCCGCCGCAGCGCCGCGCGCGTGCGCAGCTCGCGCCGCACCACGGGGTCGTCGTCGCGCTGCGAGCGCAGGAGCTGCTGGCGCACGTGGCGCCCGCTCTCGCGCATCGCGCGCGTCAAGCTCGCCTCGCGCCCGCCGGAGATCGCGTGGCGGATCGGCGGGTGGGCGACGAACGAGCCGCGCCCGTGGACGGTCGTGATCAGCCCGCGCGCGGCGAGATCGGACAGGGCCTGACGGACGGTCAGGCGGTGCACGCCGAACGCGTCGGCCAGCTCGCTCTCGCCCGGCAGCCGATCGCCCGGCGCCAGGTCGCCGGCGCGCACGCGGCCTTCCAGCAGCGCCGCGAGCTGGCGGTACAGCGGCACGCGGCTGCGGCGGTCGAGCCTCGTCATCAGAACGCCACCTCCCCGCCGACCCCGACGCGTCCGCGGATCCAGGCCGCCAGCCGCTCGACGCCGAGCACGACGACGAAGATCGCGAGGATGATCGTCAGCGCCTCGTCGTAGCGCAGGAGCTGCATCGACGTCGTCAGCTCGATCCCGATGCCGCCCGCGCCCACGACGCCGAGCACGACCGACGAGCGCGTGGCCGACTCCAGCGCGAACATCGACGTGCCCACGAACGAGGGCAGCACCGACGGCAGCACACCGCCGGCCAGGACGCCGCCGCGCGTGGCGCCCGTGGCGGTCAGGCCCTCGATGAGGTCCGGCTCGACGTCCTCGATGCGGTCGGCGAAGAAGCGCCCGCAGAACCCGGCGGTGTCGGCCGCGATCGCCAGCACGCCCGCCTCCGGGCCCAGCCCGACGGTCACGACGAACACGATGCCCCACACGAGGTCCGGAACCGAGCGCAGGAACGCGATCACCGCCCGCGTCGCCACGTGGACGATCGGGTGCGGCGTCGTGTTGCGCGCCGCCAGCACCGCCAGCGGCAGGCTCGCGACGACGCCGATCAGCGTGCCGATCAGCGCCATCTCGAGCGTCACGAGCATCGCCTCGGCGACCGGTCCCAGTCGCGCCAGGTCGGGCGGGAACGCCTCGGCCACGAACTCGGCGGTGCGGCCGAGCCCGTCGACGAGGCTGAGCGGCGAGACGGCGGCCCCCGACGTCAGGCCGTGCGCGATCAGCGCCAGCGCGACAATCGCGACGAGGAACGCGGGCAGGCTCGGGCGCCGCCAGCGCGGTCCCGGATGCCCGACGGCGGGCGCGGATGCGGGGGCGCCGCCGACGTTCACGCGGGCGCTCCGTACAGCAGCTCCAGGCGCGGCATCTCGATCTGGCGCGCGGGCTCGTCGAGCGTCACGCGACCGCCCGACAGGCCGACGATGCGGTCGGCGAACTCGCGTGCGTGGTCGAGCTGGTGCAGCGCCACGACGACGGTCAGCCGCTCGTCGACGGCGATGTCGCGCAGGATGCCCATCACGCGCGCCGACGCGGCCGGGTCGAGGCTGGCGACCGGCTCGTCGGCGAGCAGCAGCCGCGGGCGCTGCATCAGCGCGCGGGCCAGCGCGACGCGCTGCTGCTGCCCGCCCGACAGCGTCGACAGGCGCTCCTGGGCGAGGTGCGCGAGCCCCACCCGCTCCAGGCACTGCAGCGCCCAGCCGCGCTCGGCCTCCGGGGCGAGCGCCGGCCACCAGCCGCGCATCCCGCTGCGCCCGAGCGCCCCGTGCATCGTGTTGTGCAACACCGACAGCCGGCCGGCCAGGCAGAAGCGCTGGAAGGCGAAGCCGACCCGGGTCCGCAGCGCCCGCAGCTCGCCGCGCGAGGCGGCCGGGACCGGGACGCCGTCGACGACGAGGTCGCCCTCGCGCGCCGGGACCATCCCGATCAGCGAGCGCAGGAGCGTGCTCTTGCCCGCCCCGTTGGCGCCGACGAGCGCGACGACCTCGCCGGGGCGAACGTCGAGGTCGACGCCGTCGAGGACGGCGGGCCGGCCGCGGAAGCCGGCCCGGAGCCCACGGGTGTGGACGATCGCGTCCATCAGTCCCCCACGAACTCGTCGGTGTCCTCGACGCCGATCGCGCGGTACATGTCGCGGACCACGTCGTAGTCGCCGTCGTCGACGGTGACGAGCGTCGCGCCCTCGTACTTCGTGTAGTCCTTGCCCTCGAGCAGCGCGGCGAGCAGGGCGTCCCAGTTCTCCTGGAACCCGTCGTGGACGGCCTGCACGGTCTCGTCGGAGACGTGCTCGGCGGCGACGACGATGTCGGGCGGCAGCGACGGGCCCTCGACGATCGTGCGGTACTCGTCCTCCCGGCCGGCGATGTACTCGTCGCGGTCGTGGCAGCCGACGCCGACCGCGTCGACGTCGCCGCGGTCGAGCGCCTCGTGGACCGCGTCGCCGGCCGTGATGACCTCGAGCTCCTCGAGCGGGTTCACGCCCGCCTCGACGAGCAGCTGCGACGGCCCGAGGTGGCCGCTGGTCGAGCCGACGTCGCTCATGCCGACCTTCTTGCCGCGCAGGTCGCCCAGCTCCCGCACCTCGCTGTCGGCGGGCACGTAGATGCACGACCGGTAGTCGGCGCGCTTGATCGCGACGACCGGCTTCACGCCCGCGCGGGAGCGCAGCACGACGTACTCGGCCGGCCCGGTGAACACGAGGTCGACCTGCTCGCCGGCCAGCGCGGCGGCCGCCGCGGTGCGGTCCGACACCGGGAACAGCTCGATCTCGGCGCCGGTCGCCGCCTCCAGCTCGGCGGCGAACGCGCCGAACTCGCGCTGCAGCTCCTCGAGGCCCTGCAGGTCGGTGACCGCGACCCGCAGCTTGTCGGGCGCCGCCGCCGACGCCGCCGTCGCGGTCCCGGCCGGCTGCTGCGCCTCCGCCTCGTCGTCGCCGCCGCAGCCGGCCGCGCCGAGCGCCATCGCGGCGGCGGCCAGCACCGCCGGAATGCCTGCACCAAGCCGTCTCACGCTGCACCCTCCATGTCGCCCGTTCGTCTCGGTTGTCTAGATCTCTCGTCCTGCGGGGCGCATGCTCACGGGCGGGGAGCGGGCGGGTGTGGAAATGCTGTGAAGCGCGCGGCGGAGGTAGGATCGGCCCGTGCCCGACCGCCTCCACTTCACCGACTCCGATGAGGCGAACGCGTTCATCGCGAGCGACCCGCTGGCGCTCGTGGTCGGGTTCGTCCTCGACCAGCAGGTGACCGTGCAGAAGGCGTTCTCGGGCCCGCTGGCGATCAGGGAGCGCCTGGGCGCGTTCGATGCCGCCACGCTGGCCGACGCCGACCTCGAGGCGGTCTTCCGCCAGAAGCCGGCGATCCACCGCTTCCCGGGCTCGATGGCGTCACGCGTGCACGACGTGGCCGTCCACATCCGCGACGAGTACGACGGCGACGCCGCCCGGATCTGGACGGAGGCCGCCGACGCCGACGACCTGCGCGCTCGCCTGGAGGCGCTGCCCGGATTCGGCGAGATGAAGGTGAAGGCGCTGGGCAGCGTGCTGGCCAAGCGCTACGGGGTCGAGATCGCCCAGCCGCTGGTGCCGTGGCACCCGACGCTCGGCGACGTCGACTCCGCGCAGGCGCTGGCCGACTACCAGGCGGCCAAGCGCATCCACAAGGCGGAGTGGACGCGCTCGGCCGGCCCGACCGGCTAAGCGGCCGCCACCCCTCCCCACAGGCGCTCGGTCGCCACGCGCGCGCCCTCGGCGAGCGCCTCCAGCTTCGCCCACGCGATCTGCGGGTGGACGCGCCCGCCCAGCCCGCAGTCGGTCGAGGCGATCACGTTCTCGCGCCCGACCGCGTTGGCGAAGCGCTCGATGCGGTCGGCGACGAGCTGCGGGTGCTCGACGACGTTCGTGGCGTGGCTGACCACGCCGGGCACGAGCACGCGCCCGCCGAGGTCGACGCCCTGCCAGGCGCGCCACTCGTGCTCGTGGCGCACGTTGCCGGCCTCGAACGAGTAGGAGCCGACGTCGAGCTCCAGCAGCAGGTCGACGAGGTCGGCGATCGGGATGTCGGTGGTGTGCGGCCCGTGCCAGCTCCCCCAGCAGCAGTGGAAGCGCGTCAGCTCGCGCGGGATGCCGCGCAGCGCGTGGTTGAGCGCCTCGACGCGCACGCGGGTGAACGCGAGGTAGTCCTCCAGGGACGGCTCCGGGTTGAACTGGTCCCAGTTCTCGGCGAACGACGGCTCGTCGATCTGCACGATCAGCCCGGCCCCGGTGATCTCCAGGTACTCCTCGCGCAGCGCCTCGGCGCACGCCCACACGAACTCCTCCTCGGTGGCGTAGTGGGCGTTGCCGATCCGCGACGCGCTCCCGGGCCCGAGCGCGCACATGAAGCCCTGCTCCAGGCCGGCCGCCTCCAGCCCCGCCTTCAGGTTGGCGACGTCCCGGCGCACCTCGTCGTGGCCGGTGTACGTGAGCGGGCCCTCGCAGACCGGCAGCATCATGCCGGCCTGGGACTCGCCCTCCGTCGACTTGCCCTTGGGCGCCACTCCGGAGTCCGGGTCGCCGTAGGCGTCGGCGAAGCGGACCCAGTCGCGGCGCTCCGGGAACGTCGAGAGCGCGATCGTCGTGGTCGCCGGCGCGGTGGGCACGTTGGCCATGTCCGTCCACAGACCCAGGCCGCCGAGGCGCTGGAACGAGTAGCTCCACCAGGCGCCGTAGTCGACCTTGGCGCCCATCGTGTGGCCGTACTCGCCGTCGTTGGGGATGTCGATCCCCAGCTCGGCCTGGCGCTTGACGACCTCGATCGTGGCCTCGCGCAGCCGCCGCTCGTACGCGTCCTGGTCGTAGTCCTCCCCGTCGAGCCGTCGCCGGTTCATCTCGATGAGGTCGTCGGGACGCGGGAGGCTGCCCGCATGGCTGGTCAGGATCCGGTCGCTGCTGCTCACGTGAGACCCCTTCGCGTGAAGCCGCCGGACCAGCCGGCGGCGTGGCCGATGGACGGCCCGATCCTACGCACGGCGCGCAGGCGCCGCGCCGCCTCCACGCCGGATCCGCAGCCGCTGCGGATCCGGGTTGCGGAAGACCACGGATGCCCGGGCTTGCACCACCCGCAAGTCTGACGGTGCGTTCTCACCTACCGGCCGGCGGCCAGCACGGCGCCGGCCGGGAACGCCGGGCACCTCCCGCCCGCCTGGTTGCCATGGCCCCGGGACCCGTTCCATCCCCTTGCGGGTCCCGGGGCCGCGCAACCGCGCGTTATCACCCGGCCTCCCCGGGTAGCGAACGGGCATGGCAGGCGACATCCGCATCGAGCAGGTCGACGAGGCCTTCGCGGCGCTGAAGCGCCAGGCCGGCACCGAGCGGGTCGTCACCGTGTGCGACCTCGACAAGGTCGCGCAGGAGAGCGGCCTGGAGGGCGAGGCCGTCTCCGCGCTGCAGGCCCGCCTCGGCGAGGCCGGCATCGAGATCGACGACGACTGCGACCGCGACCCGGCCGAGCAGCCCAGCTACACGATCACGAGCCTGGCCCACAACACCAGCGACGCGCTGGCGCAGTTCCTCGACGGCATCGGCCGCTACCGGCTGCTGCGCCCCGACGAGGAGATCGAGCTGTCCAAGCGCATCGAGCGCGGCGACCTGGAGGCCAAGGACCGCCTCATCAACTCCAACCTGCGCCTCGTCGTCTCGATCGCGCGCCAGATGCAGGGCAACCACGACCTGTGCCTGCTGGACCTCATCCAGGAGGGCGTGATCGGGCTGGTGCGCGCCGCCGAGAAGTTCGACTGGCGCAAGGGGCTGCGCTTCTCCACGTACGCGACGCTGTGGATCCGCCAGGCGATCCAGCGCGGCATCGCCGGGGGCGGGCGCACGATCCGGCTGCCCACGAACATCGCCCAGCGCGAGCGCAAGGTCGGCGCGGTGCAGCGGCGGCTCACCGTCGAACTGGGCCGCGAGCCCACGCCTGAGGAGATCGCGGACGCGGCGGACCTGCCGGTCGCGCAGGTGCAGCAGATCATGGACGTGTCGCGCGTTGTCACCAGCCTCGACCTGCCGGTCGGCGAGGACGGCGAGGCGTCGCTGGGCGACCTCGTCCCCGGCCACGACGCCGCGATCGAGGAGACCGTCCACGTGACGATGACCGAGGACCTCGTGCGCCGCACCGTCGAGGAGCTCCCCGAGCCGCAGCGCGGCGTCATCAAGATGCGCTACGGCCTGGACGGCGGGCGCGAGCCGCTGCCGCTGCAGCGCGTCGCCCGCGAGCTCGACATGGCACCCAAGGACGTCCGCCGCTTCGAGGAGCAGGGCCTGCGCGCCCTGTCGCTGAGCCGCGAGCTGGACGCCCTGCGCGAGGTGGCCTGATCGTTCGGCGCCGAACGGCCCGGCAGGCGTTCGCCCGAGGCCGTCGAACCACTCTCGCTACCGTGAACTCCGTGCCCCGGTACCGATTCAGCGCGCGCGCTGCGCTGCGCCCGTGCACCGACGAGGACCTGGTCGCCGCGCTGCGCGCCGGCGACGACCACGCGATGACGGAGATCGACCGCCGCTATCGCGACCGCCTTCTCGCCTACGTGCGCCGCATGTCCGCGGGCGCGGACGCCGAGGACGTCGTGCAGGACGTCCTGGCCCGCGCCTACGTCGCGCTGCGCGCCGACGACCGCCCGATGGCCCTGCGGGCCTGGCTGTACCGCGTCGCCCACAACCGCTGCCTCGACGTCCTGCGCCGCCCCACGCCGCTGCTCACCGACGAGCCCGGCCTCGGCGGCGCCGGCGCCAGCCGCGACCTCGGCGAGCAGGTCGCCGGGCGCGAGCGCCTGCGCCAGGTCGTCGCCGACATCCAGGGCCTGCCCGACCAGCAGCGCTCGGCGCTGATCATCCGGGAGCTCGGCGGCCTGTCCTACGAGGAGCTGGCCGACGCGCTCGACACGACCGTGCCGGCGATCAAGTCGCTGCTCGTGCGCGCCCGCATGAACCTGGCCCGGGCCGCCGAGGAGCGCGCCCTGGCCGAGCGCGACGCGCTGGACCGCGCCCGGCCCGGCACGGTCCGGCCGGCCACGGCCTGACGCCCTAGCGGTCCCAGCTCATCGGCGTGCCGAGCACCGACGCCGGCGCGACGGCCGACGCCGAGCGGTCGGCCCTGGCTACGTCGGCCGCGTCCTGCTCCTCGTCGCCGAGGAACTCCAGCTCGCCGCCGCAGCGCGGGCAGCTCCCGACGATCCGCAGGCCGTGCGCGGCCGACGCGCCGAACCAGGCGAAGGAGCAGTCGCCGCAGCGCACGCGGGGGTCGGGAGCCATGCGCGCGGACGTTACGGGGCCGGAGGCCGGTCCGTGATCGTCCATTCGTCGAGGAACCCTGTCCTCGGGACGCGCGTCAGCGCCCGGCGACCCGGCGGATGGTCGGCACGAGCTCGTCGAGCGCGTCGTCCTTGCTGACGCGCGCGTCGATCGGGCCGGCGTCGATCTCGCCCGGCCACCCGGAGAGCACGACGATCCGCGCGTCGGGCACCGCGTCGCGGACGCGCCCGACGGTCGCGGGGCCGAGGTCCTGCCCGCGCAGGTCCAGCAGCACGACGTCGGGCCGGGCGTCGCGCACGCCGTCGAGCGTCGCCTGCGCGGAGGCGGCGGCGCCGACGAGCTCGATGTCGGGGGCGTCCGCGAGCACCTCGCGCACCAGCACGCGGTACGCCTCGGAGTCGTCGCAGTGGAACACCCTCACCCTCCCCATCGCGTCCGCGATCCTACGACCACCGCGTGATCTAGGCTCCGCGCCCGTGCCCCGCTCGCTCATCGCGCTCGCCGTCGCGGCGGGCCTCGCCCTCCTCCCCGCCTCCGCGTCCGCCCTCGAGTACGGGATGGGCAACGAGAGCCCGGCGATGTTCTCGGTGCCCGCGTTCACCGAGCTCCCGATCAAGAAGGTCCGCTACGTCGCGGCCTACGACGCCGCGCTGGGCGAGAGCTTCGAGCGCCAGCAGGCCGACCAGTTCCTGCGCACGGCGACCGCGATGGGCTACGAGATCCTCGTGTCGTTCGAGCACTCGCGCCTGCCCAGCCGCGCGCGGCGGCTGCCGTCGACGAAGGCCTACCAGCGCGGCGTGCGCGCGTTCATGAAGCGCTACCCGTTCGTGCGCATCTACTCCCCGTGGGACGAGATCAACGACTGCTCGCAGCCCACGTGCCGCAACCCGAAGGCGGCGGCCGGCTACTACCTGACGATGCGGCGCACCTGCCCGCGCTGCACGCTCATCGCCGGTGAGGTGCTCGACACGACGAACCCGCGGCAGACGGTCCAGTACCTGCGCGCCTACCAGCGCGCGCTGGGCCGCACCCGCCCGCGCCTGTGGGGCCTGCACAACTACTCCGACGTCAACCGCTTCCGCTCCACCGGCACGCGCGCGGTGCTCGGCGCCGTCCAGGGCGCGGTGTGGCTGACCGAGACCGGCGGCCTGTACCGCTTCCTGCCCGGGTTCCCGGCCTCGACGAGCCGCCAGGTCCGCGCCGAGCGCCAGATGTTCAAGCTGGCGCGCATCAGCCCGCGCATCCAGCGCCTGTACATCTACTCGTGGACGGGCGGCGGCGCGTTCGACGCGGGCCTCACCGGGTCCGACAGCACGTCGCTGCGCCCGGCCTACCAGGTCGTGCGCGACCAGCTCACCGGCTGACCGGCGGCGGTCAGGGCGCCAGTAGCCCGCGCAGCGCCGCGACCGTCCCGTCGGCGCCGGCCAGCGACCACGGCACCTCGGCGTCGTCGACCGTCACCGCCCGGCCGCCGGCCTCGGCGACCAGCAGCGCGCCCGGCAGCCAGTCCCACTCGGCGGCGTCGGGCTGCATCCAGCCGTGCAGGCGCCCGGCGGCCACCCACGCCAGCTCCAGCGTGCCCGAGCCCGGCGTGCGCACCGCGCCGACCTCGTCGACCACGCGGCCCACGACCCGTCGCGCGCCCGGCAGCGCGAGCTTGCCGAAGCCCCACTGGCACGACACGGCCGCCCGGTCCAGCGGGACGGCGTCGCGCACCTGCAGCGCTCGCCCGTTCAGGGTCGCGCCCTCGCCGCGGGCGGCGCTGAACAGCTCCCCGCGCTCGGCGTCGAACACCGCGCAGGCCAGCGGGCCGCCGTCGCCGATCAGCACCACCGCCGCGCACCAGGCCGGGATGCCGTGCGAGAAGTTGAACGTCCCGTCGACGGCGTCGACGACCCACCGCCGGCCGCTGGTGCCGGCGCGGTCGGTGCCCTCCTCGCCGAACACGCCGTCGTCGGGCCGCGCCGCGGCGACGACGGCGACCGCGGCCGCCTCGGCCTCGCGGTCGGCGACCGTCACGACGTCGGTCGGCTCGGCCGACTTGACCTCCAGGCCCAGCTCGCCGCCGTGGCGGGCGCGCGCCGCCTCGCCGGCCGCCCGCGCGGCGCGCTCGGCGACCGCGCGGTCCGACGCGCCGCTCAGCTCAGCCGCCCGCGACCGCGGGCAGGATCGTGACCTCGCCGCCGGCCGCGACCGGCGTCTGGAGGCCGTCGAGGAAGCGGATGTCCTCGCCGCCGACGTAGACGTTGACGAAGCGGCGCAGCTCGCCGTCCTCGCCGCAGATCCGGTCGCGAAGCCCGTCGTGCTGCGCGTACAGCGCGTCGAGGACCTCGCCGACGGTGGCTCCGTCCACCGACGCCTCGGCCTGCCCGCCGGTGGCGGAGCGCAGCTGCGTCGGGATCTTGACCGTGACGGCCATCAGGCGTGGACTCCTTCCTCGACCCGCGCCTCGAAGTCGTCGAAGCGGGGCTCGATCTCGTGGGACTCGAACGTGCCGCGGACCGCGTCGAGCGTCTTGAGGCCGTCGCCGGTGATGACCAGCACGACGCGCTCGTCGGCGCCGATGTCGCCGCGCGCGGCGAGCTTGGCCAGCGTCGCGGCGGTGACGCCGCCGGCGGTCTCGGTGAAGATGCCGGTGGTCTCGGCCAGCATGCGGATGCCGGCGCGGATCTCGTCGTCGGTCACCGCGTCGACGGAGCCGTTCGTCTCGCGCGCCAGCTCGACCGCGTACGGGCCGTCGGCCGGGTTGCCGATCGCCAGCGACTTGGCGATCGTGTCCGGCTTGACCGGGCGGCAGACGTCGGTGCCCGCGGCGAAGGCCTGCGCGACGGGCGAGCAGCCGGTCGCCTGGGCGCCGTTCATCGTCGGCACCGCGCCGTCGATCAGCCCGAGGTCGAGCCACTCGGAGAAGCCCTTGGCGATCTTCGTGAACAGCGAGCCCGACGCGATCGGCGCGACGACGCGGTCCGGCGTGCTCCAGCCGAGCTGCTCGGCGATCTCGTAGGCGAGCGTCTTGGAGCCCTCGGCGTAGTAGGGCCGCATGTTGACGTTCACGAACGCCCACCGCTCCCGCTCGCCGGAGATCTCGGTGCAGAGCCGGTTGACGTCGTCGTAGGTGCCGCGGACCTTGACGAGGTTGGTGCCGTACACGCCGGTGCCGAGGATCTTCTGCTCCTCGAGGTCGGCGGGGATGAACACGTACGACGGCAGCCCGAGCGCGGCGGCCTGGGCGGCGACCGCGTTGGCGAGGTTGCCCGTCGACGCGCAGGCGAGCGTGTCGAAGCCCAGCTCGCGCGCCCGCTGCGAGGCGACCGACACGACGCGGTCCTTGAACGAGTGCGTCGGGTTGTGGGCGTCGTTCTTCACCCACACCTCGCCGAGGCCGAGGCGCTCGGCCAGGCGGTCGGCGCGGATCAGCGGCGTGCAGCCGGCCGGCAGGCCGACCCGGGAGAGCACGCGCCCGGACGGGCCGGGCGGCGCCTCGAGCGGCAGGAAGTCGCTGTAGCGCCAGATGTTCTGCGGGCCGGCCTGGATGCGGCGGCGCAGCAGGTCGCGGTCGTCGGCGAGCCCCTGGTGGTCGTAGGCCACCTCGAGCGGCCCGAAGCACTGCTCGCACACGTAGCGCGCCTCGAGCCCGTAGCTCGTCCCGCACTCTCGACATCTCAGGTTGGTCGCGCCCATGATGAAAAAACCTCCGCCGGTCAGGTGGCGAAGGTCTTGAGCGAAACCTGCCGCCACATCTCACAGGAATTGGCACCTTTCCCACGCCGGCGCGACGCGGGGGGTTGCCGGGGCTTCATCGGGCCAGTCCCTCCACCCCTCTGGATGTGTCCAGCTATGTGATCGGCAGGATACACGGCCACCTGCAATCGAGCCAGCACGTCTCGATCGGCCGTCGAGCGGGAAGTACACTCAGGGCGTGCCGCTGGCGGACCAGACACCCACGACGAGCGACGAGGCGCGAAGTCCCCATGCCGAACCTGCCTCGCCTGCGACGTGGCCCCCGCCGCATCCCGGTCGTCCCCCAGCCTGAGAGCCCCGGCGCCCCCCGCGTCGAGGAGATCGTCGCCCCCGGCCTGCGCTGGATCAACATCGAGCGCCCGCGCCCGATGGAGCGCGCCTGGCTGGAGGAGCGCTTCGAGTTCCACGCGCTCGCCTACGAGGACGTCTTCTCGCGCAACCAGCGCCCGAAGGTCGACGAGTACGAGGACTACCTGTTCGTCGTCCTGCACTTCCCGCGCTTCGACAAGCAGGTCGGGCGCCTGAACGCGGCCGAGCTCGACGTCTTCGTCGGGTCGGACTTCGTGATCACGCTGCCCAACGAGCCGATCCAGCCGCTCGACTACCTGTTCGACCGCTGCCGCCGCGACGACGAGCTGCGCGAGCAGCTCTTCGCCAAGGGCGCCGGCTACCTGCTCTACAAGATCGTCGACGACTGCGTGGACGCGTCGTTCCCGATGCTGCGCAAGATGGGCAACAAGCTCGAGCGGCTCGAGGAGGACATCTTCGAGGGCCGCTCCGAGGAGATCGTGCGCGACATCTCCAACGTCAAGCAGGAGATCATCAACTTCCGCAAGATCGTCCGCCCGCAGCGCGCCGCCCTGCGCGACCTCGAGCGCACGCGCCGCTACGTCGCCGAGGACCTCGAGGTGTACTTCGACGACATCGTCGACGCGTCCGAGCGCATCTGGGACATGCTCGAGAACTACAAGGAGGTGATCGAGGCGCTGGAGTCCACCAACGAGTCGGTCATCTCCCACCGCGTCAACGACATCCTGCGGGTGCTGACGTCGATCAGCGTCATCGTCCTGCCGCTCACGTTCGTGGCCTCGATCTGGGGCATGAACGTCCACGTCCCGGGCCAGGGCGACACCACCGCGTTCTGGCTGATCATCGTCACGATGGTCGTGCTGCTGCTCGCCATGATCGGGTACTTCCGCAGGCGTGGCTGGCTCTGACGACCCCGTCCGCCGCGCGTTCAGCGGCCTGACGCTCGCCCTGGACGGGCCCATGTTCATCGTCACCGCCGCCGCGGACGGCGAGCGCTCCGGATGCCTGATCGGCTTCGGCGTCCCCTGCTCGGTCGACCCGCAGCGCTTCATGGCGTGCCTGTCGAAGGCCAACCGCACGCACGGCGTCGCCCGGCGCGCGACGCACCTGGCCGTGCACGTCGTCCCGGTCGACGCGCCGGAGCTGGCCGAGCTGTTCGGCGGCGAGACCGGCGACGAGGTCGACAAGTTCGCCCACGTCGAGTGGCGCGAGGGGCCGCACGGCGTGCCGCTGCTGGAGGCCTGCCGCAACCGGTTCGTCGGCGAGGTGCTCGAGCGCGTCGACGTCGGCGACCACGAGGCGTTCCTGCTGGGCCCGGTGTGGGCCGAGCACCGCGACGGGGACCCCGCGCTGCGCTTCGGGACCGCGAAGCGGATCGAGCCCGGACATCCGCCTGACGCCGTAACCCGGCCGCCCGGCGCGGTGTAGGTTCACGCGACCGCACCCGCCGTCCGATGGCCTCCTCCTCCGCCCTCTCCCTCGCCCAGCTCGAGGCGCTCGCCGCCGCGACGCGGCCCGACGCCGATGTCGAGCGCCGGCGGATGCTCGTGATCGTCAACCCGTACGCGACGACGGTCTCCGAGCGGCTGCGCACGCTCGTCGTCTACGCCCTGCAGGGCCGCTACGACGTCACCGCGATCGACACCGAGCGCCGCGACCACGCGACGGAGATGACCCGCCAGGCCGCCGACGAGGGCTACGACGTCGTCGTCACGTTCGGCGGCGACGGCACCGTCAACGAGGCGGTCAACGGGCTCATCGGCTCCGACACGCCGATCTTCCCGCTGCCGGGCGGCAACACGAACGTGCTGTGCCGGATGCTCGGGATCCCCAACGAGATCGTCGACGCCACCGCGCACCTGCTCGCGCTCGCCGACCGCTGGGAGCCGCGCCGGATCGACCTGCCGATGGTCAACGACCGCGCGTTCACGTTCTCCTCCGGCGTCGGGCTCGACGCCACGGTCGTGCGGCGCGTCGACGCGCGCCCGCACCTGAAGGCCCGCTTCGGCCCGTACTTCTTCACCACCGCCGCGATCGGGGCGTTCCTGCAGGAGTACCTGGTCAAGCCGCCGCGCATGGAGGTCGAGGTCGACGGCGGCGGCCATGCGACCGGCGTCACCACGATCGTCCAGAACGGCGACCCGTACACCTACTTCCGCGACCGCCCCATCTCGCTGGCCGAGGGCGCCGCGCTCGACGGCGGGTCGCTGAGCGCGGTCGTGCTGGAGCGCACCAGCCCGCTGGCGATCCCGACGATCGCCGCCCGCGCGCTGTCGCGCACCCTGCGCGTCGTCGACCACCGGCGCGTCGCCCACTTCGAGGGCGTCCACGCGCTGACCGTGCGCTCGCTCGACGAGCGCGAGCTGCCGCTGCAGGTCGACGGCGACTACGTCGGGACCGTCGCCGAGGCGCGCTACACCGTGCGCCCGGGCGCGCTGGCCGTCGTCAGCTGAGCGGCCCGAGCCACGCGAGCAGCGCCTCGCGGCGGAAGCGCCACTCGTCGCCGATCCGGCGCCCCGGCACCTCGCCCGCCTCGGCGCGGGCGGCCAGCGCCTCGGGCGTCACGCGCAGCAGCTCGGCGGCCTCCTCGAGCGTGAGCACGTCGGGCGCCGGCGCGGCGCGAAACGCGTGGTGGCCGACCGCCAGCTCGTCGCCGCCCACGGTGATCGGGCGCGCAGGCGCCGCCCGGTCGCCGGCGGCGACCTCGTCGAGGTGCTCGGCCAGCAGCCCGGCGATCAGGTCGCGCTTGGACGCGCCGCGAGCCTCGGCGGCGCGATCGAGCCGCTCGGCGGCCGACAGCGGGATGCGCACGTAGAGGGCTCGGGTGGCCTCGGAACGGCGTGAAGGAGCCATGGCGCCCTCCTCTCATGTCGATATCGGATATCTATCCGAAGATAGCATTCGGCCCGGCGGTCGTCCCGGGGACGCGGTACTGTCCCGCTTCGATGAGCGCGTTCCTGCTCGCTGCGGCCGAGGTGACCGGCAGGCTCGGCCAGCCCGATCAGGAGCACCTGCTGTGGGCGCGCGAGCTGCAGGCCATGTCGCTGGCCGTGCACATCCCGCTCGTCTGCTTCGGCATCGCCTTCCCGGCGATGGTCGTCTTCATGGAGGGCCTGTACCTCCGCACCGGCGACCCGACCTACAAGGCGCTGGCCAAGCGCTGGTCGAAGGTGATGCTGATCCTGTTCGCCGTCGGCGTCGTCACCGGCACGATCCTGTCGTTCGAGTTCGGGCTGCTGTGGCCGAACTTCATGGCGACGTTCGGCGACGTGTTCGGCGTCGCGTTCACGCTCGAGGGCGTCTCCTTTTTCCTCGAGGCGATCTTCATCGCGATCTACGTGTACGGCTGGGACCGCCTCCCGCGCCGCGCCCACATCCTCACCGGCATCCCGATCATCATCACCGGGATCACCGGCTCGCTGATGGTGATCTCGGTGAACGGGTGGATGAACAACCCGGTCGGCTTCGACGTCGTCAACGGCGCGGTGACGAACGTGCGCCCGTGGGAGGCGCTGTTCAACGACTTCTTCTGGCACGAGCTCGTGCACATGTACGCCGCCGGCTACATGGTCGCCGGGTTCACGGTCGCCGGCGTGTACGCGTTCGCCTGGCTGCGCGGGCGCCGCACCCGCTACGTGCGCATCGGGATGATCGTGCCGCTGACCGTCGCCTGCCTGGTCTCCCCCGTCCAGGTCGTGCTCGGCGACTGGGCCGGGCGCACCGTCGCCGAGGACCAGCCCGTGAAGCTGGCGACGTTCGAGGGGCTGCCGAAGACCGAGTCCGGCGCGCCGTTCCACATCCTCGGCTGGTACGACAAGGACACGCAGGAGGTCAAGGGCGCGATCGAGATCCCCTACCTGCTCTCGATCCTCGCCTACCACGACCCCGACGCGACCGTGCAGGGTCTCGACTCGGTGCCGCCCGACGACCGTCCCGGGCCGGTCAACGTCGTGCGCTACGCGTTCCAGACGATGATCGGGATCGGCACGCTGCTCGCGCTCGCCGGCGTGTTCTACGCGCTCGTGTGGTGGCGCAAGGGCCGCCTGCCGCGGTCGAAGTGGTTCTTCCGGCTCGTCGTCGCGGCCGGGCCGCTGGCGGCGATCGCGATGATCAGCGGCTGGGTGACGACCGAGGTCGGACGCCAGCCCTGGATCGTCTACGAGGTGATGCGCGTCGAGGACGCGGTCACCGACGCGAGCGGGCTGCCGATCGCGTTCTTCGTCGCGCTCGCGGTCTACGTCACGCTGGCGGCCACGGTCGTGTGGCTGCTGCGGCGCCTGGCCGCCCGCCCGCCCGACGTCGAGGTCGGCACCCCGGTGGAGGCGCGCTGATGGCCGAGGTCTGCCTGGCGCTGGCGATGATCGGGCTGACCGCCTACGCCGTGCTCGGCGGCGCCGACCTCGGCGCCGGGTTCTGGGACCTCACCGCCGGCGGCGCGCACCGCGGCGGGCGCGTGCGCGGGCTGATCCAGCGCTCGATGAGCCCCGTGTGGGAGGCCAACCACGTGTGGCTGATCTTCGTGCTCGTCGTGCTGTGGACGTGCTTCCCCGTGTTCTTCGGGTCGATCATGTCGACGCTCTACGTGCCGCTGTTCGGGGCCGCGCTGGGCATCATCTTCCGCGGCGTCGCGTTCGCGGTGCGCGGGCAGGCGGCGACGATCGCCGAGGCGCGCGTGTTCGGCGCCGTGTTCGCGCTGTCGTCGGTGATCGTGCCGTTCTGCATGGGCGCGGCGCTGGGCGGGATCGCCGCCGGCGAGGTGCCCGAGGGCAACGCGCTCGGGCCGCCGTTCGAGTCGTGGCTGAACCCGACGTCGATCCTGGTCGGCGTGCTCGCCGTGACCACCGGCGCCTACGTGTCGGCCGTGTACCTCGCCGCCGACGCCGTGCGCGCGGACCTGCCGGACCTCGTCGAGGCCTTCCGCCGCCGGGCGCTGGGCGCGGGCGCGGTGGCCGGCGCGCTGGCGATCGGCGGGCTGTTCGTCGTGCGCGAGGAGGCACGCTGGCTGTTCGACGGGCTCACGTCCGGCGGTGGCCTGGTGTGCGTGCTCGCGTCGGCCGCGTTCGGGGTCACCACGATGGCGCTCGTGTGGACGCGGCGCATGTCGCTCGCGCGCTGGACCTCCGCCGGCGCGGTCGCCTGCGTCGTGCTCGGCTGGGCGTTCGCGCAGAGCCCCGACCTGCTGCCCGGCGCGCTGACCCTCGACGAGGCCGCCGCGGGCGACGCGACGCTCGCCGCGACCCTCATCGCGCTCGGCATCGGCGCGCTGGTGCTCGTGCCGTCGCTCGTCTACCTCTACCGGCTCGTGCTGCGCGGGACGCTCGACCAGCAGTTCGAGCCGCTCGACCAGCGCTTCCGCCCGATCACCGCCAGCGACCAGTCCCAGGAGCGCCCGTGACGCTGCGCCGCCTCTGCCCCGCCCTGTTCGTGCTCGGGATCGTGCTGATGATCCCGTTCGAGGCGTGGTACACGCGGCTGTTCGGCGTCCTCGCGCTCGTCGGGTTCGTCGTCAGCGGCCTGTTTCTCATCGCGAGCCCCGAGTACCTGGCGCGCGACCCGCAGCAGCCCGACGAGCCGAGCTAGCGGACGCGGACGGTCCGCGTCATGTGGCTGCCGGTGGCGCGGTTGCCGGCCGCGTCGCGGACGCGCAGCCGCACGGTCACGGTGCCGCGGGCGACGCGGCCGGTGGCCACGTAGTCGACGCCGCCGCGGTGGCGGACCCGCAGCCGGGTGGCGCGGCGCGCGCCGCGGCGCTGGGCGGTGACCTGGACGCGCAGCGGGCCGGTCGAGTTGCGGTCGCCGGCCTGGAGGCGCACCACGCAGCGCCCGCCGCGGCAGCGCACCGAGCGCAGCACCGCCTCGGGGGCGACGGTGTCGGGCTGCACCGCGCCCGACGTGCCGGTGCCGGCCGACGAGACGCCGCCCGCGTTGGCGGCCTGCACCACGCAGGTGACGGTGGCGCCGACGTTGGCGGGCTTGGGCGCAAACGTCGCGCGCGGGCCGTTCTGCAGCACCGCGCCGCTGGCGGCGTCGACGAACGCGTACGTGATCGAGTCGGCGCCGCTCCACGTGCCGGGGGCGCAGCGCAGCGGGCTGCCGACCACCGGCGGGTCGACGCTCGACAGCCCGGGCGGGGCGCTGAGGCGCGGCGCCATCGGCGGCGTGCCGGAGCCGTCGATGAACGCGCGGACCTCGGGCGCGGTGACGTCGACGTACACGTCGGGCGCCCGGCCGGTGCAGGGCGCGTCGGAGGAGCCGGTGCTGACGATGCCCACGAGCACGCCGTCGGCGGCGAGCGGCCCGCCGCTGTCGCCGAAGCACGGCGCGCCGGCGCCGGTCGCGGTCGCGCACAGGGCGCCGGCCGTGCGGTTGGGCGCCAGCGAGCCCAGGCACTGGAAGTCGGCGAGCGCGGTCACCGGCGCCGAGTACAGGCGCCCGTCGGCGGGCACGTCCGCGCCCTGCTGCCCGTAGCCGCTGACCAGCAGCGGCGCCCCCGCCGCGGGGGCGGCGCCGACCGGGGCGAGCGGGATCGCGCGCGTCAGCGGGCCCGACAGGTCCAGCGGGGTGGCGAGCGTGATGACCGCGACGTCGTCGGTGGGCGGGTCGGCCAGGTAGGCCGGGTGCAGGCGCACCGACGCGGCCGCGGCCGCCTGGCCGCCGGGCGGGGTGCGGCCCGGCGCCCACCGGCTGACGTCGCTGAGGCCGGCGACGACGGTGACGCCCGCCGGCGAGTCGTGCTCGAGGCAGTGGGCGGCGGTGAGGACCACGCGCTCGCTCAGGATCGCGCCGCCGCAGCCGATCCCGAGCGCCGTGTTGCTGACGTAGACCTGCCAGGGCACGGCGCTGATGTCGGTGGCGGCCCCGCCGGCGATGCGCGGCGTGGCGGCAGGTGCGGGCGCGGCGGCGATCAGCAGGGCGGCGAGGAGGGCGAGCGCGGCACGGGTCACGCCCGCGAGGGTACGAGACGCGATCAGCTCGCGCGGCGCAGGTGCGTCGGAGCGGTGCGCGTGGCGCCGCCCTGAGCGAGCCAGTCGAGCACCGCCCAGCGCGAGAAGCGCCAGTGCCCGCCGATCTGGCGGCCGGGCAGCTCGCCGGCCTCCGCGAGGCGGCGCAGGGCGCCGGTGTCGACCTGCAGGAGGACCGCCGCGTCCTGGAGCGTCAGGACCTCGGTGGGCCCGGGGACCAGGACCGGGCTGGGACCCGGGGCGCCTTGGCGCAGGTGGAAGGTCCCGCTTGCGTCACGCTGCGGCGCTCTGGTCGGGGTGGTGGGCTCCGCGGGCAGGATGCCCGGCGCCGCCGCTGTGAGATGCCTCCTTGGCATATGCGAGTCCGTGATCATCAACGGTACCCGGTGGCGTGCGCGCGATCGGACGAACGTCCAGGCGCGCCGAGGCTCAGCCGCCGGCGCCCGGCGTGACGCGGTAGGCGTCGAAGACGTTGTCGATCTGGCGCAGGCGGTTGATCGTCGTGCGCAGCGAGGCGGTGTCGGCGACCTCCACCACGAAGCGGTTCTGCACCATCGGCGGCACGACGAGGCAGCGCGCCTCGACGATGTTCAGGCCGCCCTCGGCCATCGTGCGCGACAGGTCCTCGAGCAGGCGGTGGCGGTCGAAGCCGTCGACCTCGAGCTCCACCTTGAACGAGCTCTTGTGCTCGCCCTCCCACTCCACCGGGACGAAGCGCTCCGGGTCCTTGCGCAGCGCGACCGCGTTCGGGCAGTCCTCGCGATGGATCGTGATGCCGCGCCCCAGCGAGACGTAGCCGACGATCGGATCGCCCGGGACCGGGCGGCAGCACTTGGCCAGGCGCACCATCACGTCCTCGACGCCCTCGACGCGGATGCCGTAGGAGGTCGCCGAGCCGGTCGGCTGGCGGCGCGCGCGGCGGCCGGGCGTGATCAGCGTCTCGGCCGGGGTGTGCTCCTCCTCGGCCGCCTCGCCCTGCTTGAGGCGCTGCAGCACCTTGTTCGTGACGACCTTGGCCGAGATCTTCGCGCCGCCCAGCGCGATGTAGAACTCCTCGGCCTTGCGGAAGCCCATCTCGCGGATGACGTCGGCCAGCAGCGCCGAGCCGGCGATCTTCTGGGCGGGCAGGCCGGCCTTGCGCAGGTGCTCCTGCAGCAGCTCGCGGCCCGCGTGCTCGGTGTCCTCGCGCGACTCGGCCTTGAACCAGGCCTTGATCTTGTTGCGCGCGCGGGTGGTGCGCACCAGCGACAGCCAGTCGCGCGACGGCCCGCGGTCCTGCTTGGCCGTGAGGATCTCGACGATGTCGCCGGACTTCAGCTCGTAGTGCAGCGGCACGATCTTGCCGTTCACGCGCGCGCCGACGCAGCGGTGGCCGATCTCGGTGTGGACCTCGTAGGCGAAGTCCAGCGGGGTCGCGCCCGCGGCCAGCGACTTCACCTCGCCCTTGGGGGTGAACACGAAGACCTCGTCCTCGAACAGGTCGACCTTGAGGTTCTCCATGAACTCCTTGGGATCGGAGAGCTCCTGCTGCCAGTCGAGCATCGACCGCAGCCACTTGAGCTTCTCCTCGCCCTTGGCGTTGGCGGGCGCGCCGTCCTTGCCCTCCTTGTAGATCCAGTGCGCGGCGACGCCGAACTCCGCCATGTCGTGCATCTCGCGGGTGCGGATCTGGATCTCCAGCGGCCGCCCCTCCGGCCCGATGACCGTCGTGTGCAGCGACTGGTACATGTTGAACTTCGGCATCGCGATGAAGTCCTTGAAGCGCCCGGGCAGGGGCTTCCAGAGGCTGTGGATGACGCCCACGGCCCCGTAGCAGTCCTTCACCGAGTCGACGACGACGCGCATGGCCGTGAGGTCGTAGATCTCGTTGAACTCGCGGCCCTTCTTCGTCATCTTCGAGTAGATGGAGTAGAAGTGCTTGGCGCGCCCGGCGATCTCGGCCTCGATGCCCAGCGCCTCGAGCTCGCGCGCCAGGTACTCGCCGGCCTCGCGGACGTACGCCTCGCGCTCCTCGCGCTGCTGGGCGACCAGGCCCTTGATCTCCTGGTACTTGCGCGGGTGCAGCGCCTGGAAGGCGAGGTCCTCCAGCTCCCACTTGATCGCGTGGATGCCCAGCCGGTGCGCGATCGGCGCGTAGATCTCCAGGGTCTCCTTGGCCTTGTCGATCTGCTTCTGCTTGGGCATCGCCGAGATCGTCCGCATGTTGTGCAGGCGGTCGGCGAGCTTGATGAGGATGACCCGGATGTCCGAGGCCATCGCGACCATCATCTTGCGGTAGTTCTCGGCCTGCGCCTCGTCGCGCGAGGTGAACGTGATGCCGGTGAGCTTCGTGACGCCGTCGACGAGGCTGGCGATCTCGTCGCCGAAGCGCTCGCGGACCTCGTCGAGCGACGCGGTCGTGTCCTCGACGGTGTCGTGCAGCAGGGCCGCGCACAGCGTCTCGGTGTCCAGGCGCAGCCCGGCGCAGATCTTGGCGACCGCGGCCGGGTGCGTGATGAAGTCCTCGCCGGACTGGCGGCGCTGGTCGGCGTGGTGCTCGCAGGCGAACACGAACGCCTCCGCGACGCGGTCGCGGTCGATCTCCACCACGGAGTCGGCGGCGTGCTCCTCGACGACCGCGAACAGGTCGCCGAGCAGCAGGCGCTCGGACTCGGTCAGGTCGCTGCGCAGCGGCAGCGTGTGCGCCGCCGGGTCGGCCACGCAGTCGATGGGCTCGCGCTGGACGGGCGCGTGGGCGCTGCGCTCGCGCTCGCGCGGCGGCGTGCTCACGCCGCCCGGCGTGCCGCCGTTGCCGGGACGCTCAGCCATGCCAGCCCCTCCTCCAGACGCTGCTCGCACACGCGGTAGGTCGCCGAGCGGCCCAGATCGGTGCGCTCCGCGGGCGGGACGTCGACGGCGCCGGCCGCGACGTCGACGCGGACGAGGTCCAGCTCGGCGAGGACGCGCAGCAGACGGCCCGCGACCGCGGCCGGGCGCGACCGGTCCTCCCCACGCAGCAGGGCGACGAGCTGCTCGCCCCGAGCGCCTCCCGCGTCCCGCAGGGCGCGGTACAGCGCGGCGAGCGGTTCACGGAGTCGGTTCTCACGCTCATGGATCTGCCTGGCGAAGTGTAGCTCCGGGGTCCCCCAGGCCAGCACCGTCACATGGGCCACAGCCGCCCGCCTGGATGGCGGGTCGATGGCGACCACGTGCTCGTAGGGATCGGCAAGCGCGGGGTCGCGCTCCAGCGCCGTCCACGAGCACAGCGCGAACCCGCCGAGGCGCTCGCGCAGGCCCGGCAGGCGCGCGGGCACGTCGGCGCACACGGCCAGCACGGGCTCGCCGCTGGCGACGAGCGCGGCGAGCGTGCCGGCGATCCCGCGGTCGCGCCGGTCGGCCGGGGCGGCGCGGACCGGCGCGGGCGCGGGCGGCTCCAGCGGCGCGTGCAGCTCGGCGAGCGCGGCCTGCAGGTAGTCCTCGGGCTCGCCGACGACGGTGATGGGCGCGGGCGAGCACGCCTGCGCGTGGCGCAGCAGCAGGCGCGGCTCGACCGTGCCGCGGTAGCGGTCGAGCTCGAGCGCGACGACGACGTCGGCGGGGGTCCCGGCGGCGACCGGGAGGCGGCCGTCGCAGCCGAAGACGACCGCGCGGGCGCGCACGCCGCCGGTCTCGACCGTGCAGCGCAGGTGGCGGCCGTTCTCGCCCATCGGGCGCGGGTCGGCGAGGCGCGCGGCGGGCAGCAGGAGCCGGACCGGCGGGTTGCCGTGGCCGAACGGCTCCAGGCGCTCGAGCTCCTCGGCCAGCGCGTGGCCGACGTCGCCGCCGGCGACGATCGCGTCGACGCGCTGGACGGGCACCAGGTCGTCGTCGGTGAGGACCGCGGCGGCGTGGGCGGCGAACGCGGCGCGGAACGCGTCGATCTCGGCGCCGTCGATCTCGAGGCCGGCGGCGGCGCGGTGGCCGCCGTGGCGGCCGAGGTGCGCGGCGCAGGCCTGCAGCCCGGCGAGCAGGTCGAACGCGGGGATCGAGCGCGCGGACCCGGTGCCGCGCAGCCCGACGCCGGCCGTGCGCTCCAGCGCGATCACGACCGCGGGGCGATGGTGGCGCTCGGCGAGCTTGGAGGCGACGATGCCGGCCACGCCCGGGTGCCAGCCCTCGGCGGCGACGACGATCGCGGTCGCCCCGGCCTGGTCGCGCGCCTGGGCCTCCGCCTCGAACAGCATGCGCTCCTCGACGTGGCGGCGCTCGGCGTTGATGCGGTCGAGCTCCTCGGCGACCTGGCGGGCGCGCGCGTCGTCGTCGGTGAGCACGAGCTCGAGGCCGGCGTCGGCGCGGGCGAGGCGGCCGGCGGCGTTGATGCGCGGCGCCAGGCGGAAGCCGACGTCGCCGGCGTCGACGCGGGCGACGTCGCAGCGCGCGACGGCCATGAGCGCGCGCAGGCCCGGCTTGCGGGTCGTGCGCAGCGCCTGCAGGCCCTCGCGCACGAGCCGGCGGTTCTCGCCCCGCAGGGCGACGACGTCGGCGACGGTGGCGAGCGCGACGAGGTCGAGGTCCTCGTCGGCGGTGGGCGCGCCGAGCGCGTGGGCGAGCTTGTGGGCGACGCCGGCGGCGCACAGCTCGGCGCACGGGTAGCCGCAGATCGCCGGGTGCACGATCGGCGCGTCGGGCAGGCGGCCGTCGGCGCGCGGCGCGTGGTGGTCGGTGACGAGCACGTCCATGCCGGCGGCGCGCGCCTGGGCGACCTCGTCGACGGCCGTGATCGCGCAGTCGGCGGTGATGAGGAGCTGCGTGCCCTGGCGCGCGAGCCGCTCCACCGTGTGCGGGCGCAGGCCGTAGCCGTCCTCGGCGCGGCTGGGCAGGTACCAGGCCGGCTGCGCGCCGAGGGCTCGGAGCGCGCGGACGAGGATCGCGGTGGCGCAGACGCCGTCGACGTCGTAGTCGCCGTGGACGACGATGCGCGAGCCCTGCTCGACGTGGCGGGCGACCAGCGCGACCGCGGTCTCCATCCCGGCGAACGCGGCGGGCGGGTGCGCCTCGTCGGCGGCCAGCCACGCGCGCGCGGCGTCGGGATCGTCGAACCCGCGGCGCACGAGCACCTGGGCGACGACGCCGCTGACGCCGAGCTCGCGCTCGAGGACGGCGGCCGGCGCGGTCGGGCACGGCGCGATCTCGAGGCGGCGGGGGCTGGTCACGGCCGGGACGCTAGGCGCCGCCCCCGACGGAACGGCGGGCGTCGGGGACGGTCCGGGTACACTGCCGCCGTCCGCGGCCAGGACGGGCCGCGGCGACCGGACAGGGGCCTGACGTGCGCACGCTGACTCTCGCCGCTCTCTGCACCGCCGCCCTGGCGGCGCTGCTGCCCGCCGCGGCTTCGGCCGCGCCCACCGGCCCGTTCGAGCCCAACGACACGATCGTGCGCGCCTCCGGGCCACTGGCGTCCGGGACGCCCGTGCAGGCCGAGATCGAGGCCGTCGGCGACCCCGACTGGTACTTCCTGGTCACGAACGCCCCCGGCCCGGTCCAGGTGTCGCTGACGCTCACGACCTGCGGGCCCGCCACGCCGGGGCCGACGTGCAACAACGTCCAGATCACCGCCTACGACGGCGAGGGCGCGATCGCCGCGCGCGGCGTGGTCAACCGGGTCGGCGAGACGCTGGTGCTGAGCTTCGAGGGCCGGGCCGCCGGGCGGGTCAGCATCGAGGTGCGCTCGGCCGGGGCGGTCGGCGCCGCCTACGACCTCGTCGCGACCTTCCCGTCCGACGCGGCGCCGCCGCAGACGGTGCCGCCGGTGAAGTACCCGGACGTGATCCCCGAGTTCGCCACGCGCTTCGAGATGACCTACACGGGGACGGCGCGACGCCCGCGCAACCGGCAGATCGCCGGGCTCGTGGTGCGCGACGTGCAGCCGGGCTCGGTGATCATCGTGCGCTGCATCCGCGGGTGCTCCAAGCGCTATCGCAAGACGGTGACCGCGCGCGGGACGAGCCGCCGCCTGGGCGGCCTGCCGCTGCGCCTGCGCCGCAACACCCGGCTCCACATCGAGGTCCGCCGCGAGGGCTTCGTCGGCCGCTACAAGATCTACCGCTTCACGCGCGGCATCCCGCGCCCGCGCACCCGCACCGCGGGCTGCGCCTCGCCGTACGACTTCCAGCCGATCCCCTGCGCGCCGGGCGCCTGAGGGGCCGCGCCGGGCCCCTCCCCGCGCCGCGCCCCTCCCTCGCGCCGCGCCCCTCCCCCCGCGCCGCGCCCCTCCCCCGCCGCGCCATTGTCAGTTTGAGCTCGCTATGCGATCGCGAGACGACAACGGCAGCGGCGAGGACGAGTGGGCGGTCGCGGTGAAACGGAACCGCGCGCCGGAACGTCGCCGCGCCCCGGCGCGCGAGTGGCGATTTCTTTCCACCCCCTGGAAAGAAAACGCCACTCGCGTCAGGGACGGGCACGTGCGGACGCGGAACTGGCCCGCGCGCCCTCGATGATGCCGTTGCGGACCTGGCGCGCGGCGCGCTACTCGACGACGACCACGTGGTGCTTCGTCTGCCCGCCGCCCTTTGAGCCGCCGCCGGAGCCCTTCGAGGAGCCGCCGGAGCCGGTGGTCGCCTTCTGGGCCGGGGGCGCGCTCTGCGTCGGCGCGGGCGCCGGGGTGCTCTGCGCGGGCGCCGGCGTGCTCGTGGCGGGTGCGGGCGCGGATGACGACGGCGAGCCGCCCGAGGAGCCGGACGCGCGGGAGGCCGCGGTGGTCGTGCCGGACGCGCTCGCGCGCTGACGCGCCTCGCGCGCCCGCTTGCGCGCGCGCTCGCGGGCGGCGGCGCGCTGGCGGGCCTCGCGCTCGGCGGCGCGGCGGGCGCGCTCCTGGCGCTCCTCGCGGCCGTCGCCGGGCAGCACGAGCTCGTCGGCGGAGCCGTCGTCGTCGGCGACGCCGCCGGCCTGCACGGCCGCCGGCGTGTGGGACACGTCGGTGACGCCGATCGCGCGGACGGCCAGCAGCGACCCGAGCAGCACGGCGAGCGACAGGATCGCGAGCGCGAAGATCCGCGCCGCGGAGGCCCTGCCCGTCAGAGGCCGCTCATGGCCTTCGCTCGTCCCGCCCTGCCTGCTCATGTCCTCCGTGTCCCGTCCGGGGTTGGGAGCCGCCCAGTCTACGTTGGGTGAGGCCCTTCACCCATCTATCGGCAGAACTCACGCGAAACTGGACAGATGAACGATGCGGCCCGCGAGACGGGCGCGCGGGCGCTCAGTGGATGACGGGCTGGTTGCCGCGCCGCACGCCGACCCAGTAGCAGATCGCGAGGCCGATCAGCGTGCCCGGGATCCCCTCCAGCGCCGTGACGATCGTCGTGTCGTCGAGCCCGGGGACCTTGAACCCGCTGACGATGAAGCCGAACACGATCGCGCCGATCGCCGACGCCAGGAACGCGCCCACGATGCCGCCCCAGAAGCGGTCGGGCACCCACACGGCGAAGTGCCACAGCGCCAGCCCCATCATCACCCACGCGAAGATGGCCATCAGCGAGGCCTCCCCTTGCGACGGCGCTGACGCGACGAGCGCGAGCCGCCCTTCTGCTCGCGCTTGGGCATCACGACGTCCTCCGGGCTGAGATCGGCCCCGGAGCCCGGCTCGGGCGGCGGGCCCTCGTCCTCGGCCGGCTTGGCCGGCGGGGCCTCCTCGGCGGCGGGCGGCGTCTCGGGCGCCGCGGCCGGCTCGGGGGGCTGCGCCTGCGGCTGCGCGTCCGGCCGCCGCGGCACGCGCGTCGGCTTCGCGGGCCGCCGCTCGGCGGTCGCGGTGCTCGTCCGCGCCTCGCTCGCCGTCTCCTCGATGTCGGCCACGAGCTCCTCGAACTCCTCGCGCGAGACCTCGGGCGGCTGTCCGGGCAGGGCCGGACCGGACCGCCAGCGGCGCCGCTTGCGCTGCGGCTCCACCTCGACCGGAGCGCCGTCGATCGGCGTCGGGTAGGCCGGGATGTAGCCCTGGGTCTCGATGATCCGCTTCGCGCGCGCCTGGTAGACGGGCTCGCGCTGCTTCCAGTGCGTCAGCACCTGGCCGGCGATGAAGATCGACGAGTAGGTGCCCGACGCGGTGCCGATCAGCAGCGCCATCGCGAAGTCCTGCAGCGTCTCGCCGCCGAACAGCAGCAGCGACAGGACGGGCAGCAGGGTGCAGAACGAGGTCGCCAGCGAGCGGACGATGACCTCGCTCATCGAGCGGTTGACGATCTGGGAGAACGCGGCGCGCGGCATCCGCGGCACGTTCTCGCGGATCCGGTCGAACACGATGATCGTGTCGTAGAGGGAGAAGCCCAAGATCGTGAGCAGCGCCGCGACCGTCGACGTCGTCACCTCCAGGCCGAGTAGGGCGTAGATGCCCGCCGTGATCAACAGGTCGTGCGTCACCGCGATCAGGACCGGCACCGCGTACTTCCACTCGAAGCGCAGCGCGATGTAGACCGAGATGACGAGCAGCGACGCGATGATCGCGATCACCGCCGATCTGGCCACGCTCTCGCCGAACGTCGGCCCGATCGACTGGTTCGTGAAGTTGGGGGTCCCGCCGAAGTCCTCGTTCAGCGCGTTGCGGACCTTCGGGACGTCGTCGGGCGCGATGTCGCCGGAGATCTGGAACGCGTTGTCGCCGAGCTCGTCGTTGGTGACCTTCTGCACCTCGGCGCTCTCGTAGCCGAGCGCCGAGATCGCCTCGCGGACGCCGTTCTCGTCGGTCTTCTGCTGCAGCTCGGTGGTGATCCGGGTGCCGGACTCGAAGTCGATGCCGAAGTTCAGGCCCCGCCCGCCGACGGCCAGCGCGCAGATGATCAGGATCACGCCGGACGCGGAGAAGAACCACTTCGAGTACCCCATGAAGTCGAAGCGGATCCGGTACTTCTGCTCGCTGGCGCCCAGCGCGGTGCGATGCGCGAGCAGGCGCGAGTTGCCCATCGTGCCGAGCACGGCCTGGGTCGCGAGGACGGCGGTGAACAGGGAGACCGCGGTGCCGACGCCGAGCGTGAACGCGAACCCCTTCACGCCCGCGGTCGCGAGCATGAACAGGATGAACGCGACCATGAAGGTCACGACGTTGGCGTCGATGATCGCCGCCAGGCCCTTCTTGTAGCCCTGGGCGATGCCGGCCGGGATCGATCTGCCGGCGCGTATCTCCTCCTTCACCCGCTCGAAGATCACGATGTTCGCGTCGGCGGCGACGGACAACGTGAGGATCAGGCCGGCGATGCCCGGCAACGTCAGCGTGATCGGGATGAGCTTGATCAGCGCGAAGAAGTAGACGCCGTAGATGACGAGCGCCCCGACCGCGATCAGGCCCAGGACGCGGTAGAAGATCAGCAGGAAGAGCGCGACGACGGCGAAGCCGACGATGCCGGCGATCAGGCCCTCGTCGAGCGCCTGCTGGCCGAGCGTGGCGGACACCTGCGACTGCGAGATCAGCTCCAGGCGGATCGGCAGCGCGCCGGTGCGCAGCAGGTTGGCCAGGTTCTGCGCCGACTGGATCGTGAACCCGCCCTGGATCTGCGAGCCGTTGGCGCCGTCGATGCCGTCCGGGTTCTGCTGGAAGTCGATGTACGGGACCGAGATCAGCTCGTCGTCGAGCACGATCGCGAAGTGCTGGGCCGACGCGAGCGGGTCGGCGCCCGGCACCTGGTTGGCCTGGCCGCGCTGGGCGATCTCGCGCGTGACCTCCTGCCAGATGTCGCGGCCCCGGTCGGTGAAGTCGAACGTGACGATCGGGCCGCCGGTGCCGGCCGGGCCCTGGTCGAAGTTCTGCTCGGGGTTCTTGATGTCCGTGCCGCGCAGCGCCGGGTCGTCGTTGAGGACGTACCAGCGGTCCGGCTTGGTCTCGACCTCGTCGGGGACCTCGGCGCGGACGATGACCGTCCCCTCCGGGATCTCGACGACCTCCTGGTCGGCCGTGGGCCGGTTCGTCGGCTGGTCGATGAAGAGGTCGCGGCGGTTCTCCTCCGGACCGGCGAGCACCCGCTCGTTCTTCGTGTCGAGCAGGTAGTAGCGGCCCTCGTGGGTGGCCGTGTCCGGGTTGCGCGGCTCGCACTGCGCCGCGCGCCGCACCGCCTCGTACAGCGAGATGCCGAACGTCGGGTTGCCCGCCTGCGAGCCGCCGGTGAGCTGCTGGTTGGTCGGGTCCGGCCGGCAGCCGGGGCCCATGACGTTGGGCTCCCAGTCGTAGAAGTAGAGCTGCGCGACCTGGCCGACCTGCTGCTCGGCGCGCTCGGCGTTCGTCACGTCGGGCAGCGAGACCTGGATCTGCTGGCCGCCGAAGCGCTGGATCTCCGGCTCCGCGACGCCGAGCGAGTCGACGCGCTCGCGCATGATGTCGATCGCGCGGTTGATCGCCTCGGGCGTGACCTCCGACTGCTTCGTCGGCCGCGCCTCGTAGATCAGCTCGACGCCGCCCTTGAGGTCGAGGCCCAGCCGCGTCGGCTTGGAGACGATGACCGCGATCGCGCCGACGAGCAGGACGCCGACGAGCAGCAGAATGGCGAAGTTGCGCGTGCGGTGTTGCATCAGGAGGGCTTGACGGCCTTCGCCGGCGTGAGGACGATCAGCAGGCCGCCGTCGTCATCGTAGGCCGGAAACAGGTCGGCCGTCGCCTCGACGGGGAAGTCGCCCTCGGCGTGGACCGTCACCGCCTTGCCCTGCACGCGCACGCCCCACTCGAGCGCCTGGGCCACGTGGTCGGTTCCGTCCTCGAACGTGAGGCCGAGCACGTCCCGGGCCGGCCGCCCGATCGCGCGCTCGTCGTCGAGCCCGGTGAGCTCGAACGCGCCGCGGCCGCAGTGGATGAGGCGCCCCTGCTGGTCGGTGGCGAAGAACGCGGCGTCCGGCGCGGGGTAGTAGTCGTCCATCAGCTCGAACAGGAACGTGTGCCCGCACTTGGGGCAGCCGCGCGCCTCGCGCGAGAAGCCGCGCTGGCGATCGGAGGCCGTCGACCGGGTTCCGCAGTTGGGGCAGATGAACAGATGGGCCATGAAGTCGCTCTAGCGTAGTGGCGCGTTCGTCAGCGTCGCGTCAGACCCTATGGGCGTCCGGCCCGCGTGAGATAGGTGGCCGGCGGGCCTGCGCAGCGAAGTTCGTGGGCTTGACTGGCCGTCGCATCGGTTCGGGCCGCTGCGGCGGATAACCACATCGATGGAGGCCGCCGGCCA